>CAZEKX010000034.1:0-21512 GCA_964512955.1 uncultured Bacteroidaceae bacterium
ATTATCAGCACATGCAGTATCAGCGGACACTCAAACGTAATGGCATAGTACAGAGCATGTCACGCAAAGGCAACTGTCTTGACAATGCAATGATGGAGAACTTTTTTGGTATTATGAAATCTGAATTACTATATTTGCAGAAGTTCGAGGATATGGATCACTTTAAACAAGAACTGAAGAGGTATATCCATTACTACAATAATGACAGAATTAAACTGAGACTAAAAGGAAAGAGCCCGGTGCAATACCGAACTCTTTACCAATAAAACTTATTATTAATCCGTCCAACTTCTTGGGGTCAGATCAGTGTCTACCTATAAAGAAATTCATTTCAACATCGGCTTTGTCATCTATAAATGTGATTCGTGTTCGGTTGTTCCCGGTTTTCTCATCAAAGTTAGGAAAATGCATCATGTGTGCAGCCTCTTTAGCAAGTGCTATTCCCATACGATTCATTCCTACAATAATTAAATGAATGTGTTTTGAACTATCTTCTTTAATACCATTGTGGTCTAATTCTGGGTAGATAATCTTTTTATTACCAATTCCATAATTACTATTCGTAAGCAAACGATTTGCCCATCGTTTGTAGAAGTTATAGGGTTTGAACTCGAAAAACTTCTTCCATTCTTCACTAATATCATTGAGTTGTAAGGCTGCATAGGAGGCTTCATTTTCGAACCAGATTGTCATAGGCTTACGTTCTGTTACTCCTTTCTGCTCATGTATCTCTACCAATGTTTCAAATGTAAAAATATTCTCGGCATCGTGGTCGCTTTGCATACGGTCTCCCACTATGAATATTTCTTTAGCATTAATTGTATATAACAATTCTAACTCTTCAACAGATAGTCTTGGAGCGTGTATTAAAATAATATGTTTCAAGGTGTTCTTAGATAACTTTGAAAGTAGTTCACTCCTTATCTCTTCTACAGGGGATGATGTTTGCAGTATGATTTTAGACTTTGAATATTGAGGATGTTTAATTAATTCAGATATAATGGACGGTACTATTGTGTCATATCCAATAATGACAATGTGATTTTTTAACTTATAATGTATATGTCCCTCTTTTATGGAGTCAACCTTTAGACTGATAACATTAGTAATAATGGAAACGATGAGTCCGGAGAATAAGATTGTTCCCATACATTCTGTGAATAATAACAGCAAGTTGTTCCATGTGTAAACTTCAGGCTCATCAATAATGCTGTTTGAATCTAAAAAAAGTCGTATAGCAGCCCATATCCCAAGTTCGGAATCTGCAGTTTTAAAACAGAAATAAATACCAATGCAAAGCAAAAAGACAACAAGGTTGACTATCGTAAAAAATAGTATTTGCCACCACAACCCACTTTCTAACCATTTATTTATCCAATACTTAATATTCATAGGTGCTATATACATTAATTAATTTTTTCTTATATCGACAAATCTTATTCTCTACTCTCATGTCAAATAGAGTTTTCTTTGGTATTATTCTATAATAATAACTGTGTATGTTGCAAAAATATATAAAAAAGTTTAAAGAGTGTAAGAATCAAATATAAATTGCTCAATGAGTTTCTGCTTAACAATCTTTTCTTCGATTGACAAAGAATGTTGTTTGATTTAGACTGTATTACATATGCACTAACTAAAAAACTTACTAATTACATAATTGAAGCCCAAAGTTTGGAAAAAACTTTGGGCTTCAATTCAATTTCGTATGGAGGTTATTACTCCTCGAATCCGTTAGGGTTATTCTTTTGCCAGTTCCAACTGTCGCGACACATCTCTTCGATACCGAATTCAGCTTTCCAGCCTAGTTCTGCTTCTGCCTTTGCAGGGTTGCAATAACATGTTGCGATATCTCCCGGACGACGTGGCTTGATAGAGTAGGGTACGGGAACACCGTTCGCCTTCTCAAATGCTTTAACAACATCCAATACTGAGTAACCATGACCGGTACCAATATTGTATATTGCTATTCCTTTGTTTGCTACAATGGCTTTCAATGCTGCTACGTGAGCACGAGCAAGGTCTACTACGTGTATGTAGTCGCGAACGCCTGTACCGTCGTGTGTATCGTAATCGTCTCCGAATACTCCAAGTTCTGCACGTTTACCAACTGCTGTCTGGGTGATGTAAGGCATTAGGTTGTTAGGTATTCCGTTGGGATTCTCGCCAATGGTACCGCTCTTGTGAGCACCTATGGGGTTGAAGTAGCGAAGAAGAACAATATTCCATTCGTTGTCGGCTTTCTGAATATCCATAAGTACCTCCTCGAGCATTGACTTTGTCTGTCCGTAGGGGTTAGTGCAGTGGCCTTTGGGACACTCTTCGGTAATAGGGATAATGGCTGGGTCGCCGTAAACGGTTGCGCTGGAAGAGAATATCATATTCTTGCAACCATTCTTACGCATTACGTCGACAAGAACGAATGTTCCGTTCATGTTGTTCTCGTAATACTCAAGAGGTTTAGCACAACTCTCACCCACAGCCTTTAGACCTGCAAAGTGAATACATGCATCGAATTTGTGCTCATCGAAAACCTTCTGCAAACCTTCGCGATCGCGGATGTCTACTTTGTAGAAAGGCACCTCTTTGCCAATGATTTTGGCAACACGCTTTAGCGAGATGGGAGATGAGTTGTCCAAATTGTCAACTACTACAGCCTCGTGTCCGGCTTCGGTAAGTTCAATCAAGGTGTGACTTCCAATGAAGCCTGCACCACCAGTTAGTAGGATTTTCATTTTGTTTTGTTTTTTGATTTGGAATTCAACCTATGGCTGAATTCTTATTGATTAATAATGATTATGACTTTTAATGTTAAAATTTATTTACCATCTACAAAGTTAGATATTCTTTTTAATAATACAAATTCTTTATCTTCTTTTTGTTATTTACCGAAATTCAGATTCTGTTTCGAAATTTTAGAACTGTTTGTAATAACGGATATAAAGAGATGTGAATGGTTTTACTTATATTTCCATAATTCCTCTCTTTTATTTCGGTGTTTTTCTGTAACTTTACACTCAAATTGAGTGAAGAGGCTGATTATTCTCTTCTCCATTCGGTAATTTGTGTATCGTATATATGTTATGTGTAAAGAGAAAAGAGACATATTTCGACATCCTGTGTGGGTAACTATACTTGCTTTGACTGCTGCAATATCATGGGGGTGGGCTTTTCCTCTTGTTAAGTTGGGGTTTGAGGAGTTTGGTATAACAACTGCTATGACCGGTGCCAAAATGTTGTTTGCCGGGCTCAGGTTTGCTTTTGCCGGAGTATTGGTGCTTATTTTGGCATTTGTTATGCGTAGGCGTTTCGCTATTTCCGGTACTTCGGGATGGCTATATATCCTCTTCTTTGCCTTGATGAATACAACACTGCATTATGCGTTTTTTTATATTGGTCTCTCCTATACGTCGGGTGCCAGAGCGGCAATTCTTAACTCATTAGGGACATTCTTGGTTGTATTGCTTGCTTGTGCTTTTTTCAAGACCGATAAATTAACAGTCGGAAAATTAATCGGTTGTTCCATTGGTTTTACGGGTCTGCTTATACTTAATGTGGGTGGTGCCGATGCAGGGTTTACCATACTTGGCGATGGAATGATTATTGTAAATACTCTGTGTGCTGCTTGTGCCGGGCTTTTAACGCGTGGTCTTGCTTCTCGTGGCGATGTGTTTGTCGCTACGGGTTACAGTCTGTTCTTTGGTGGTTTGTCTCTTGTTGCAATTGGTATGTTGTGGGGTGGTGAATTACCATCTGTAACAATGCGCGGTGTTGTTATATTGTTTTTGTTAACAGCAATATCTTCTCTTGGTTTTACTCTCTATAATAAGTTGTTGAGCTGCAATCCGGTGGGTAGAGTGGCTATCTTTAATTCGCTTATTCCCATTGTAGGTGCTGTTACTTCGTGTATATGTTTGGGAGAACCTTTTTATTGGAAATATATGTTTGCGGCACTGTTGGCTACAGCCGGCATATATATCATTAATCGACAGAAGCAGTAAGGACTATAATATCTAAATACAATTAATGCGTTGCACTTTACAAAGTGCAACGCATTAATTGTATATCTATAATTCTTATCAGAACGATAATTTATCGATGTTTATATATACAAAACTGAATATTCCCAAGAAAATGATACCTAATAAGCAGAATGTAAGACTGATTCGTGTAAATGGGTCGCACTTAACAGGTTTTATTGGGTTGTCGTTTGGAGTTATAAACATAGCCTTTACTATTAGCAGGTAGTAGTAGAGTGATATTACGGTGTTTATGAGGGCAATAAATACCAATATCATGAAACCCGCATCGAATGCACTCATAAAGACAAAGAACTTGCTGAAGAAACCTGCAAATGGTGGTATACCTGCCAAAGAGAATAGTGCAAGAGTCATTAGAAATGCAAGGCGTGGGTTACTCTTGTAGAAACCATTCATATCCTCGCGTTTCACTCCATCGGTACATTGATTCTCGAAACTTTCTATAACTCCAAAGACTGCAAGGTTGGCAACAATGTACACTAAGATATAGAATACCATTGCAGTCATTCCCTGTGTGGTACCACTTATCACTGCAAGCATAATATATCCCGCCTGTGATATACTGCTGAATGCCATGAAACGTTTTAAGTCGTGCTGCTTAATTGCAAACAAATTGGCAACAGTTATGCTGGCAACGGTAAGAATGTATATTATTGTTTGCCACTCTGCTATCATATTTGCAAAGACCTTTGTAAGAACGACGAAGAGGGTAAACACTGCTGCTCCTTTCGATATAACCGACAAATATGCTGTTACAACAGTGGGGGCACCTTGATAACTGTCGGCAGTCCATAAATGAAATGGTACAAGTGATATTTTAAAACCTAAACCGGCAAAGAACATTACAAGAGAGAAAATGTTTATTGGAGTACCGGTGAGCATGGTTTGCATATCGTCGAAATAGAGTGTTCCGCAACTGCCATACAGGAACGATATTCCATAAAGCATAACTGCCGATGAAAACATAGAGGTAAGAATATACTTAATGCCTGCCTCGGCTGAGTGATGACGGTATTTGTCGAATGCAACAAGGCATGCCAAAGGAAGGGATGCCAGTTCTACACCTATAAATAGTAATAGGAAGTGTCGTGCGCTCAACATAAAATACATACCTATGAGTGTACTGAGCATAAGTATATAAAACTCACCCTGTTTGTAGTATGTACTTGTGCTACGCAACCATCTGTTTGCTTGCAGAATAACAAGTATGGTACCGCATGTGAGCATAGCCTTCATGAACGATATCATGGGGTTGTTATAGTACATTCCACCAAACAGTGTTAATTCTTCGCTTGTTGTTGTCATGCATACATATGTATGTACAAGCATCAGCAGGCACACTATACCATGAAATATGCGACGATAACGACCTGTGGCTATTAGGTCGAAGAGGAATATTATTACAAATGTCGACAGGAGACTTATCTCCGGACGCATTGATAGGAATTGTAGATAATTCATATTGCTATCTCGGTTTTTTTATGGCTGTATGTTCGAAATAATGTTTGCTACACCGCTGTTTATGAGGTTGCTTACCCACATGGGAAGAATACCTAATCCGGCAACACATATAATGAGGCAAATAACGGTAAAACGTTCATGCCACAGTGCATCGGTCAGTTTAAGATGTTCCTTGTCTGTGGGTTCGCCATATAGTATTTTCCCTACTACACGCAGAATATATACCGCTGTAATTACAATACTTGTACATGCTATTATTGTAACTGTGCGGTGGAATGTGTCGTCTACCGAAAATGCACCTACAAATATTGTCATTTCGGCAATAAAACCGCTGAATCCGGGAAGTCCCAGATTTGCCAGTCCGGCAATCACATAACCTACTGCAAGGAATGGCATTATCTTCATCAATCCTTGCATCTTGCCAATGTCGCGTGTGTGGGTGCGACCATATATCATACCTATGAGCGCAAAGAATAGTGCTGTCATAAGTCCATGAGAGAGCATCTGCAATATTGCTCCGGTACATGCTGTACGTGTCATCATAAGAAGTGCAAACAACACTAAGCCGCAATGCGAAACCGAAGAGTAGGCATTTATATACTTCAAATCGGTTTGACTTATTGCACTTAATGCTCCATATACAACACTAATTGTAGTTAATATTATAAATATCCACGCAAGGTCGTTGGCAGCCTGTGGCAACAGGTACATGGCTATTCTGAAACATCCATATCCACCTAATTTCATGAGTACTCCGGCATGTAACATGGAAACTGCTGTGGGAGCACTTGCATGACCGTCGGGGCTCCATGTGTGAAAGGGAAACAGTGCTCCTAACACTCCAAAACCAATGAATGTGAGTGGGAAGAATATATGTTGTATATTAGCCGGTATATTACCCATAGCCGCTATTTCGTGTATATTCATTGTGGTTGCTCCACTACCGAAGTAGATACCCAGAATACCCATCAATAGGAATGCCGAACCGCCCATGAGCATCAAGGTAAGTTTCATTGCCGAATACTCCTTTTTACCGCTTCCCCAAACTCCAATAAGAAGGTACATGGGAATGAGGGCTGTTTCGTAGAACATAAACATTGTGAATAGGTCTGTAGATATGAAGAAACCATAAACTCCCAACGATAACAGTGTGTACCATAAGAAATACTCCTTGGTAAGTGGTTTCATCTCCCACGACGCAAATGTCCCTGTAAACACAATAATGGACGATAGTAACAACATTGCAACCGATATACCGTCTACTCCAATGGAATAACATATATTCAATGGTGTGTACCAACTCCATGAATCGGTGTATAGTTGTGCATCTGTGATACCTGCATTTCGTAACGATATGAAGTCTATCGTAAGATATACCGATAGTACAAGCAACAGGGTAGAACCTGTAACCATTACAGTGCGTATCTGTTTCATACCTTTGCTCATCCACAAGGCAATGAGCATAACAAGCGGTATTACTACAAAAAGATTAAGTATATTCATGATTTTATCCTATTTCTGTGTTATACAAGGTATAATAGTATAAGTATAAGTGCCAACGCTCCACTCAGGAACCAAACACTGTAACTCTGTATGTTTCCGCTCTGCATTGGGCGGACAAAGTCTCCTAGTCGTTGGGTTATGATGGCAAGCATATCCATACTACCATCGATAACTTTTTTGTCGAACCATGCAATGGGACGGCTTATACAGTTGAAGATTATTTTCTTTGTTACGAACAACCATAGTTCATCCATGTAGAAACGTCTATATGCGGCTCTGATAAATCCTTTGAAGGTTCTGTTTATGGTTTGTGTCAATTTGCTTTCACCCTTCATATACATTACGGTGGCAATGGCTATTCCTGCAATCGCAAAAAGTATGCTCGATACGGCAACCTCGGTACGCAAATGTATCTCGTAGGCATGACCGTTACTGCTTATATACTCTCCAAAAGGAATGAATCCGGCAATACATGTAATTGTTGCAAGTACAACCAATGGCATGGTCATGCACAATGGTGCTTCGTGCGGTTTGTGTGGTTTTTCTTTAACTGTTCCGTTGTTGTATGCAACCATTCTCTCCTCGTAGTGGCTTTTTCCCCAGAATATCAAATAATAGAGGCGGAACATGTAGAATGCAGTGAGAGCAGCCACGAAACTCATGAATACTCCCATTATGGGTGAGAAATCGTAGCATGCTGTCAATATCTCATCTTTGCTGAAGAATCCGCTGAATGGTGGTATGCCTGCAATTGCAAGGCATGCAATAAGAAATGTAATGTGTGTAACAGGCATATATTTTCTTAGTCCACCCATGTAACTCTTTTCGTTGCTGTGTACAGCATGTATTATTGCTCCGGCACCAAGGAAAAGAAGTCCTTTGAACATGGCATGTGTGAACAGGTGGAACATCGACGCCATATATCCCAAACCGCCTTCGTGAGGGTCTGCCGATGTGCATACACCCAAAGCCACCATCATAAATGCAATTTGCGATATTGTAGAGAATGCCAATACTCTTTTAATATCGGTCTGTACGCACGCCACCACTGCGGCATACAGAGCAGTGAACGCTCCCACATAGGCAATAAGATGCAGAGTGTCGGGAGCATATCCTATAAACAGGGGGAACATACGTGCCACAAGATATACTCCGGCAACAACCATTGTTGCGGCATGTATCAGTGCCGATACCGGTGTGGGGCCCTCCATTGCGTCGGGTAACCATATATGTAGGGGGAACATGGCACTCTTGCCGGCACCACCTATGAACATAAGCCCCAAAGCCAAGGGCAGAACTGCACCGGCTGATAGCAGTATTGCCTCATTTACTTCGAATGAGAATCCTTGTGTATAGTATCCATAAATGAGTATTCCTATGAGGAAGAAAAGGTCGGCAAAGCGAGTTACTATAAATGCCTTTTTCGATGCAGCAATAGCGGCAGGCTTGGTATAATAAAAACCTATAAGCAGATAGGACGATACACCAACCAACTCCCAAAACAGATACATCTGAAATATATTTGTTGCAACAACCAAACCCAACATAGAGAAAGTAAAGAGAGAGAGATAGGCATAGTAACGTTGGAATCCCTTCTCGCCCTTCATGTATCCCAATGAGTAGATATGTACCATAAGGCTTACCGTAGATATTACAACAAGCATCATAACCGAAATAGGGTCTATCAGCATACCCATATCTATGCTTATATTGCCACCAAGAGGCAACCAAGTATAGTTATATGGCAACAGGGTAGGGAATACTCCCTCTTCGCCTCGTCCTGCACCGAAATATATTGTGGCTACAGTGTATGCAAGCACCGTAACCATCGATAACGACAAAGTACCAATGATACCTGCCACTTTATGCAACATCTTCATGCCTGCCAACCCCAAAATTAAGAAACTCACTAGGGGTAATACTAATATATATATGGCAAATTCCATCTTTATTTAGTTTTTAAGTTCTCTCAAATTCTTAATATGTATTGTCTTAATGTTTCGGTAAACATTTATGATTATGGCAATTGCCACAGCAGTCTCGGCAGCAGCAATTCCAATACCGAAGAGTGTAAATATATAACCCTCTAAGTTCTCGAAACAGTATGCATTGAACACTGCGAAATTAATCTCTACAGCATTTAGCATAAGTTCGGTGCTAATCAGCAACGATATAAGATTACGTCGTGTAAAGAAACCAAATACTCCAATAAAAAAGAGTACGGCAGACAATATAAGATAATATTCAGCAGGTATAATCATAATATTTACTTTTTACGTGCGATTAGAATTGCACCCACCATGCAGGCAAGCAACAGAATGCTCATTACCTCGAATGTGAGTATGAAATTATATTTATCGGTACCCATAATGGTCTTTCCCAATGTTTGCATGGAAACACCGTCGGGGTTCAGTTTGTCGGCAACAAAGTGGGTTGTTTTAATAATATATAGAGTTATGGCAAGTCCCGACATCGAAGCCAGCACTCCAGCCATGTAACGTAACTTCGAGGTATGTGTTACATCTATACTTCCTTTACCAATGAGCAGAATTGCAAACACAAACAGTACGACAATACCTCCTGCATATACCGTTATTTGTGTTGCACCCAAAAAGGTGTAATACATACTGAAGTATAGTCCTGCTGTGGCAAAGAGGACAAACAACAGATATGTGGCGGCACGCATAATCTTACTCGATGTAACAGCGGCTATAGCGGCTGCAATCATCAGTAATGCAAGTATCGAAAAGATTAAAATATTTGTATAATGTTCCATATCTTACAATATTCTATTTATTTAATCTTAAAACGAGTTTGTTACGGTCGAATACCGCATTCTCAAAATTGTTGTTAAATGCAATGGCATCCTTGGGACAAGCATTTACACATAACTGGCAGAACATGCAACAACCCAAGTCGTAGGTATATTCCACCAATACCTTTTTGCTTTTGCCTGTCTCTTCGTCGGTAACAGTCTTTGTTTTTACAGTTATTGTGCCGTTGGGACATGCCGCCTGACACAGACCACATGCAATACATTTGTTATTGCCATTTTCGTCCAAAGGCATATAAAGCATTGCACGATGTCTATCTGCAATCTTCAATGTATTACGGTTTTCGGGGTACTGTTCTGTAACCTTTTTTGTAAAGAACTCTTTGAGTGTAACCCCTAAACCGGTGAGTAAAGATTTTACACCATTTATAATCTTACCAATATATGTATCTCGGAATTCCATAAAATCTATTCTATATCATATTTTAAAAGGTCCAACCCATAACCACACACACTGTCATGATGAGCAGATTTACCAAACCAATAGGAAGCAAATATTTCCATTCGAGTGTGGGCACCTGGTCTATTCGCAAGCGTGGGAATGTCCATCGGAACCACATTAATACCCATATTATAAGGAATGTCTTTCCCAAAAACCAAACAATTCCGGGAATGAAGTCCATTACGGTGTTGAAACTGTCGAAACCGCTTATGTGGAGTGGCATCCATCCGCCAAGGAATAGTGTCGAAGCAATAGCAGCCACAATAAAAAGATTCATGAACTCAGCCACATAGAAAAATCCGAAATGCATTCCGGAATACTCGGTGTGGAAACCTGCTGTAAGTTCCGATTCTGCTTCGGGAAGGTCGAATGGAGCGCGGTTTGTTTCGGCATTACCTGCAATAAGGTATATTATAAAGGCAAGTATTGCTGGCAGATGTCCTTTGAAAATAAACCATCCATCGCTCTGTTGCTCAACCAATTCGCTAATCTGCATTGTACCACTGAGTGCTACAACTGTGAGCATACACAAACCAATAGATAATTCGTAACTAATCATTTGTGCACCGCTTCGCATTGCGCCAATCATAGAGAATTTGTTGTTACTGCTCCATCCTGCAAGTAATATTCCCAAAACACCAAACGACGATGTTGCCATAAGAAAAAATACTCCCATGTTAAAATCGAGAACTTGCAATCCTTTAGCAAATGGCAAACAGCAGAATGTGAGAACGGAACTCATTACAACCAAGTAGGGTGCAAGGCGATAGAGCAGGTTGTCGGAACGGTTAATAGTGATAATCTCCTTTATGAGCATCTTGAATACGTCGGCAAAAACCTGTAATAATCCCCAAGGACCTACACGCATGGGACCTAAACGACATTGAAAGGCTGCACATACCTTACGCTCCATGAAAATCATTATTATTGCAAACATAACGTAGGCAAGCAGTGCGCACAGGGCAACCAGTATGCACTCTACAATAATTGCAGCCTGTGCCGACATAATAGAGCGTAGGAACTGGTCTATTGCTGTTGTTATGGTACTGAAATCGAACATATAAATTATTGTTTTTATTATCGGTCAATATCGGGTATCACATAGTCGAGTGTTGCACCAATGGCAATGAGGTCGGCTATTTTTGTACCTTTTAATATCTTGTGCATAGCGGCAATAAGCGGCAAGCCCATAGGACGGAATTTAATTCTATATGGCGATTTTTCGCCTCGGCTCTCTATGTACACTCCAAACTCACCGCGTGAGCCCTCAACACTGGCACTATATCGTCCTTCGGGAATACGTATAATGGGTTTTGTCTTTACTTTGTAATCGCCTTCGGGAATATTGTCTATCAATTGTTCTATAATATGAATAGACTCCAATATCTCATCGAGACGAACCCAGAAACGGTCGTAACAATCTCCGTTGTTGTAAAGAATCTCTTTGAAATCGACTTTGTCGTAGAGAGCATAAGGGTGGCGTTTGCGTACATCGCAAGCCCAGCCTGCGGCACGTCCTGTTCCACCGGTACAACCAAACGAAATGGCATCGGCACGCGATATCACACCAACCCCTTTCATACGTTTTTGTGTTATCACATTATATGTAAAGACATCGTTGTACTCCTTTATCTTGCTTTTCTGATATTGGCAGAACTCTTTTACCTTACGTGCAAAGTCGGGTGTTATGTCGGCTTGCACACCGCCAATTACGTTATAATTTTGTATAAGACGTCCACCGGTTACCTCCTCCATAATGTCGAGCAGTTTTTCGCGGTCGCGGAATCCATAAATAAATGTTGTTATCGCTCCCAAGTCCATGGCTGCACACGAAAGGAACAGAAGATGCGAATCAATACGTTGCAGTTCATCCATTATGGTACGTATGTATTGCGTTCTGTCTGTTACCTCTATACCCATAGCCTTTTCAATACACATGCATAGTGCATGGCGGTTCTGGTGTGCACTTAAATAGTCGAGTCGGTCGGTAAGTGCAAGTATCTGCGGGTAGGTAAGGCTTTCACTCATCTTCTCTATACCTCGGTGTATGTATCCGCAGTGTATATCAATCTTTTTTATCTCTTCGCCGTCGAGTGCCAAGCGAAAACGCAATACTCCATGAGTGGCAGGGTGCTGAGGTCCAATATTAATTATATATTGGTCTCCATGTATTCTGTTTGTCTGTCTGTCTATGATAGCCTGTTCTTTCTCTTCGGCAATTTCGTACGGACGTTGTACATCCTCGGTAATTTCACTCTCCATGCGAATGGGGTTTATCGCCTCACTTGTATCATAGTCCTTGCGTAATGGGTAACCAACCCAGTCGTTTCTCAAGAACAGACGACGCATATCGGGATGTTTAGTGAAGTATATTCCAAAGAAGTCGTAAACCTCTCGCTCATACAACTCTGCAACGTTCCACAAATGGCATACGGTTGGAATTTGAGGCTTTTCGCGGTTGGTTGTGCGAACAGCCACCTCTATGTTCTCTCCCGATGCGGTATTTTCCATTATATAAATGGTTCCCAAACCCTCTTCGCCCCAGTCCATGCCAATGATATCGCGCAGGAAATCCATTCCTTTGCTATATCTGTATTCCTCCATTCGTTTAGGGAACTCCTGAATGTCAATAAAAATCAGATTCATTTTTCCAAACAGTTTTCGTTAATCTCGTCGATAGGTGCATTTGTAACAATAATAGGGTCGTTAGGCATCTCACCCTTTTTGCTTTTATGGTTTTTGCCACCAAAGTATTTCTCTATTTTTACTTTGCGTTGCAACTGCATCATTCCATAGAGCATAGCCTCGGGACGTGGCGGACAACCGGGAATATATACATCTACAGGAATAATTTTATCTACTCCGTTCAGTACATGGTACGACCCTTTGAACGGTCCTCCGCTAATTGCGCATCCTCCTACTGCCACAACATATTTAGGGTCTGCCATTTGGTCGTACAGACGTTTGAGTACAGGTGCCATTTTGTGAGTAATGGTTCCTGCAACCATTATGAGGTCGGCTTGTCGTGGTGAGTTTCGTGTTACCTCGAAACCAAAACGTGCAAAATCGTAGCGTGCCGCTCCCACTGCCATAAACTCAATTCCGCAACAACTTGTAGCAAAGGTCAACGACCAAAGCGAATTACTGCGTCCCCAATTTATAAGGTCGTCGAGTGCGCCTACTATAACGTTGGTACGCTCCTTGTTCAACTCTTTTATCAAAGACTCAAGCGTCTCGTTATCTTTAAATTCCTCGTAGGGAATAGATTTAATATTCGGCTTTTTCATTTCCATTCAAGTGCTTTTTTGCGCCAAGCGTATGCAAGACCCAATACCAATATAAATAAGAAGAACAGAACTCCCATAAGAGCCTTCATTCCCAATTCTTGAACAATTGTAGCCCAAGGGAATAAAAATACTGTTTCAATGTCGAACATGAGAAAGAGAATAGAAAACAGGTAGTAACCTGCTCTGAAGTGTACCCATGTTGCACCTTGCGTGGGAATACCGCACTCGTATGCCTCACCTTTTTGTTTGTTGTAACTGCGTGGCGAAATGAGACTAGCCGTCATCATTCCTGCAAATACAAGAAAGAGCGAAGCCAAAATCATTGTAAATAAAAGTATGTAGTTCATACAATATCAATTATTTAGGTGTGGTTTATTTTAAATTGTTGATTCCTAATTCTTTGTAATTTATAATGGAACTATGGGCAAAAGTAATAAAAAATAACCATTTATCTACTTCTTATTTTTGCAATATTTATTGTTAAATTTTGTTTACTTTTGAACCATGTTGTAAATTAACAAGATACCATTCTTATCCTATTGTTGCATCGAAAATCATCATCAGAATAAAACCCAATGCAAAACCTATAGTACCAATATTGCTATGTTTCCCCGATTGCGATGCCGGTATCAACTCTTCTACCACCACATATAACATTGCACCTGCCGCAAATGCCAATAACAAGGGCATTGCCGACGATACATTATCGAGAAACAGCAGGGTTAGTACAGCGGCTACAGGTTCTACCAATCCCGACAGTGTACCCATTAGGAATGCTTTTCCTCTGCTTTTGCCTTCGTCGTGCAAAGGCATGGATATAATTGCACCTTCGGGAATATTCTGAACAGCCATTCCCACAGACAAAGCAAATGCTCCGGCAAGGGTTAGCGTGTTATCGCCATTAAATATACCTGCAAATACAACACCCACAGCCATACCTTCGGGTATGTTGTGCAGTGCAACGGCAAGAATCATTTTTGTTGAACGCGACAAGGTGGAGCGAGGACCTTCGGACTGTTTCTCATCGATATGCTGATGCGGAATAACCGTATCGAGCAACAATAGAAATCCCATGCCGGCAAGCATGCCCGACAGCACCGGCAGAATATCCATGAACGATTCATTGCCGGTCTGTTCCAATGCCGGTTGAAGCAACGACCAAAAGCATGCAGCAACCATAATACCCGATGCAAAGCCAAGCAATGCCTTTTGTGTATATCCCTTCATCTCTTTACGCAACAAGAATACCATTGCCGCACCTAATGTCGTTCCCAAGAACGGCAGAGTGAATCCTAACAGAATATTCATTACATTATCCATAATATCATTAGTTTCGTAACATTGCTTGCAAAAATACATATTTAATAATTCATAATACCTTTACAACTGTTTTTTATTGTTAATTGAAACTTTTTTTGGAACAGGCAATCTTTTGTTGTAATACTGTTCAAACTATCATTTTTTTGTGCTATCTTCGCGTCGCGTTATTGTTTTTTATTATTAATAATAACTGTTACGGGAATTAGAAATGATTTAAAATACAATCTTTTATGATTTACTTTTTCAGTACACCAAACCGTACGGTAATTGCAACCGAAACGGAACACTCTTTGAATGAGAGTGATATTCAAAAACTATGTTGGCTATACGGCGAAGCGACACCGGTTGAGGGCAGCACTCTTGAGGGTTGTTTTGTCGGTCCTCGTCGCGAAATGATAACCCCTTGGAGTACCAATGCTGTTGAGATAACTCAAAATATGGGTCTTGACGGAATAATACGTATCGAGGAGTATTTCGCGGTAAAAGATGAGAATGCCGAATACGACCCCATGTTGCAACGTATGTATAATGGTCTCGACCAGAATATCTTCGTTGTGAATATAGAACCCAAACCAATTGAATTTATCGAAGATTTGGAGAGTTATAACGAGGCAGAGGGTCTTGCACTGTCAAAAGAGGAGATAGAGTATCTGCACCGTGTAGAGGGTGAATTGGGACGCAAACTTACCGATAGCGAGGTCTTTGGCTTTGCGCAGATAAACTCTGAGCATTGCCGTCATAAAATATTTGGTGGAACATTTGTTATCGATGGCGAGGAGATGCCCTCATCTCTTTTTGCAATGATAAAACGTACCACTCAGGAGAACCCCAACAAAATAATATCGGCATACAAGGACAATGTAGCCTTTGCACAAGGACCGGTAGTAGAGCAGTTTGCTCCTGCCGACCACTCAATCCCCGATTATTTTGTAATAAAAGATATTGAAACAGTAATATCGTTAAAGGCAGAAACACATAACTTCCCCACAACAGTAGAACCGTTCAACGGAGCATCTACCGGAACCGGAGGAGAAATTCGCGACCGTATGGGTGGTGGTAAAGGTTCATGGCCCATTGCCGGAACAGCGGTATATATGACATCGTACCCCCGTACTTTCGACGATCGTAAGTGGGAACAACTGTTACCGGTTCGTAAATGGTTGTACCAAACACCCGAGCAAATTCTTATAAAAGCATCGAACGGTGCGTCCGACTTTGGAAACAAATTCGGTCAACCCCTTATCTGTGGTTCTGTTCTCACATTCGAGCATGCCGAAAATAATGAAGTGTACGGTTACGACAAG
Organism: uncultured Bacteroidaceae bacterium; assembly: GCA_964512955.1. Classification (GTDB taxonomy): domain Bacteria; phylum Bacteroidota; class Bacteroidia; order Bacteroidales; family Bacteroidaceae; genus HGM04593. The sequence continues at coordinate 16,191 of CAZEKX010000034.1, forward strand.
GTTATAATGCTTGCCGGTGGTGTGGGATACGGTACACGCCGCGACTGTTTGAAGGGTGCTCCCGAAAAGGGTAATAAAGTTATTGTCATGGGTGGCGATAACTATCGTATAGGTCTTGGTGGTGGTTCTGTATCATCTGTCGATACCGGACGTTACTCATCGGGTATAGAGTTGAACGCAGTTCAGCGTGCCAATGCCGAAATGCAGAAACGTGCCTACAACGTAGTACGTGCTCTTTGCGAGGACGATACCAACCCCGTTGTATCTATACACGACCATGGTTCGGCAGGACATGTAAACTGTCTGTCGGAATTGGTAGAGGAGTGTGGTGGTCTCATCGATATGTCCAAACTGCCTGTAGGCGACAAGACATTGTCGGCAAAAGAGATTATTGCAAATGAGTCGCAAGAGCGCATGGGCTTGCTCATAAAAGAGGATGCCATTGAATATGTTCGTAAGGTTGCCGAGCGTGAACGTGCTCCAATGTATGTTGTTGGTGAAACAACCGGTGATGCCCGCTTTGCATTTGAACAGGCCGATGGCAAGCGTCCTTTCGACCTCTCCGTAAGCCAAATGTTCGGCTCTTCACCCAAGACATACATGTTGGATACAACAAAAGAGCGTAAATATAAGAACGTAGAGTACAATACCGATAATATCGATGAATACCTCACCAACGTACTGCGTCTCGAGGCTGTGGCATGCAAGGATTGGCTCACCAATAAGGTTGACCGTTCGGTAACAGGTAAAATAGCACGTCAGCAGTGCCAAGGCGAAATACAGTTGCCTTTGAGCGATTGCGGTGTAGTAACACTCGACTATCGTGGTAAGAAAGGTATTGCAACATCTATAGGTCATGCTCCGCAGGCAGGTCTTGCCGACCCTGCAAAAGGTTCGGTACTTGCTGTGGCAGAATCACTCACCAATATTGTTCTTGCACCACTCTCCGATGGTATAAAAACCGTATCTTTAAGTGCAAACTGGATGTGGCCCTGCCGTTCCCAAGAGGGTGAAGATGCACGTCTCTATCGTGGAGTAGAGGCTTTGTCCGATTTCTGCTGTAATTTGCATATAAATGTTCCCACAGGTAAGGACTCTCTGTCAATGACACAGAAGTATCCCGATGGAACAAAGGTGATAAGTCCGGGAACAGTCATTGTATCGGCAGGCGGTGAGGTTTCCGATGTACGTAAGGTAGTTTCGCCCGTAATGGTAAATGAGCCTAAGAGTTCATTCTATCATATCGATTTCAGTTTCGATGCTTTGCGTCTTGGTGGTTCGGCATTTGCGCAGACACTCAATTGTGTAGGCAGCGATGTACCTACTGTTCAGAATCCCGAATATTTTGCAGAGGCTTTTGATGCTGTTCAACAGTTGGTAAACGAAGGACTTATTCTTGCCGGACACGATATCTCGGCAGGTGGTCTCATTACAACATTGCTCGAGATGTGCTTTGCAAATGTAGAGGGCGGTATGGAGATAAACCTCGACACAATTGCCGAGAAGGATATCGTTAAATTGCTCTTTGCCGAGAATCCCGCTTTGGTTATTCAGGTGGCAGACAGTAACAGTAACCGCATGAAAGAGATACTGGATAATGCAGGAATATGTTATGTTAAGATAGGTACTCCCACTAAGAAACGTCATATTGCTGTTGCAAAGGAGAAACGTACACGTTTGTTCGATATCGATTATTTTCGCGATGTGTGGTTCGACAGTTCATACCTCATGGATCGCAAGCAGAGTTTCAACGGTTGTGCCGACGAGCGTCTGCGTAATTATAAGAGTCAGCCTTTACGTTTCCGTCTTCCTGCGCATTTCACAGGAATGCTCGACAGTTACGGTATCTCTGCCGACCGACGCAGTACATCGGGTATTCGTGCGGCAATCATTCGCGAGAAGGGTACAAACGGTGAACGCGAAATGGCATACGCAATGTATTTGGCAGGCTTCGATGTGAAGGATGTTACCATGACCGACCTCATAAGCGGACGTGAGACACTCGACGAGGTGAACTTTATAGTCTTCTGTGGCGGTTTCTCCAACTCCGATGTGCTTGGTTCTGCAAAGGGATGGGCAGGCGGATTCCTCTACAACCCCAAGGCAAAGGCAGCACTCGACCGTTTCTACGCACGTGAAGATATACTCTCATTGGGTATCTGCAACGGTTGTCAGTTGATGATGGAGTTAAACCTCATTAATCCCGAACACGAAAAACGCGGATACATGCGACATAATAATTCGCATAAGTTCGAGTCTTCGTTTGTAGGTGTCAATATACCCGAAAACAACAGTGTATTGTTCGGTTCACTCTCAAATAGCCGTCTTGGTGTTTGGGTGGCTCATGGCGAGGGCAAGTTCGACCTTCCTTATGATGCCGAAAAATACAATATTGTGGCACGTTATGCCTACGATGGCTATCCTGCCAACCCCAATGGCTCTTCGTATAATGTAGCAGCGTTGGCAAGTGCCGACGGACGTCATGTGGCAATGATGCCTCACCCCGAACGTGCAATATTCCCATGGCAATGTGCCAACTATCCGCAGAATCATCTTAAAGACGATGTAACACCTTGGATAGAGATATTCCGCAATGCATATATGTGGGTTGCCAACAGATAATAACAAAATATAAATATTATTATCAAAGAACCGAGTGCAGAAATGTGCTCGGTTCTGTTTGAAACAATAGAATATGCAAGAGATAAGCCTTTTAAGACTCTTTATCACCTTTTTTAAGTTAGGACTATTCACCATTGGCGGTGGTTATGCCATGATACCACTTATAGAGCGCGATGTGGTAGAGCGCAATAATTGGGTAAGTAAAGAGGGGTTTGTCGACCTGCTTGCAGTGGCGCAATCGTCGCCCGGTGTATTTGCAGTAAATATATCTATCTTCATAGGTTATAAGTTGCGTGGTGTTGCAGGGTCGTTATTCTCGGCTGTTGGGAATGTGTTACCATCGGTAATAATAATATTGTTAATAGCACTCTTTTTTAATACATTCCGCGAGAACGAAGTAGTGAACAATATATTCATGGGCTTGCGTCCTGCCGTTGTGGCACTCATAGCCGTTCCTGTGTTTTCTGTTGCCAAAACAGCACGTATTTCGTGGACAAATGTGTGGATTCCGGTTTTGGCATCCTTGCTCATTGTTGCTTTCAGAGTCTCTCCTATATATATAATAATGTGTGCCGTGGCAGGTGGTTTGTTATGGAGCAAGATAAAAAAATAGGATATGTGGATATTTGCAGAACTTTTTTATTCGTTTTTTAAAATAGGCCTCTTTAGTTTTGGTGGCGGCTATGGCATGTTGTCGGTTATACAGGGTGAGGTGGTTACACGTCATGCATGGATGACCATGTCGGAGTTTACCGATATTGTTGCAATAAGCCAGATGACACCGGGACCCATAGGTATAAACTCGGCAACATACGTTGGTTATACAGCAGTTATAAATAGTGGTGGAACTGTTGCAATGGCAGTGGCAGGCTCGTTAATAACCTCGTTTGCCGTTATGTTACCATCATTTATACTCATGCTCATTATAAGTCGTTTCTTTATGAAATATTGCAAGCATCCACGGGTAGAGACACTCTTTTCTGTTCTCCGACCAACAGTGGTGGGACTAATTGCTTCGGCTGCTCTGTTACTCATGAATAGTGAGAATTTCGGTATACCAACCATTGAACCCATGCAGTTTGTTGTGAGTGTAACTCTTTTTCTCTTTGCCTTTATTGCATTAAAAGTCTATAAATTATCTCCTATACTCATACTTGTTTTGTGTGGGGCATTTGGTGCTTTTATCTACTCATAAATATAAAGATTTGTCATAGGTATAGTTAAAACCATTTATATATTTGTTTTTCTAACTACAATATAAATTTTTGGTTAAAAAGTGTGTAAATTGGAAAGTTGTTTAAATAAATCTTTATATTCGCAAACCAAGATTTATGCAACTAAACAATGAGAAACCAAGTAACGATATCGAAAGAGTTGTGGGCATATAGTGCCGTATACTCCTTGTGCGGTATGCCACCTGTTGGTATTCAAAGGTTTATAATATGTAATTTTAACATAAATAATTTGGAAATGTGTGATATTTGTATAAACACACACACACACACACACATTCTCATCGCGCGTATTTTACAAAATATTTTCTGAATATCAAAACATTAGCAAGCCGAGAGAAGAAGAAATTTCTTATTTATTCTTCCGAGGCGCAGCAATGTTTCGACGCAGTCAAAGAGTTAGCAGAACCTTTTTGCATAATTTGGGCTACGGTTCAGCATTATTGGAGCAAGCTCCATACTGCGTTCACCTTGCACCAAATTTCTACGGTTTTTCAGCTCAACCAATCAATTATATGTTTTCGCAATGGTGCTCCGCCCCTCCATGTGGCGGTCCAAGAAGCATTGTATCATATTACGGCGTTACCAGTCGGCACTCACCGTGCCTTGTTGGAAACGCCGTTTTTTCATTTCAACTATTAACATTAAAAACTAAAATGATTGCAGAAGGAAAGAAGCGTTATGAATGTCCAAGAATGAATGTCATTAACTTGGAGATGTCGCAAATGATAACTACGAGTACAACAAACGTCACTGTAGGCGGTTGGGGCAATGGCGGAAGCCTCGAAGGTGGCGAAGCGGAAGAAAGTGCTTCTCGCCGTGGTGAATGGGGAGATTTATGGAAATAAATCTCACTATCGCGAGTTTTGCAGCGAATGGTCACGCGAAGCACAGATGAAATTTGTGCCGCGTGGGTCGCTAAAGCACTTGCCAGCGAGTAAAAGCCAAACTCGTTTGGACTTTTACAACGAGCGCAGACGTGCTTCAACAAGGTTAAAAGCAAAACGAGTCAATGGGGGAACCTATGGTATAACAATTAACAGATGGATGTATGAATAACGGATATTCCGGTGCATACGAAGCACCGCAAGTGGAGATTATTGAAGTCGCCGTTGAACAAGGCTTTGACTTTGTCGAAGCCACCACGCTCACTGTGCAATTTTATGAGTATACTCACATTGCGCTCGCTTAAATGTGGCTTTGCCGTCAGCAGTATTGATGTCGATCCGTGGGGAAACGGTGGACATCTTGGCGATTATGAATTGGAATAAAAGAGTAATAACAATAATAATATTTTTTAAGAACAATGAAAAAAACGATTAAGAGAATACAGAGCGAAAATTTATTTTCGGCTCTGTCGAACGTGAGTTTTTTGCGCGTAGCGAAGACTAAGTATTTAGCTTTTGCAGCGGCTGCTCTTATGTTGGCAAGCTGCTCGAACGACGAGGATTTTGTTCCACAGGACAAC
>CAZEKX010000035.1:0-21355 GCA_964512955.1 uncultured Bacteroidaceae bacterium
TATTGTTACATTCTGTGTTTCGAAGTGTACCGGAGTGCGACGAACATAAACTTCGTCAAAAGGTTGTAATATAAAACCGTCATTACCATCGACAATAAAACCATCCTTTAATTCAAAAGTATATGTTTCTGAAATATTGTCAGACTCCATTTTTGCCTTAGGATCGTATATTTGACGGAATACATCTATTTTTGTAACAGAGGCAGCACGTGTCAAACCACCGGCTTGTAGTATAAGGTCTTCAATAGTTGTATTATCGGCAAACTTGTACACTCCGGGGAAACGTACTTCGCCACCGATTCTCATAGTTTGTTCCCCTTTCATATCGCTCTTACTGGGAATAAAAACTATATCGTTATTTCGTAATTCCATATCGGCAACAGTTCCATCAAGAATACCCTTTACATCGACCGACTGTGCCTCTATTGTATTATCGTGGTTTCTATGGTGTAAAACGGCACGATTTAAAAATGCATCTTCCCTAATACCACCGGCAATATTTATAAGTTCTTTTATGGTTTTTATATCTTTACCATATTCATACTGCCCCGGGTAGAATACGGCTCCTGTAATCTCTACCATATTGGAATAACGAGGTATAATAGAATCGACATATACAGAGTCGCCATCGCACATATTGAAAGAAGACATATTGTCTCTTGTTACAGTAAAGATAGAATATTCTCTACCGCTTTTACGTACAACACGCAAATTCTCTTTATATGCATTACCCGAAAAACCACCCGAATAATTTATCAAAGATGAAATTGACTCATCACTTTTCATCTCATAGAACATTGGGCGTTTAACCTTACCTTGCAAATTCACCAGTGCATCGTATGCTCCCACTGTTATAACATCGTTGTCCTGTAAACGAACATTACCTGTTATATTTCCATTCAAGATATAATCGTAAATATCTATCGTAGATATCAACTTTCCATCGCGATATACTTTTATGGCACGCATGGTACCTAAATCATTTATACCGCCTGCGGCATACAATGCATTAAATGCTGTTGAAAGTGCACTAAGGGTATATGTTCCCGGAGTAATAACCTCACCCATAACCTGCACCTGTACAGTACGTATAGCACCAACGGTTAAATTAACCTGTGAATCGCTATATATTTCTCCAAGAGTCTCTTTTATATATTGATTTGCCTCTTCAATTGTTTTGCCGGCAAGTTTAACCGGTCCCATACCCTCTATAACCAAATATCCATCGGGAGATATAACCTCGTCTATTATGGTTTGCGAGGCACCCCACACGTCTATTATTACCTGATCGCCTGCACCAAGCACATAATTTGATGGGACAGGAATATTCAAAGCCGGTTCAAATGTAAGTAATTCGTTATTGAATATATCACGTCCAAAGACTGGGGTTTCATCTTTAAACATATTCTTATAATAAAGCACAGAGTCAATATCAAGGAACTCCATCTCTTTTTCAAAATCCAGTTGTGTTTGCTTTTGGGTTCTGAATCTTTTACTTTGTTCTTCCCTTGCAGAAATAAGCATATTATTTTCTCGACGTTGTTTGTCGTCCATTTTCTGCGCCTGCTGTGTACGAACACGAGTAGTTTTGACAGAAGATGTTCCTAATAAATCGGATGCGCCCAACTGCTCTTTCTGCGCTTCATACTTTTCTTTAATTTTACGAAGTCGCTCTACAGAAACACCTTTTTTTATGAGTTTAGTTGCTATTGCCTGCTGATTTGCACCTTTTTCTTGCTCGGCTATAATAAAATTCATAACCTGTTCATCGGTCATGGTTTGTGCTATTGCAACCTGAACCAAAAAGAGTAATGATAAAAAGAAGAATATTTTTTTCATATCTTATACTTATCTATTTCTACTTAAAATTTCTTTCCGCTGATTATAGACAACACGGTCTTTACAATAATTTTAAAGTCGAGAAACAACGAGCGGGTACGGAGATACTCCAAATCCATATCCAAACGTATAAGCATCTTTTCCATTGTATCGGTATATCCGTTATACAGCGTAGCCATTGATGTTATTCCGGGACGCATAAGATAGATATAATCGTAATTAGGATTATGCTCTTTAATTTTATCTATAAAATATTTTCGTTCGGGACGAGGACCGACAAACGACATTTCGCCACGAAAAACATTAAGCAATTGAGGTAGTTCGTCCAAATGATGTTCTCTAAGAAATTTACCTACAGGAGTAAGACGGTCATCATTCTTTACAGCAAGTTGAGGTTCGTCGTCGGTTTCCGAATCGACAACCATTGTACGATATTTAAGTATATAAAACGGTTTACCTTTATACCCTATACGTTCCTGTTTATATATTACGGGGCCATCACCCTGACGACGCAATGCTATATATACAGCAAGATATGCCGGTGAAAGGCATATCATTCCTATGAGCGAACATACAATATCAAACAAACGTTTAACAGCACGTCCACAAGCACTCATACCGTCCTCTATAACAACATTCATAGCAACTTCTCCACCCATTTATAACTATTTTTATAGTAATATTACATTAGTAATAACTAATATATTAACATTTTATTGTATAAAAACCGTTTTTTAACCTGCACTGCAGATAAAAAACGTTATGCAAGTGCAAAATATGCCCTTGTCATAAGAAACTGCAAAGATACAAAAATACCCCACACAAGCAAAGAAAACTACATGATAATATTTTAAAAGAGAAAAGGTTTTGCAGTTTATACATTTACTACACCGGTTCCAAATATGCACCCGGATAATAATGCATCAAAATACTCTTATAATCGTAACCTTTTTCACCCATAACGGCAGCACCAATCTGACACAAGCCTACACCGTGTCCCCATCCTGCACCCTTAAGAACAAAAACCACCTCGCCAGTTACTGCATCAGCCTCTTTATCAACAACAAAAGCAGAACTATAAAGATGAGATTCCGAAAGCCAACGACGTATTTCCAACTCCTTACCCACTGTATGCACAAGTTCACTGCCAACAATACGCAGTTTCACCAGCCTGCCCGATGCCGCACGCTCCACCGGTTGTAAATCGAGAATGGTTCCAAAACACAGCCCGGAACGTTTTAGAAGAAGTTCCGACAACTCTTTTTGACCATAACGCACTGTCCAACGATAAAAATCATTTGTTTCACAATCGTAACCGTTCAATATTTGCGACATCACATTGTTATCGACATTTGCGCAAAAAGCATCGGGAGTACTCTCTATCCAACGGCGAGCCTCATCTTCGTTTGTAAGATTCGGTACCTCCACACCCCCAAAAACATCTCTGAAAGCCTGCAAATAATCTTTATCCTCGTTATCCCAACAAGCAGAAAAACGTTCCGTCATTCCACCGCAACATTTACTGAAACGAGCATCACAAACCTCGCCATTGTACTTTAGAACAAGATTTTCAGTCTCTTCTACGGCAATACGTACATTCTTATTTTCGGCACGAGTAAGTCCTTGATAACGCTGACAATGATCATCGGCACAGAAATCGAATAGCGTATGATTATCCCGGTCGTACCACCGAACAGTCTCTTCACCTGTTTGCCACCCTTTTACCGGCTCATTATTCTCTTTTTTATGCGACAACTGGGCATAGAGCCAACTGCGCGATATAACAGTATGCGCTTTAAGCAATTCCAAAGAACTTGTTGCCGACATTTCCGAAGATATGACACTAATTAAATAATCCTCTACCGGCAAACGGTTTACAGCACGCACAGAGCCATCTTCCGGAATAAACAGCAGTTCCCCACTAAATACCTGATTCTCTTTGCGTTGCCAATGGAAGTTCACTCCTATTACCACATCGTAAAGTACAAAATATGTATTATTACATTTAGGGGTAAAACACAAAGACTTATAGTGTTTACCATTCCACAACAACATACCATTCTCATATACAACAGTATGCACACCGTTCACTTCTACACCATCACATGAAAAAGCATCGATAAATTCAAACTTTATCTGTTCACTTTTCAGGATTCCTATATCTACCGTCTTCACCTCACTCATTCAAATTCTGTTCCACATCCAATGCCATATTCTCATCAATTGCCACTTCGCGAAGTATCGATACAACCTCTTGTTCCGAAATAGTTTCAAAGTCCTCTTTGAGCGGTGTTATAACCAGACCTGCCATATCCAACAACCCGGGGCTTATCATACGACGGTTTTCACTTGCAGAGAGATAACAAGCCGGACGATGTTTTGCTCGAGGGAAGATATATGTAAGATAACCCTTACCTTTGCGATAAACAGAGAGGACATTAATTCGTGGTTCCTTTTCGTTATCACACAATGGCAATGCTCGCATAAATCGTTTAATAAGAGTTATTGAACTATCGGCATCCACAGATTCAACCACATATAAGGGGACGATATACGATGTTATTCTGTAAATAATATTGCCACCGGTTGCAAAAACCGGATATGAATTTCTCCACAATCTGTTTCTCCACGATTTACCCAACAAAGGTATATCCGTTGCACGTACAGCCTGCAAGTGAGCATGGTCGGGTGCCGAAGCACCGCACTTTGCTCCATTATAAAAAATCGCCATTTTATTCCACCGTTTGGCAAGCGCAAGCATATCACCCAAAACGGAGATTAAACATTGCGGGACATGATTATCAAGTGGCAATGTAAAGTGGTATGGCAAAATAGGATAGGGATTAACAAGAACCTCTACATTAACAAGAGTTTGCTCTGTTATTTGCTCCTTAGGTCTATTATTCCTACACAAGAAACAAGGACGTTTTTCTATAGATTTATCATCGACTTTGGCTGCAGCAGAGACAATTCTGTCCGGGTTATACTGCAACACCACCCCACAATCCAAATTACGTATAGACACTCTTTCAAGCGCCGAAAAACGCTCGGCTACATGCGGCCAAACATTCAACTGATTATCAAAAAAAGATGTCAATGCTCCAAATGAAGGTTTTTGCATTCTTTTCACAAGCGCCATACGTGCATTCAACTCATTTGTCCTCAATGAATCTTTGTAATAGTTATGCATATTCACTTTTTGATGCGAAAGAGCCGCATCGGAATTGCCACCCCATCGACGACACAGATACAAGACATCGTATATGCGACCAATACGATAATTACGTGAAATTTGCAAACCTACAGCATAATCTTCGCCATAACTCACATTTGGGAAACCCACCTCACGTATTACCGGTGTAAAAAAAGCCCTTGGCGCTCCCAAACCATTTATACGCAAAGCATTGTTACGCCCGTTTTCTTCACTCCATTCACGATGATCTATGATACCCGGAGGCAATGTTTCCAAATCAAAGTTACAGATTCTGTATGAACCTATAAGCATTGCACATCTCTGTTCGTAGAAACCATCCACAACACGTTGTAATGTATTTTCATCGCTATACAAATCGTCGCTATCCAACTGAACAGCAAAACGACCGCAATATTCACTGTTAACAGCCAAATTCCAACAGCCGCCAATACCCAAATCGAACTGTTCGGGAACAATATGGCGTACTCTTTCATCATTAAAAGAGTCAACAATTTTCCCTGTTTCATCGGTGGAATAGTTATCAACCACAAGTATATTAAATGCAAAGGAGCATTTTTGAGCAAGGACAGAACGTATTGCATCGGCTATTGTCGATGCTCTATTCAAAACAGGGATAACAACCGAAGCCTCAACCGGAAAATCACCGATGGAAAGGTCTGTTTCGGTGTATTTGAAAGGAGTAAGATAACCACCTATACTTTTTAAATGGGCTGTACAGACACTCTCCATCTCAACCTGTACATTTCGTTGTGCGGGATTCACATAATCGAACTGTTTTTCACCACTTTTTCTGGCATCGGGTTCCTTTGCTGTGTACAAATTTTCAGCAAGATGTTGTATGTTACCCATACGACTCATTGCAAGACGCAATTGATAGAAACCTGCATACTTTGTATATTCAAGATTTTGCAAAATATACCCCTTAAGAGCAGATGTTCTATAAACCACGACAGAACCAAAGTCGAAATCGTTACGCAGACTACCAAACTGATAATCGATGGCAGGGGCAGGTTCACAAACACCGTTTACTGTTTTGGAGTAATCGGAATAAAGCATCGAAGAGTTGTCGACCATAGCATCACACATACGCAACAATGCATTTAGAGAGGGTAACGGATTCAATTCTTTAATAAGTGCCACCACATAATCGGCATGAGCACGTTCTGCCATATCGACATACATAGAGGTATCCCCAAACTGTTCAACAGGCAAAAATTTAACTTTGGAAGATGAAACACTGAAAGAATTGGTTACCGACGACCATACATATATATTTTGCACTCTGTTACAAGTTGCCAATTCGTCAAGTTCCTTCGCAATGGAAACATCGGTAAAAACGGGCAAAAACAGATCAAATGTTTTTTGTATCATATGAATAATATTTATTTGCGAATATAGTAAAAAATAAAGTAACTCACCTCACAATGCGGATACAAATTAGCATGACAATATAATTTAATATTAATATTTAAATATATCGTAAATTTAGTGTATCTTTGTGCAAAATTGCAGATATTATGAACAACGGTAAAAAGCGTTTTTTAGGAATGACACTCGCACAGTTGAAAGAGGCTGTTGCAGAGGTTGGAATGCCTGCATTCACTGCAAAACAGATTGCCGATTGGATATACAAAAAACGTGTAGGTACAATTGACGACATGACAAATATCTCTCAAGCAAACCGCAAAAAACTGAGCGAATTGTTCGAGGTAAGTATAGCAGAGCCTGTTGAGACCATACGCTCGACAGACGGCACCGTAAAGTATCTTTACGAAGTAGAAAACAGACGTTTTGTAGAAGCAGTATACATACCCGACGGAGAGCGTGCCACACTCTGCGTATCCTCACAAGTAGGATGTAAAATGAATTGTCTTTTCTGTATGACAGGCAAGCAACGTTACACTGCCAACCTAACGGCAAATGAGATTCTAAACCAAATATTCGCACTACCCGAATTCGAAAAACTCACAAATATTGTTTTTATGGGCATGGGAGAGCCATGCGACAACCTCGACAATCTATTACAAACAATAGAGATACTGACTGCGGATTATGCAACGGCATGGAGTCCCCACCGTTTGACGGTATCAACGGTTGGATTACGAAAAGGGCTACAAAAGTTATTGGACGCCGGCGAATATCATATTGCCATAAGTCTTCACCACTCTGTTCCGGAGCGACGAGGCGAACTAATGCCCGCCGAGCGTGGTTATTCAATTACCGAAATTGTTGAACTGCTAAAGAGATACGATTTCAGCCATCAACGACGCCTTACATTCGAATATATTGTATTCAAGGGGGTAAATGACAGCATATCACATGCACGCAAGTTGCTGGCATTACTCAACGGTTTAGACTGTCGTATAAACCTCATACGCTACCATGCAATACCCGAAGTTCCATTAGAGGGTATTGACAATGATGGAATGATTCGTTTACGAGACTTTTTAACAGCAAACGGAATATTTACCACTATACGTGCATCGCGTGGAGAAGATATTTTTGCCGCCTGTGGCATGCTATCGACCGTAAAACAAAATGAAAAGAATAATAACAATTAAATATATTTAGCCATGAAAAAATTATTATTTGCATTGTCTATGACAATATTAACAGCATGTAGCGATGGTCCTACAATGTTTCTACCGGTTTCAACAGGTATGCCATACGAAGTATTGGTTATATGTGAAAATGATTTTTGGGAAGCACCTGCCGGACGTGCGCTTTACGATGTGCTTGATACTGATGTCCCCGGACTTCCACAATCGGAACGTTCTTTCCGTATAAACCAAACCCCTTTATCCGGTTTCGGTAAGTTATTTAAACCTATGAGAAACATCATAGAGGTGAAGATAGATCCTGCACTTTATACACAGACTAAAATGAAGTTCACCACAGACAAGTATGCCTCTTCACAGGTTATTCTTACAATACAATCGCCCGATGCAGAGAGTTTCAGAGAGTTTGTTTCGAATAATTCACAAACTATTATAGATTTTCTTACATCGACAGAGATGAACAGAGAACTAAAAAACCTTGCAAAGAGACATAATCCGGTTTTTCTCGACAGCATACGTAAGAAATTCGATTGCGACCTCCTTCTACCTCTTGACATAACAGGAATAAAGAGCGGAGAGAACTTTTTATGGGCATCGGACATTGCTGCAAACAAAAAATATATTCAGAACATCGTTGTTTACTCTTATCCATACACCGACATTAGCAACTTCTCGCTCGAGAACTATTTGGCAATGCGTGATTCAATAATGAAAGTGAACATTCCCGGAGGAAAAGAGGGACAATATATGACAACCGAACACGATTACGTTAGTATAAAAGAGACAGAATTCCGCGAACGATATATGCAGATAGCACGTGGATTATGGGCCATGGAAAACGACATGATGGGTGGTCCGTTTGTTTCGCACAGCGTAGTAGATGAGAAGAACGGCAGAGTAATTGTAGCGGAAGGTTTCGTATATGCTCCTAACGAAAAGAAAGGTAACCATATACGCAAACTCGAAGCAATACTTTTCACTATTAAATTACCGGTAGACAAGGAGATTGAAAACAGCATACATATTCCGGAAATTATAATTGAGGAGAAAGATAGCACAAACATTAAATAAAGAGTAAGAGAGGATTTATGAGCGACAGACGTAAAATACGTATAGGTATTACACATGGTGATATAAACGGCATAGGTTACGAGGTGATATTCAAGACCTTTGCAACACCCGAGATGTTCGATATTTGCACACCTGTGGTGTATGGTTCACCAAAATTGGCAGCATACCATCGCAAGGCATTGGATTTAGATGTTGCATATAACGCTGTTGAAAACAGAGAACAAATTGAAGATGGCAAACTAAACATAATAAACTGTAACAACGACGAAGTACACATTGAGTTAGGAAATGCCACAAGAGAGAGCGGACAAGCAGCATACGAAGCACTGGAAAAGGCTGTAAAGGATTATCAAGATGGAATTGTAGATCTGTTGGTAACAGCACCTATTAACAAACAGAGTATACAAAACAATGAATTCAATTTTCCCGGACACACTGAATATTTACAAGAACGTTTGGGTAATGGAGAAAAGTCGTTGATGATATTATGCAGTAATGAATTACGTTTTGCAGTTGCCACATCACACCTTCCATTACGTGATGTTCCGGCAGCAATAACCCCGGAACTCTTGGAGGAGAAACTCAGAATATTCAACAAAAGCCTCATCGAGGACTTCGACATCGATGCACCCAAAATTGCGGTATTATCACTAAACCCACATGCCGGCGACAATGGGCTTTTGGGAAAAGAAGAGATAGAGGTTATTAAACCATGTATCGAAAAAATGAGCCGCGAAGGGATTCTATGCTATGGTCCGTTTGGAGTGGATGGGTTCATGGGCAGTGGCAAATATACCTGTTTCGATGGAATATTGGCAATGTATCACGACCAAGGATTAGCACCAATGAAACTATTGGCAATGGATGACGGGGTAAACTTTACTGCCGGATTACCGGTTGTACGTACATCTCCGGCACATGGAGTAGCATACGACATAGCAGGTAAAGGCGAAGCAAACGAGAATTCATTCCGTCAAGCCATATATGCAGCGATAGATATATTTCGCAATCGTAAGAACTACAACGATGCACGTCGTCGTCCTTTACGCAAACTATACTTTGAGAAGCGTGATGATAGCAACCGTTTGAACCTGCAATTAGAAGAAAAAGAGTAAAATTATGAATTATGCCATAATTGCGGCAGGTGAGGGTTCGCGCTTGATAAGCGAAGGGATAAAATACCCCAAACCATTGATACCCCTTAATGGTGTTTCTATAATTGAACGCCTTATAGGGATATTCATGCGTTGTCATGCCGAGAGCATAAGTATTATAACAAACAGCAGACAACCGCAAACAGTGGCATTGCTCCATGAACTGCAAAAAGATTTACCACTCAATATTGTAGTAAAAGACACTCCAAGTTCAATGCATAGCCTCTATGAATTAACCCCATATCTGCGTAATAAAAAGTTCTGTCTGACTACAGTAGATACCCTTTTTAGTGAAAAAGAATTTAAGCAATACATAAACAGATTCGTAAAAAACGGCAATATAGGGTTAATGGGAGTTACCGACTACATAGACGACGAAAAACCACTCTATGTAAGCACCGATAAAGAGATGCGCATAACAGGCTTTCACGATACAGCACCGACAAATGTGCAGTATATATCGGGAGGAATATACGGTTTACCACCTGAAGCATTAGAGACTCTGGAACGATGCATAAAAAGCGGGCAATCGCGTATGCGTAATTTTCAAAGAGAACTTATTACCGACAACATTGCACTTGACGCCTACCTCTTTGGCAAGATAATAGACATAGACCACGCATCTGACATTGAGAAAGCAGAAAAATTCATTCAACATATATGAATATTTTAGCAATAGCACGCAATCCTTTAGATTCTCCAAGAATGGTAGATAACGACAGAGCAATACTGCTTGCTGTCGCACAACAGTTGGAGATATTGGGGAACAAAGTGAAAATTGCCGATGAGAACGATATAACCGACAGCGAAAGTTATGATGCAATATTTCACATGTCGCGTAACAACACTATACTAGCCAAATTGCAACAGGTGCAAGAAATGGGTATAAACGTAACCAACAGACCGGCAGGAGTAAAAAACTGCTCCCGAAAAGAATGTATGGAGATAATGAGTTGCAATAACATACCTCAGCCGCAGTATTTTCACCTATCGACAGAAGAAAATGCACCAAGCAGAGGCTATCCTTTATGGTTAAAAAAAGGTGAAGGTTGGTCGAATTCTCCCCAAGATGTTTGTTACGCCACGTCGCCTTCCGAAGCAAACAAGATTCTTAAGATACTTCGTAAAAGAGGTATAACAGATGTGGTTTGCACGTGTCATATAAAAGGCGATCTCATAAAATTCTACGGTGTAAAGGAGGATTTCTTTCATTGGTATTACCCCACACCCGAGAACAGCAAGTTTGGGTTGGAGATAATTAACGGAACAGCCAAACGATATTTATTCGATAGCAAACTATTTAAAAGAGTTGCGTTCGAAGCGGCCGACTCCATTGGAGTGGAAATATTCGGTGGAGATGCCATTGTAACCCCAAATGGAGACTTTTATATAATAGATTTAAATGATTTTCCAAGTTTTTCGTGTTGCCGAAAGGAAGCATCAGAGGCTATTGCAAAATTAATACATAAACATCATGAATGAAAACGACAAAAGAGCATATCAAGCATCCATAAAATCACAAGACACCGAAGAGTTTCTCGACCTATGGTTCTACCGTCCATTGGGATTTCGTTGCGCACTATTTTTTCGTAACAGACATATACACCCCAATATTGTAACTATTTTTTCCATATTATTGGGTATAGGTGCCGGAATATGTTTTGCACAAGAGAACCTGCGTTGGAATATTCTGGGTATATTATTGCTTATGTGGGCAAATCTATATGATAGTACCGATGGACAGTTGGCACGTATCACGGGGCAAAAGACGCGTTGGGGGCGTATCCTCGATGGTTTTGCCGGCGATGTGTGGTTCTTTTTTATATATGCAGCAATAGCCATAAGAACAACATTCCAGCCTATCCCCTTTGCACCGGAGTATCAATGGGGAGTAGTTATATGGATTTTATGTTCGTTTGCCGGTTTTTGGGTACATGGTTCACAATGCCAACTGGCCGATTACTATCGTAACATACATCTCTATTTTATAAATGAAGTGAACGGCAATGAATTTGACAACTCCGAAGCACAGCGTAAAAGATATAAAGAGACAACATGGAAAGGGAACTTCTTTTGGAAGATATTTCTACACTTCTACATAGATTATACGGCAAACCAAGAGCGTATGTCGCCGAAATTTCAAAAACTCATAGCATGTGTAAAAGAGAAGTATGGTACAGATATACCTAAATGGTTGCGAGAAGAGTTTCGCCAAGGCAGTCTGCCACTCATGAAATATACAAACATATTAACATTTAACTCACGCTTTATAATGCTGTGGTTTTCGATGCTTATAGGACAACTATGGTTCTACCTGTTTTTTGAACTGGTTATATTAATGTCAATATTTATGTATATGAGATACAAACACGAGAATATGTGCCAAAAACTAACCTTAAAGATTGAAACCGACAATGCAAAATATTAAAGGTATAATTTTTGACTATGGTGGAACTATAGACACCAACGGAATACATTGGGCAGAAGTTATATGGGAGCAGTACATAAAGGAGAATGTAAATATCTCAAAAGAGATATTCCGAGAGGCATATATTCATGGAGAGCGTACATTGGCCAAACACCCTATAATAAAGCCCACCGACACATTCAAAGAACTTTTGGAAAAGAAGATAACTATACAATTTGAATATCTGAGTAATACTTCTGCATGTAGCGCGCTAAACAACAAGCAACTGCAAGATATATCATCAGGGTGCTACAAAACAGTGTTGGATACACTTGCCACAACACGTAACATTATAGAAAGATTATCGAACCACTACCCTCTTGTACTTGTTACAAATTTCTATGGAAATATGCCGGTTGTACTAAATGAATTTAAACTTGACACATACTTTAAAAAGATAGTGGAATCTTCGATTGTAGGTTTACGAAAACCCGACCCCGCTCTTTTTGCACTTGGTGTAGAGGCTCTGCAACAACCCGCAAATGAGATTGTTGTTATCGGGGACTCATATCGTAAGGATATATATCCGGCAAGTTCACTCGGTTGCAAAACCGTATGGTTGAAAAAGGTATGTTGGGAAGAGGAGATTACACAACAGAGACATGAGCCAACAATGATAATAAACAACCTCGAGCAACTTACAGGAACACTTAAAGGGTTGTAAGACCTATTCCGACAAAGATAAAAAGACTACTTCACCATTCTTCAAAGAAAGTGGTACATCTATTATTCTTTGGTTACTACTACCTCTGAAACGTAACTCCTCGGAGCGCAACTCCTGTATAAAGGGACCATCGACAAGAACATCCAGATATTGCAACAAACGATACTGTATTGGATTATTCAAAAGATTCTCAAAAGTATATCCTGTATAACACCATATATTTTTATTGCTACTCTCTTTTATTGCCTTTGCAAGTTCAGCAAACCCCTCGGGCTGGTACATTGGATCACCACCCGTAAATGTAACATCTGCAAATGGGTCGGAAAGTATTATATCCAGTATTTCCTGTGTACTCACAGATTTCCCTTTTGTAATATCCCACGATTGCGGATTATGGCAGCCGGGACACTTATTAGGGCATCCCGCTGCATATATCGATGTTCTAAAACCCGGTCCATCGACCGCAGTATCCTCTATTATCTTTAATACAGAAAGCATAATATCACTCGTGAATTACCCTGTCATTAAGTTCCGACAATTTGGCACGATTCCAACGATCGGTAGTTCCAACCAAGTAACCGGTTATACGCTGCAAGAAATCGATATTTTCGCTACCACATTTGGGACATACTTTCAATTGAGAGTCGGCATTCTCATAACCACAATCCATGCATCTGCTACGGGTATGATTCACAGAACCATATCCTATGTTATATTTATCCATCATATCTACAACACGCATTATAGCATCGGGATTATGCGTTGCATCACCATCTATTTCCACATAGAAAATATGTCCTCCACGTGTAAGGTCATGATAAGGAGCCTCAACTTCGGCTTTATGACGTGCGCTGCATTTATAATAGACCGGCACATGATTAGAATTAGTATAATACTCACGGTCGGTGATTCCCGGCAATGTACCAAACTGTTTACAATCGATACGAGTGAACTTTCCCGATAACCCTTCGGCCGGAGTTGCAAGCACACTGTAATTATGTTGATATTTATCGGAGAAATCATTGGCACGATCACGCATATAAGTAACAATACGCAGTCCAAGTTCCTGCGCCTCTTGCGATTCACCATGATGTTTACCAATAAGTGCGACGAGAGCCTCAGCAAGTCCTATAAACCCTATACCCAATGTTCCTTGATTGATAACTGATGCTATCGAATCGTTTGCTTTTAATTTTTCACATCCTATCCACAATGCCGACATAAGTAATGGAAATTGTTTAGCAAATGCAGTCTTTTGGAATTCCATACGTTCATGTAACTGACGTGCCGTAATATCCAATATCGCATCCAATTTTGCAAAAAACTGCGCAATACGCATCTCTTTATCCTCGACATTCATACACTCAATAGCAAGACGCACAATATTTATTGTAGAAAACGAAAGATTTCCGCGTCCAATGGATGTTTTCGGACCAAAACGATTCTCAAACACACGTGTACGACAACCCATTGTGGCGACCTCATGTTCATAACGCTTAGGATCATCGGACCTCCATTCATCGTTTTGGTTGAAAGTTGCATCCAAATTCAAGAAGTTAGGAAAGAAACGACGAGCCGATACTTTACATGCCAACTTATATAGGTCATAGTTACGATCGTCTGGCAAATAACTTACTCCACGCTTCTTTTTCCATATTTGTATCGGGAATATTGCCGTCTCATTATTTCCGACACCTCTGTATGTACTGTTAAGCAACTCTCGTATAACACAACGTCCTTCGGCTGATGTATCGGTACCATAATTTATAGAACTGAATACAACTTGATTTCCACCACGAGAATGAATTGTGTTCATATTATGAATAAATGCCTCCATAGACTGATGTACACGAGCAACAGTCTTGTTTATGGCATGTTGCATAATTCTTTCATCACCGGAAAGCAGGTCCAATGGTTGTTGTAGAAAATCATCTATCTCTTTATGATATAGATGCGAATAATCTATGCCTGTTAACAATTCCAGACTCTTTATCTCTTCAATAAAACTATTACGCACATATGGTGCCAAATAGAAATCGAATGCCGGGATTGCTTGCCCACCATGCATCTCGTTTTGGGCAGTTTCCAACGAGATACACCCTAATATACTCGCAGTCTCTATTCGCTTGGCTGGACGCGATTCCCCATGACCGGCCGAAAAACCGTGCATAAGAATACGATCCAGGGGATGCTGAACACATGTCAGACTTTTCGTAGGGTAATAATCCTTGTCATGAATATGCAGATAGTTACTATTCACAGCCTCGAGTGTCTCGTCGCTCAGTAGATAATCGTCAACAAAAGGCTTAGTAGTTTCACTGGCAAATTTCATCATCATACCGGCAGGAGTATCGGCATTCATATTTGCATTTTCACGAGTTATATCGTTTGATTTTATGTTTATTATCTCCTGAAATATATCACGAGTTTTTGCTTTTCGAGCAATACGACGTTGGTTTCTGTATGCAATATACTTCTTTGCCACATCCTTACGGCTACTATTCATGAGTTCCATCTCAACCATATCCTGAATAGCCTCCACAGTCATTTGCGATTCACCCTTAAAAGCGATGTAATCGGTTATTTGACTTATAAGATGTTTATCCTCACCTATTTCGGTGTGTAACATGGCCTTACGAATTGCAGTCGCAATTTTTTCTTCATTAAAGCCTACAATACGCCCATCGCGTTTAACTACTGTCTGTATCATAGTTTCTTAAATATTAAGATTATTGAAATCTATTTGTGCTGTTTCTCTATCCCACGAGTCAAAACAGTTTATAAATGCATGGCAGGTCTTCTGACTTTCTCCTCAATTTTAAGGCCTTCCCGAAAGATTAACTCTTATCAGTGGCAAAGAATAATTCTTAAAATATCATTGGAGGCTCACAGCAGCGGGACTGTCCGGGATTTACACCCGATTCCCTTTTAATCGTTTACCCCGAAAAGAGGTAAACAGAACCAATACGTCGCGAATATACAACTATTGTTGGAAAAACAGGTAAAGAGATGCAAAAAAACTTATCAACAGGTTGTAACTTATTAAATAATAACACGCTACATTTTATAGATTATTTAAAATAAGATTTTGAACAGAATCGTTTGTAATATGTTCTATTAAATAGTAACATAAAATAAATGAGTTATGAGACAGAGAATTCTAATTACCCTCGCTTGCATGCTTTTGTACAATACAGCACAAGCACTATCGCCCGACAGTTGCAACGTACAACACAGAGACAGTTGTTGGTATATAACAATGAACTATCAAATAGACAAGTTGCCGACAGATGACGAACTTATTGTGCAAAGTTTGGTATGTTGTCCCGATACATGTATTGGCGATAGTATACGTAGGTTCCAAGGACGGCGTTATGCACGTCTTTTCAAAAAACGAAACGGTTACACTCCGGAACTTACTCCACATGGACACCACCGTTGCATGATTGCTATTCCGGAGCATGCAGTGAGCGACACAATAACCGGATTGACATATAGTGAATACACAACCCCAATGGGCACCGAAGGAAATATTGACTCCATAAGAATATTTATGCCCGTATGCAAGCCCATGAGTATTCGACCTGTAAAAGCATCACTCACAAGTGGAGATTTGATGGCAGAGCAGTACCCATATATATGCACCATGAGTGAATATAAGGTTCTAAACAGCGACAGCAACATACACATACCTCGACAACAGATTAACCACGTACACTACCCCATGAACAGTGCAAAGTTGGAGCGTACATACATGAACAATGCAACAGCACTCGACAGTCTGTCGCACATAATAAACAACATACTTGCCGATGACCGTACAAAGATTGAGTCGATACAAATTGTAGGATTTACTGCTCCCGACCATAGTGATGAAATTGTACCCAAATTGGGATATAAACGTGCCTGCTCCATGCGCGACCGCATAATGCACGAGTGTAACCTTCCCGACAGTATATTCGAAGTAGTGGATGGAGGGAAAAACTGGCAACAGGTTTATAGTGATTTGGCTGCATTGGGGTTGGAGAACACCGATAGCCTGCTCACTCTTTTATATAGCAAACCTACTAATAAAAGCCGTCTTGCCACACTGCGACAATTCGATGGTGGTAACCATTACAAGGCTATCAGTTCCGACAATTCGGGATTACAAAGAGGTTCATGTTGTACAAGAATATATTATGTAAATGCTCCTGACAGCATTACAGATACACTAAATGAGATTGTGCAAGAGTTGATAATAAACCCGCACCCCGACTACCATCGTCTGAGTGATGAGTTAGAGGCTCACATTGAAGACCCACGCGCTTTGAACATACAAGGTGTCATAGATTACCGACGCCACCGACGTCATGCGGCAGAGAAAGCATTTATAGAGGCTGCAATGCAGGGAGATGAACAAGCAGCCCTGAACCTGCAAATATTGGAAAGTGAAAAGTAAAGATACACTCCAAAAAGTGTCGGACTTTTTAGTCCGACACTTTTTGGAGTATTATTTAACAAGAACCTTGCTAGAGAAATTACCGGCAACAACCATATAAACCCCGCGAGGTATATTAATGTATGTCTCTCCACCTATTACACTTCGGCTTGTATGAACTGAACCATCCAATGCATATACAACCATTTCAATGGGAGTGTTACTATTATTAGAGAATATAAATCCACCACCGACAGGAATAACATTTACATTATCCGAGACATCGGCAATACAATCTACACCTGTTACAACAGGAACGCTATAAAGAAGTTCATCAATAGGTAACTCTTCCCGTATTGTATGGAAATTGCTCCAGTTTGCCGCTTCGCTATATGCCTTCAGAGCACCTTGAGGCACAATTAAAGTTCCTTCATAAGTATAAGGAGTACTTCTAAAGGCACAAGGAGGGATAGGGAATGCGGTTGTAGAACCATGGTCGGCAGGATTCCATTTTACCCAAACTGTTTTGAGGTTGGAACAACCAAAAAACTGATTATATCCAAAAACATTCAGATTCTCGGGCAGAATAATAAAAGATAGTCCGGTCATTCCATAGAAAGCATTATTGCCAAACATCTCAACACTATTAGGAAGGAACAACTTTTTAACCGACGACCTGTAATTAAGAGCAAATTCCGGCATTGAATTATTCTCAATGGTTGCTTCTGTCAAATCTATAATGCTGACAGTAGGCATTTTATCGCGGATTGTATAAACATCGCTATGAGTCATATATCCGGTAACCTTAAGATGCGAAATACAGTCCATTTGCCACTGTTGTAACAAATCTGTTATTCGTTTATCTTCGGTAACATGAATATGACGATATGTTACTGCAGTGTCGGGGTCGAATACTCTGATAGAAATCTCAATATCTTCTAATACATTGTTTAGAGCATAGTAACCATATTGTTCCGAAAGAGGTTGTCCGTTAGCCTCAACAATAACACTATATGAGGTTTTTTCGGGTTCCACATAAAATGCATAGTTGCGACCACGCACAATTTTATCGCTATAAAGAACTGTTGACCCTTTGGTAATGGTAGCACCCTTTACACTGCCGGGAATAGTTATCTTATAAAATGGCAATTCGTAGTTAACAGCGGGTATCTGAGTTACAACACCTCCATAAGTGCTGTTTATTGCCTGATAGTGCCCGTTACTGCCACTGGTAGATATAAGACGAATAATATCGCCTTCTAGCACCTGTGTGTTTTCACTTATTTTACAATCGAAAAAAAGTGTTGTATTTCCAGAGACACCCAATGCTTGTTCGGCAAGAATTTCAACTATGGCACCATTACGTATAAGACCAACGGCAACCTTACCATCGAAATTACTACCACCTGCAATGGTTCCGGCAAGAATTGTAAAAGAGTCTCCTCCTTTTAAGGTTAATACATTACCCTCGATGGGAGTTACAGGCTCCAGAGAGAGACCTATACGACCACCCGAAGAGGTTAGTTCCAATACCGAATTTGAACCTATGTAGTTCTGTGCCATTACAGGCACAGAACATAACATAGAAAAAAGTATCAATATTGTATATATTTTTCTTTTCATATTACGTATGGTATTAGAGTAGCACACGTTTTACGCAGTTACCAATCTTTACAAGATAGATACCATGAGCAAGACCGCTTATTTCGTTTGCCACACCATTGAACACGCGAACACCTGCAACATTGTAAACCTCAACAGCAACAGGTTCACCGGCAACTGCTATGACTCCACCATTTACGGTAACATCAATATTACTATCGGCAACAGAAGATATTCCGGTTTCGGCATCGGCACCATAGATGGCAACAAGACCTTTTATTTCGCCCGAAGTTACGTCATAAGCATATAAAGAGAAGTCGCTGACTGTAGCATTACCATCATTGTCAATTGTAATGGAAATAGGAGTTTCGCCACCATCTTTATCACGCAAAACAATATATGTCTCTTGCGCAACAACCTCCATTACACGTAACGGTTTACCACTACCATCGGTCATCTTCAATGTAAATGTACGAGGATCATCACCCACAGTAATAGGAGTAGCACCACCATAATTCAAGTTGTAAATATTCTTGCCAAGGAATTCAACAAGATAAACAGGAAGTTCAAGGTGAGAATAATCGTTGAATGCAAGTCTCCACTCCGAAGGGAATGAAACACCATACTGTGTATCCTTTACAACTATTCTGTCTGCATCAAACTTCAATGTATATGTTTGTTCATAATCAATAGGTTTTACAATAGCGACACTACCTCTTGCAACAAGATTATTCATGAACATTGCATCAATAGTAGCATCACTACTTTTAACTTTGGATTTCGTTGTAAAATCGGACATTGTGATATTGCCATCAGCATCTATTTTCAGTGTAACCTTGCCTGTATTTAGTCCCTGATTATCATAAAGGACAATATTTGATTCTCCGTCGGATAATTCTCTAAGAATTGAATTGTCACCAACAGATATCTCCAGAACAGAGACATCGCTTGCAGATACATTTGCAACAATTCCACCGTCGTTCAAAGCAGAAATATCTTCTCCCAAGAATTTTGTAACAAGATAGTTATTATCTGCCGAATTATATACAATTTCCATTGTAAAAGATTCAGGATATTGAACGGTAGAGGTGGGCATTGCATATAATGTACCTACAGTTACAGAATATGTACCTGCAAAGTCCACTGTTTGTACTATCTCTTGCTTTGTTGCAATACCACCTGACACCCATTGTAATTCATTAACTGCTCCACCTTCTGTTTCTTGTGCAAAACGCAAGCCACTGGTAAGAGACATTGTTGAAGATGTAGTACCTTTTTTGAATCTTATATTACCTTCACGCTGTTGGAAATAACTTAGAATTAATATCTTATCTTCACTATCTATATATGTTTCACTAAAAGGAACAACCAATTCAGCGCCATCAAATGTTGCGTTCAAAACAAACTTTTCATAACCATCAAACGCAAATTCCACACTGTAATTTTTAAAGTCTTCAGATGTTGCAGTTATAGTCATATCCCACTCTGCCGAGAATTCAGCCTCGGTATCGTATGAATTATTACTTGGTTTAAAATGCCAAAAGCCCGACATATCATCAATAGCAATTGTCTCTTTCTCTACAAGTTCCATTTTACAGTTTGTAAATTGCGCCAATATTGTAGTGGTACCGGCTGAATGGTCAGCAAGAACAAGAGCAAAATCATCCATTGACAAATTGCCATTATCGTCGTAATATATAACAAACTGGTAGTTGTTTCCACCCCAACAATATGCACCATCGGTGGTTGTTATACCAATTTTTGCATCCTGCCAATGATTAACAAAGGATGAATTTGCATTTAAGGTTCCTATTTTTTTTGCCTCGAAATTGGTTTGATTTATACCTATTGCACCACCTTTACCTCCAGCAATGCCGGTAACAGCCGCATCATAAGTTCTATCACTTGTTATAACAACGTCACTCACTGCAGCAAAATGGCTTTCATAAGCCTTACCGGCATCGGTAACAGTCATTGTCGATGTAAATTTGTATGTACCATACAAATCGGTAATAGTTGTTACTTGTGCATTGACAAACAACAACATAACACTAAAAGAAAAAAGGAATAAAAGTCTCTTCATAGTTTTATTTCTAAATTATTATTAAAGCACTGTTCTCACTTAGGGTCGCAAATATAGAAATTATCCTTAAGATTTATGATAAAAAGAGAGATTAATTTGAGTTTTATTATAAAAAAGTACAAATTCACAACCACAAACAACCTTTTTGTAATAAAAAGTATTCTAATTTGAAATCTATCGAAAGAGCACCATTCTTGCAGGAGAACAACAAATGTAGTATCTTTGTCATAGATATTCAATTATCCCGTATCTGATTGATACACAAATAGCGAATGCTATAGTA
>CAZEKX010000036.1:0-21297 GCA_964512955.1 uncultured Bacteroidaceae bacterium
GACTATTCAACTTCAATTTGAGTTTAAATTTTAAAATTTATTGGACACTAGTGAAGTAGGGAATTGTCGATAGTTCAATTTGGTGGATATTGGGATATAGTCGGTGAGTTTTCAGTATTATGGTCGAATGAATCGCTGAGTAGTAGTCAAAAAGAAATATTAGAAGACATGCTCATAAATATGCAAAAGATTGAAGGTGGTTTTTTTTATATGGGTAGTCAGAATATGAACGAAAATGCTGTGAATTATTATCCAGACATAGATCAAAATAATGTACAAAGAATCGTTGTCCCCGATTTCTATATTTCAAAATATGAGGTTAAACAGAAAGAATGGAGTGCCATAATGGGGTACAATAATAGTATCTTCACCGATTTAGATAAACCTGTTGAGAATATAACATGGGATGAAGCAATGATTTTTACACAACAATTATCTAAGTTAACAAATTTGAGAATATCGCTTCCTACTGAAGCTCAGTGGGAGTATGCAGCCAAAGGAGGTAAATATGATAAAGGATATATATATCCAGGAAGTAATGACTATACAGAAGTGGCATACTATAGACCTCCTCAATTAGGTGAATACTCTTCGCTATATACAACAAGTATTACGGGATTATTAAAGTCTAACGATTTGGGATTATATGATATGGCTGGTAATGTAGCTGAATATTGTGCTAATTACGACTCACAATCACTTAATATCCGTAATGATGATATAATTGTTAAAGGAGGATGTTTTATAGATGATCATACTAAATTCTTAATACCTTCTGAGTATAAATCATCTAACTATATTGGTATAAGATTGGTTGTTAACCATTTAGACAACTAACAATAATGGATAAGTTATTATACATAACAATCTTAAGCCTATCTGTAATAGGTTGTTCTATTTCATATGAGGATGTTGATGTTAACAAGCGTTGTCATGCTCAGGTTAATGGTTTTGATTTGAGTTACCCAAAGTATGTATCTGTTAATCAAAAAAGGGTAATTGAAGACATATTGAACAATATGGTATATGTTGAGGGTGGAATTTTCAAAATGGGATGTGAGTATACAACCATTGTAGATAGTAGTAATAATAATAATCCCGAGTACTATCCTTTAATTAATGAGCAACCAGTTAAGTATGTATCATTAGACGATTTCTATGTATCCAAGTATGAATTAACGATTGAACAAGTAGAGCAATTGCTTAAATGTGATTTGCCAGAAGAATTAGATTGGTCGTATGAAGATTGGGAGGATATAATCAATGTATTAAGAGAATACACAAATATACGATTTGATTTTCCGACTGAAGCACAATGGGAATTTGTAGCAAAAGGGGGGCTCAAGTCTAATAAGTATTTATACCCTGGGACAAATTGTCTACAAAATGCGAGAACCAAAAGTAAAGAAATATATACTACTAAAAGTCCGAATGAACTAGGAATATACAACCTAGCAGATCATTATAGTGAATGGTGTAAGGATTGTTATTCAGAATATAAAGTATCCGCCATGTTGAGTAATCCATTTATTCAATTTGGGATAGGGCATGTTGTTCGTGGAGGGAATTATGCCTCAAGTAGGTATTATGGGAAATATAATAATAATTTTGACAACTTTTCATTTTCTACATGGTATAAAGAATATCGTATATCTCGTTCCACATCAAGATTGTATCACGATGGTAGTAGTATTTATATTGGGTGCAGATTAGTAATTAATTAAAAAAAAGCAAATGAGAATAAAATTAATTTTACTATCATTATTATTCATAGTCAGTTGCTCAAAGGAACTGGTTGATGATATAAATAGCAATAATGTATATGGTGATGGTATAACTATGAATATTAAATTGGATATCCCGGGTACCTTATACGAGTACATACCTGAACCAGATATGTTTAACATATCATCGCTGACATTGTCAGGAGAAATTAATGGTTCAGATTTGCTATTAATTAAAAAGATGGCTGGCGCAGATGAATATGCAAATCCCACAACAGGAAAGTTAAAGTATCTAAATATGGCAGATGTACAGATTGTTTCAGGTGGAGATGCAGTTTGTATTGATGGTGACAATTATTTCTACGCTGACAAAGACGATTATTTGCCTACCGGATTATTTAATTGTTGTACGCAATTAAAAGAGGTGATCTTACCCGAAAATTGTAATTTTAGGGGATCACACACTTTTAATGAATGTAATTCATTAGAAAAAATTGTATTACCTTATAATATCTCATATATTCCTAAATATACATTCTATCAATGCTCTTCACTAACAGATGCGAACTTGTCTTCTACAATCACAGTTGTTGGTGATTACGCATTTGCTAATTGTATTAAATTATCTTCATTTGACAACATGATAAATCTTAAATCATATGGAGTAGGATCATTTACAGCCACTTCAATAAAGAAATTTAAATTTTCAGAAAACAATGATGCCATTCCTGAAAAAGCCTTTAAATACTGTAAAAATCTACAAATAGAGGAGTTACCAGAGAATCTTAAAACTATTGGTAATGGTGCATTTGAAGGATGTACAAACATTAAAAAATTAGATTTTAGCAAATATGCAAATTTGGAAAGTATAGGAAAGGATGCATTTAATAAATCCGGTTTAGAGTGTGAGATAGACCTACCTCCTAGTTTGAAATATCTAGGCTATAGAGCATTTTGGGATACAGATGTAACAAAACTGATTATTAATTCTAATATCAAATCAGATGTACCAGACGATCTAAATTATGCGTCAGACTACTCTCCATTTAGATCGTGCCATAGATTGCAAAAAGTAATTATATCGGAAGGTGTTACCCATTTAGAAATTGGTGCTGCTGTATGTTCAAACCTTTCAGAAATTATTATGCCATCAACATTAAAGTATATTGGAACAAAAGATATTACATCCTTATTTTTCGCTTCATTCAGTGTATTATCAACAAATGACATTATATTTCCAGATAATATCTCATATATAGCCCCATGGTCATTCAGTTGTGCGAACCTTAACAAGGTGGAACTACCTGCAAAATTATTAGTTCTTGAGGAGTATAGTTTTTCAACCTCATTTATTAAAAATATAAAATTGAATAATGGTCTAAAAACTATTGGTCTGAGAAGTTTACAGAATAATAATTTCAAGACTCTTACAATCCCCGAAACTGTTGAAATAATCGAATCTGGTGCTTTTGCAGGTTGTAATGAATTAGTAAATATTAAATTTCCCGATAGTATAAAACAATTAGGAACTTCGGTCTGCGAAGAATGTACATCTTTAAAGAGTGTAATATTCCCGTGTTGGGTATCGTATATTCCTGATTGCATGTTCTTAAAGTGCGAATCCTTAAAGGAAATACAATTACATCAAAACATTATTGAAATAGGAATGTCTGCATTTCAAAATTGCAATTCATTAACGGAATTAATTCTGCCCTCATCATTGCAATCAATAGAAGACTATGCGATCTCATATTGTCCAAAGTTAAATTATATTGAAATACCTATATCAGTTAGTAAAATTGGAGAATATGCATTCAGCCATACTGATATTAAATCATTTAAAGTTAATTGGACATCTCCAATAGAAGTGCCACAAAATATATTCGAAGGCGTTAATTTATCAAATGCAACTCTTTATGTCCCCAATGGATGTAAGGTATCATATGAAAGTATAAGACCATGGAGTTTATTTGAAAATATTTATGAAATGTAATATGGTTCCGATTAAATCAAGGTGCTTATAAATTAAACAATTGACAATCAGCATGGAGAAGAATTTGACAACCAAAGTTAAAAGCAACCCCATATTTTGAAATAATTCAAACAAATAATTAAAATATAATAAACAGAGAAATGAATCATGATGTTTTTATAAGTTATTCTCGTAAAGATTACGTGGATGAAGAAAAAAATATAATACCAGGAAATGAAGTTTCCAAAATTAAAGAGGCTCTTACCAAAGTTGGTATTACATATTGGTTTGATGAAGATGGAGTTTATTCGGGACAAAATTTTGTAGAGAAAATCGTTACAAACATTGAAGAGGCTAAAATCTTTTTATTCTTATCGACATCTAATGCAAATAAATCTTCATGGACCTGCAAAGAAATAGCAAGTGCCGATGAATTAAACAAGTATATTATTCCTGTTCGTATTGATCCTACTCCATACAATAAGAAGGTGCTTTTCCGTATTGCCGATTTGGATTATATCGAGTATTATACAAATCCTCATAAGGGTATGGAAGATATTATTAAATCTATTCAAGCCTACTTAGAAGAAATTGCAGCAGAAGAGAAACGCAAGAAAGAGGAAGAAAATAAAAGAATAGAGTTGGAACGTAAAAAACAAGAAGAATTAAAAAGAGAAAAGGAACTAGAAGAAGAGCAAGAACAACTCGTTGCAGAAATGATTAGGCAGTTATTTTCTACTCTGAATAACGAAGAAAAAAGACCGGATATTAATCTTGAGATTGTAATGAAGATTATTAAATTATTGAGAAAACTGGGTTATTATTTAATTAAACGTGAAGAAACAGAATTATATAAAGTTCTCAAAGAACGTATTCATGATTCGGAAGAGAAATTCTATTGCCGTAGATGCGGGAGTGTAATTTATAAACATCAAATTTTCTGCAATAATTGTGGACTTGAACTTAAAATGAGTTGGGATAATTATAAATATAAGCAAAGAGATAAAAAAAAATCTCTATAATTTAAATTGAGAAATTGAAATCTGATTATTTCTTTTGATAGAATATTGATATATAATTGTTCTATATAATAAAACTAAAGAAACAAAGAACAATGAAAAATAATTATGTACCGCAACCAATGGATACAAGTGATATTCGGTTGCCAGAAGAGTTAAATGTATTGATAGAGCAGATGGCAAAGAATGTTCACGAGGTGTGGGCACAAAGTCGTATGGAGCAAGGATGGACTTACGGAGAAGAGCGTAACGATACGTTAAAAAAACACCCATGCTTAAAACCTTACGAGGAGTTGCCAGAAGTGGAAAAAGCGTATGACCGTGATACGGCCCTTAGTACGTTGAAACTAATAAGCAAATTGGGATTTAAAATTTCTAAAGAGTAATGTAATATTGAATATGTTTAGAAACAAGTTGTATCCTATAGATAAATTTGTTTTATGAATGGTAAAATACTAAGTAAAAAAATATGGCGACTAAATTTAGTCGCCATATTTTTTTTACAATCCCATATCTTTTGATAACTGTTGCGCCCTCTCAAGAGCCAGATATATATCGCTGCAAACATTCTCTTTTCTTACGAGTTTCACTATGCCGGCCTTGCGAAGTGCCTTTTCTACATTTTCGTGTACACCCGAAAGAATGACAACCCTACCCTCTTTCAACGAGGAGTTAATGAATATCTCCAGGTTGTGTAAACCGGTTGAGTCTATAAAAGATACTTTTCTCATGCGCACTATACGTATTGGCATTGAATCGCTATCACGTGTAAGTTCATCGAACTTATTTGCAACACCAAAGAAGAAAGGACCTTCGATTTCGTAAACCTCGGCACCGGCAGGGATATCGAGTGTTTCATCGTGTTCACCATCGTGGTGTACATCTAAACGGTCGCGCAAAACCTGTATATTGGCACTCTCCGACAAACGTTTAAGAACAATAACTATAGCCATTACAAGACCTACCTCTATTGCTAATGTCAAGTCGAAGAAGACTGTAAGCAACAGTGTTACAAAAAGTACTCCTGTTCCTGACATTGAACTTCGATACATGGATAGAATTGTTCTCCATCCACTCATGTTATATGCTACCATAACCAACACACCGGCTAGACATGGCATAGGTATCTGTCCTACAATGCCACCAAGGAATAACAACACCAACAACAGTACAAAGGTATGTACTATACCTGCAACAGGAGTCTTTCCACCGTTATTGATATTTGCCATAGTACGTGCAATGGCACCTGTGGCAGGGATTCCACCGAAGAAAGGAACTACAATATTTGCAATACCTTGACCTATAAGTTCGGTGTTGGAGTTATGACTATCGCCAATTACACCATCGGCAACCATTGCCGACAACAATGACTCGATAGCACCCAACATGGCAATGGTAAATGCCACAGGAGCAAGTTCCTGAATGGTTGCAAAGAAACTTCCTTCGGAGAGGTCCACTACCGGCAGACGAAAAGTGGGAAGCCCCGATGGTAACTCATACAGGTCGCCGATAGTTTTGATGGATGTAACTCCTGCATACTCACGTAACAGATATGCTATAACTGTCATCACAATAATAGCAAGCAGAGAACCGGGAACTTTTTTTGAAAATTTTGGAGTAACTGCTATTAGTACAATACTGAGCAGTCCCATTGCAGCACTCCACCAATCGATATTAGATATATTTCCCACATAGCATATCCATTTATCGATGAAGTTTGCAGGAACATTGCTTATTCCCAAACCCAACAGGTCGTTAATTTGTGTAGAGAAGATTGTTATTGCAATACCACCTGTAAAACCTATGATAATGGGATATGGCATGTACTTTATAATACTGCCCATGTGGCACAAACCCATGACCACAAGAATTATACCAGCCATAATGGTTGCTATGGCAAGACCTCCAAGACCATATTGCTGTACAACACCATAAATTATGATGATGAATGCACCTGTGGGACCACCTATCTGCACCTTGGAACCACCGAACATGGAGATTAACATTCCGGCAATGATTGCAGTAACAAGACCCTCGGTGGGACCTACTCCACTAGCAATACCAAATGCAATAGCCAATGGTATAGCAACAACACCTACAATGATACCTGCCATTACATCGGCACTGAATTTCTCACGTGAATAGTTCTTCATTGCTTCGAAGAACTTGGGACGAAAATCAATAAAATGTTTCGTTTTCATAGTACTAATATCAAACCAATTATTACATGGTATAGTGTAACACACTCTTTCGAAAGAGTGTGCAAAATTACAAAAAAAACGGTTTTTAACTATCTAATATCAAATAAATATTATTACAAGATTGTTACATTATAGTAAATTCAAGATAGTCCTGTTTGCCCTATCCACAGCACATGTATCCAAAGTTGCAAGATATATACGTGTTGTTGTCTCGGAATCGTGTCCCATACCTTCACTTATAACAGAAAGAGGTATATTCTTGCTTTTGGCTATACTTGCCCATGCATGACGTGCTACATACATGGTAAGAGGCACTTTCAATCTAAGTTTTCGTGATATTAGTTTTAAAGCAGAATTTATAGTGGAACTTACATTGCGATATTTATTATATGGGTCTGTTTTTGAATCTATTATAGGTAACAAAAACTGCGATTTAGGTTTTGTATATCGTTTTACTATCTCCTGCATGCATGTCTCCCATTTTACAACCATTTTCTGCCCCGTTTTTTTACGACGATATGTGAGCACCCCTTTCGACAAATCCTTTTTGCGTAGAAATGCCATATCAATAAAAGACATACCGCGAGTATAGAAACTGAAAAGAAACATATCACGTGCAAAAGCCAATTCGGGTGTATTATCGAGTGGCAACCCTTTCAATCGTTTTATAACAGCCAATGGCACAGCACGTTTTGTTGTTCTCTCCACTCCTGTATAAACATATTTAAACGGATTGCCTTGAGGGATAATTTCCTGCTCTACAGCCATATTATAGACGGCACGCAGGTTACGCATATAGAACGATGAGGTATTCGACGACACTCTATCCTTTAGGTAAAGTTCATAGGAACGAATCAGTTCGGCGTTTATTCTACCAAAACTTAAGTCCCTGCCCGAGCAGAAACGCATAAGACTGTTCATTGTGGTAGTATAAATCTCTTTCCTACGTATATTCCCCAATTGACTCTGTTGCTCTATCACACGTCTCATGAACATAAAAAAACTCTCATACGCATCGTTATTTCGTAACATATCGACAAACTCATCGATATTAAAAACAATTCTGTTATTTAAATAATAGGATAAAAAACTTTTCATCTTAAGCATATCCATCTCTATGAGATTATGTATTTGACAAAGGAGCGAGTAACGTTCATCGGTTGGATTGGGTAATACAACAGACTCTAATTGTGTCGACCATTCCCATGAATATATTTTAAACTTTGTTTTTAATACTCTCACTACTCTATTATGAGTTACTTGATAATAGATTTTACCCTCATTGGGGTTCACTGTAGATTGTCTGAATTTAACTTTGATTGTAGCCATGATTTATTTGTTTTTAATATCAAGGCAAATAAAACCACAATACTTAACAGATAGATACAAAAACTGAGACTGTTAAACTTAAGTTTAACAGTCTCAGTTTAAGTTTTAACCCAATTTACTATAATGCCGACAAATCTCTTGTGCGAAACGATTCACGTGCCTTACGCACATACAAGCGAATGACATCATCGGGTAAGCGTGATGAACGTATATATTCACGTGTTTGTAAAGGAAATTTTGCAAGAGAAGTAGCCAACAACCATGCAACAGCCATTCTGACATAGTATGGTTCTATACCTTGCACACACCCCTGTTGAACAATTTTTGGTTTGCCCTTAATAGAGATGTATTCCGACTTTATAGATGTAAAATTCAAACTATCCAATATGTTAAACAGTAACGGTAAACACTCCTCGTGCAACATGTAACACATAGAAGCCACCAAAGCAAAACGCACCTCAAACTCACGAGACGAAGCAAAATATGGTAAAAGAAAATTCCCAAGCACACACCTGTCGACCTTTGCCATCCACTTGGCATTGGCACAGAAAGCATCACAAACAGCCCAGTTATCCATTACAGGAACAAAGTGTGATACCAGGTTCAAACGCTCATCAATAGTGCATTTATGCATATTTATCATAAATCCCCAAATCATTGTCTCTTCGTAGCACAACGATGCAGGATTCTCATTCTCGAAACGCGATATATATTCAGCACCACCCTCTTTATATAATTTACGTGCAAGCATCTTCATTTCGGGAGTATGCAAGCCCAATACCTTGCGACAAGGCAAAGCATTTACAACTCTAAGATGTCCCTCGCGATATCGAACATCGGACAAGAAACGTTCAGAAATTAAAGGTCTAAGAATATGTTCAATCATATAATAGCATATTTACTCTACGAAAGTAATATTTTTTACAACATTTACCGCCTATAATTTGAGGTAAAAGAAGATAATTACTACCTTAGCAAATAAAAACAAAAATAAATATGATTATAGCAGTAGATTTTGACGGAACAATAGTTGAACATAAATATCCGGAGATAGGTAAAGAGATACCATTTGCAACAACAACACTAAAGATGCTCATGAAAGAGCAGCACCGTCTTATCCTATGGACAGTACGTAAGGGTAAGACACTCGACGAGGCTGTAGCATGGTGTAAAGAACGAGGAATAGAGTTCTATGCTATAAACAAAAACTATCCCGAAGAAAAAGTTGAAGAAGGAGGTGAATACTGCAAGATAAATGCCGACCTGTTTATCGATGACCTAAACTTAGGTGGTTTACCCGATTGGGGGCAGATATATTCCATGATTAAAGAGAAAAAAACATGGAAAGATATATATACCGGTAGCAACCTTCCAAAGCCAAAGAAAAAAGGATGGTTTTGGTAAAAGTCAAAACCATTAGATAACCAAACAGAATATATTACAAAAAAACAAAGAATACATTATAAAAAAATTGTATAGAGAGTTATTAATAAAAAAACAGATAATTTATTTTGTTTGCCGGGATAATTCACTAAATTTGCACCCGGATTTAAGGAAAGATGCCAGAGTGATCGAATGGACCGGACTCGAAATCCGGCGTACGGCATTGCCGTACCGTGGGTTTGAATCCCACTCTTTCCGCAAAAGCAGGCTTAACTCATTACAAAACAATGCGTTAAGCCGAATTTGATTAAAAAACTCGGACATATTACAGACAAAATGATTGTAAACATTTACATTTTTCATAGCCGAAAAATGTAAAAAAAATGTGTGCAAGACCAAAATTATCATCTCAACCGGAACTGCAAAGTTTCACCTATCCAAAACTCCATACCGGCAAATATTGGTACATAGATTTTCTTGCCTACGACCCTGCCGAGGGTCGTATGAAGCGAAAGAAATACATGTTAGATAATATTCCTACTAAAACTCAACGACGAATAAGAGCAGCGGAGATTATATCATCTACCGTAAAACTATTACGCACCGGATGGACTCCATGGGCTGATGCCAGCGCTGCTCGTTCTTATACATTATTGGATGTTGCACTTCAAAAATACGAAAGGTACTTAGATAGGTTACAACGTTATCAGACACGCAAAATGTACCAATCTCGTGTAAACATTATGCGTGAATATAATGCAAGCCTACCAATTCCTATAAAGTATGTATATCAATTTGATAGAGGGTTTATCAGTGGCTTTTTGGATTATGTTTATTATGAACGCGAAACTACAGGACGAACACGCAACAACTACAAAGGTTGGTGTAGTTCCCTTGCTGCATATTTCATAGAACATGCCTGGTTAACAGAAAATCCTGTAGAAAAAATCAGGAGCATAGAGGAAACTGCTAAAAAACGCCGTTCCTTGAGTAAAGAGCAGTTACGACAACTGAAAACTTATTTATCTAAAAAGCATCCTCATTTCCTATTGGCATGCATGTTCGAGTATTACACGTTCATCAGACCAACAGAACTATGTAATGTGATTATTGGCGACATTAACTTAAAGGAACAGTCTGTTTATATTCCGGCATCTGTAAGTAAGAATAAACGTGATGGCAAAGTTGCTTTGAATGATACACTTATAAAAATGATGCTCGAACTTAAAATATTCGAATATCATTCCGGATGCTACCTTTTTGGAAAAGGTCTTAAACCGAGTGAAAAAAAAACATCGAGTGAAGTGTTCCGTCGAGAATGGATAAAACTGCGTAAGGTCCTGAAGTGGTCCGATTGCTATCAATTCTACTCATTAAAGGATTCCGGAATTCGCGATCTTGCAAATAGCGAAGGGATAGTAATTGCTCGCGATCAGGCCAGGCATACCGACGTTTCCACAACAAATAAATATCTTACCGGGCGCGATTTACCAGTTCATGACGAGACTAAGCATTTCGAGGGAGAATTATAAAAACGATTTGGAGCATCTCACGACGCTCCAAATCGTTTCTTAAGAATAAAGATAAAACACAAAAAAAATGTTACGGTTACGAAAAAAGTCCAAGTATTAAGTTTAATTTTATCCCAAAGATTTAAATGCTGTTCAACTTCAACAGTTTCAATTTTAGGAATTGTATCCGCAAGCCAGACAGTATCACAGATAGTTTTGTTATGCCATCTATCGCGGAATCTCGTTTCACGTACAGTATCCCCATTTATATAAATGAATATGCTGTCGATGACATGAACACTATCTGTTTTTATGTTTGTATGCTCGCTGTTGCGAGTCCCTACTATGGGAATATATTTGTTTGTTGAGCAGGAACCCGAAATAAGCATCAAGATTATTAATATCAATAAACACAGATGTCTCATAGTACTTTATATTTTACAAGTCATTATACATTTGCGCTTCCCACTCTCTGCGTTTTACCAACCCGGGAAGTTTATTTTTTTTGCCTGTTCCCGGAACAGTTCCGTACACCCATCGACGAATTTCATCGGGTATGTCGGGATCTTCCGTGTCTTTTATTAACTTCTTTCGCAAGGTTGATCCATTGAATTTTTTCCATCCAATATTATATATAAAGGAGACAATTGCATCATATTGGTTTTGCGATAAGTTTAAAACGTATGTTTCCCTATCGATAAGTCTTTCTACAGCCTCTACATCTTCTACAAATAATTTCTCGGCAGTTGCTTTGTCTATGTTCTCTCCGGTCTTGACATTCTTTGTGTGTCCATAACCAATAGTTAATACTCCCGATGGACATCGGTAGGTCTCGAGGTGCAGCCCCTCATATCCTTTTATAACCTCTTCGGCATAATTACTTATCTTCATCTTTTGATTCGTTTATATAATTTTCTAAAGCACTGCCTATTGTACTATTCTTTCGCTTAAATATGTGAACTAAAAACTTTGTTATACTAAATCTTTCCTTGCCGTGCGCATCGGCATAATTATTGTAAATAGAATCTACCTCACTTAAACAAGCAATAAGCATGGCACATGCTGCTACAGTCATCGGTTCGATACCAAACGGTACAGAAAAAGCCATAGAGAATATACCGGCGAATAATAACCAACACATATAATCGATAAATTTGTTTATAGTACGCCTTATAGCCCTGCTACGTCTTATTTGTTCATTGTGTACTTTCGCTTTCTCAATGCCGAAAACAAGATCTACCACAATTAACACAACACACAGTGCAATGAACCATCTCATGCTCCACACCAACATCTGCAGTTCTTGCAACATTGACAATCCCACACCGGTACTAACTCTTGCAACATCCCTATTCATATTCATAAAAATCTAACATAAGATACCATCCCTCTTCGTAATTTGCCTTATATGTCTTATTATACTTCTTTGCATGATATTCCGGCAATGGCAATTTGTCCGGCAATGATGTGCCTTCTCTTTCTGCCCATGAGAGTGTCCAATATTTCTCCTCTACAGGTGGTCTTAATGTCTCAATAAAAAAATAATCATCACTGCCTTCAATAGAAATCTGTATTAATAATAAAGGTTTTTGTTTTAAAAAAGCCTTTATTACATTAACAAACTGTTTGAACTCTTTTTTTCTTTGTGGTAAAAAGAAATTTCTATCTAATGACAATTGAAAATATACAGGTTTACTATATGTAGCATATTGTAACATCATATAAAGAGTAGGAAGAAGTTCTTCGGTATAAATGCATAGACCGTGAGAGAACACCCACTTATTTCGGTAGTATGTTATCTGCAAATTAAAAACTCTGATGCCATCTTTCAATTGTTGCTCTATACTTTTGTTTTGACATTTTGATGTCAAATTGAGTAACCAGCGGAGTGGTTGCCATCTCTGCCACCAGACAAGTTTGCCACCTGTCGCGCTATTATGTGTGCCTAAATTTATCATTGCTTAAATATTTTGCGTATCTAAAATATTCATTTCTTATGGACCCTGAACTTAAAAAAAGGCTTGAAGCTTCGGACTCTAAAACATCAGGAAGTACATCTCTCACACTTGCAGTAGAATTATCCTTTAATAAAATTTTCACCTTTTTTGTAATTTCAATATACCTCTTCAAACAGTTTCCACTTACAGGCTTTTTTATCCCGGCCCCCCAGGAAGACGTTGGAACACGTTCTTTTAGTAAAGAGTAAACTTTATATACTACACTCTCACTGTCGATGAAATATTTAGGGGCAGGCTCTTTTTCCATACGTGCAAAAATCTGTTCTGGACGTAAACCTTCTTTTGCCAACTCCCAGTAACGTGAAAATATATATTTCCTTTTTTCAAGAGTCTCTTTTTTCATGAAAGTCCAATTTTTATTTTTAATGAATTTGCAGTCTTTTTACTACCACTAGCATAAACTCTATAATGCATTCTTATAGAATCGTCTGTAATTGTCGTAAATCCCAACAATTGCATTTCAATTTTATTACCGTCGGAATCCGAGACCGCCAGAGGGGAAATACTAATACCTTTGCAAAGCACTATAATGTAATCACCTACAAGTTCTGGTAGACTCACATTGTAAATACCGTTGTCATCAATACTTCCACCAATAGATAATTCATTTATATCAACGTCGAGTTCTTTTAGATACAAAAAAGGCGATGATTCAATGATTGGTAAATTTACCCCCAAGAGTTCTGTATATGAGACAAGTTTCTTTTGAGGATAGAAATCTGAACGAACACCTACATAGTACTCCTGTGAAATGCTTAAATCTAAAACTTCATTAAGGGTACCAAAACATGTCTTTACATCAAAATATAGGCGTTGTGATTTTTTTACTATTATCTCTACGGAGTAAAAATCCGAGTTATTCTGTCGCGTCATTATTGCCTCTTCGACTTCATTTTCTGTTCCATCATCGGTGTAAACACCATCTGTGTAAAATTCCAATGTCGCGCTCTTAACAAAATCAACAGCATTACGATATTCATCATTCACACGATATATAATATTAAGACGAACAGAAAAAGTGTATTCAGAATCCGTTTTTGATATTAAAAGAGCATAAGGTTTACAGATAGCACTATTCCTAAAAGAGACAAAATCAACAGTTCCGGTTTTGCTCAAAAGTTCCGTTTTTTCGTCTTGTTCATAATCAACATTCAAGTTTTGTTTTACAAGAAACTTATCGCGTCCAAACAAAAGAGAATCTATATTTTTACCCATAATAATTAATTTAATCAAGAGTTATTGTTCCTAATCCTCCCCATTTTCCCCATAAATAATTGCCATTTGAGAAAATACCGGTTCGTATTCTTACTGTTGCCGGTATAATATCATTAGTAGGCATTCCATTAGAAAGCGCAACAGGCAAAGAGTATAAGAATTGAGTACACTGTTTAGGGATTGTAACTCCCAACAGAGAAGATAGATAAGCCGATATAGAATAGTTATTTATCACGAGTAATACAAAAGAGTCAAATTGAGTTGCTTCGTCAGTCAGTATGCCGCTGTATAGCCCGTTGTCTACGTAAGAGTTAACAGAAGTTGTCGTGCCAACCATCTTGATTCCCTGTAGAGTCTGCCATTCTTCCCATGCCGTGGAGGAAGGGGACATTAATGCCGCATAACTACTTGCATTTCCGGTTCTCAAATACACATTGCCATCCGTGCCCACTCTGTTCGATAACATCAATATCTGTGTAATGCACACTTCGCTCGAGTTTATAGCACTGTCGAGAACATATAGTCTTCCGCTTATAGTATGCCCACTGGCCGCGTTACCGATAGGTAGACCATCGATATTGCTTGTCCTTTCTCCCGAAATGATGTAAACGCCCTGCCTGATAAAGTTATTGATATGTGATGTAGAGCCCCATGTGATAGAGTTCACCTCCTGCAATTGTTTACTGAGAAGATTCGACAGACCAATAAATTTATCCTTTGACAATAATCCTGCGTTATACACAGATGCTTCAGGAATTGATCTTGTTACAACCGTTTCACCACTTTTGTTTATAAGTTTCAATGTGTAGTTTGAATCTCCGGCAGTTCCCGCTATATCATATACAGCATTCCCCAGATCTGCCTCCACGACACATTTATTTAATTTTTCTTTGTCGGCGGCAGTCATCAGTCCTGCAGTAGTTTCCGATGAAGGGTTCAAGATTAGGGGTGCTATTGCTTCACCATAAATATCATTAAATAGAATCTTTGTAGCCATGGTACCGCGCTCGATACCGATAGAATGAAAAGCCGATGTTGTATTCTTCCACGTACTCCAATTCGACTGTACATTGTGTAATTCAGTTACCGAAGAAGCACTTCCAGACCTTATATAAACCTTGGTCTTTCTGTTACCGTTGTCAATCAATAGAAGTCTTTGGATAACATAATAAACCTCTCCGGCAAACAAACTCAAAACAATGAGTCGTGCACAGAACTGACTTCCAACATTAATATCATCAGGCAATCCGTCGTTACTGTTTCTGGCACCCGATATGATATAAACGCCCTGTGTGGTATATTTGTAAAGTTTGCTATCACTGTTCCAGGACACAGGAATTCCCACCACCTTTGTTACATCCTGAAAGTCATTGTAAAAGGTTTCTATGGTGTCTAAAAAGTCGATGAAAAAACCGCCTAAACGTTTTGCGGTGTTTTCTTTTTCGGTCGACGCATCTCTTATTGTCGCTGCCAGTGATTTTAAAGCGGTGAACTTATCTTCCATATATTGGTATCTATTTTTCTGTAACAGATACAAAACTATTTCCTCTTTTAGGTTTGTAAAAAGACACTATTTTTTTAGTGCAGCACGCCCATCATGCAAAGCATCGCACACGGTATTTACTATGTCATGGGAATACAATTCAGCCATAGCACGTTGCAGAACCTGTATCGAAGAATACAAACGTGGAGAATACCAGTTCCTTCGTTCTCGCGGTTTTCCTAATTTGTGTTTCTTGCGATATGCCGGGGCTAAGAACTCTAAGTTGCCCCCATTACCACGTTTATATCCATTTCCTACACCGTATGCTTGGTAAATACCATAAGCGAGGAATTTAAGTAACGATGAATTTTCGCTCGACTCCCCCGACATCTCGCCTGCCAAAGAGCCGGTATCGACGATTCCATATCTGAATATCTTTTCTTTCCAGATTGTAATCATCATATCCGTCCATCCTTTTATGTACCCCTCTTGTGTATTGTCTGCTATTCTTCCCATTCTTCGGCATTATAACAAAGGTTTTCGGGTTCCGAACATTCTACAATAAAATAGAGCCCTGTACACCCCGAAAACATATATCTGCCATACTCGCGATACAGTATTTTGTCGGTCTTCAGATAAGTAAGTTTTGCGGTATTTTCTTTATCTCTTAACAGTCGCGACACAACCTGTTTGAACACACTCCTGCAAACAGCAAGTTGTTCGGTTCTGTCTTTCATGTCGTCTATTCTGTATCGTCGCATCAGCGATATTGTAAAGAGTCGCTGGTGGTAGTAACCGCCACCTCTGCCCTTAAATTCCTGTCCTTCTGTAGTGTCATCGAATATAAAGAAACTCTTCTCCTTCCTGAACGACGATATAGCCTCTTCGAGGTTCTCAAGCCCCGAACATGTACAAAACTTAAAATCCTCTTTCTTGCATAATTTATTTTTTGCGGAAAGGTTTTTGAAATATTCTTCGGCATCAAAAAGTTCCATATTCATTTTTTTATTGATTTTTTAAATTCCTCGGCTTCCCGTGCTTTTGCATCGAGTTCTGTTAAGGCACGCCAGGTATCGATAGCCAACACATCTTTCTCCTTGGTGATATCACCACCGGTAAGCGCACGGATTTGTGCATTCATAGCATCCTTAACCGATGTACTGCTTGCACTCTCCATGGGTTGAAAAAAGTTCGGAAATTCAGCGGCAAACAATGCTTTTATTTGTGTGAACCATTGTACTATTCCAAAAAGCATATAAGGTTGCAGAGCGGTTATATCATGATTCCCTTCAAAAATGTAGTTTGCCATGCGTACAATTGCCTCTCTGTTACGACTCATCAAGTAGCCCTGGTACAGGTTGTCCAACATTATAAATGTTTCAAACGGAACATCTCGCAACAGGTGGTTTATACTCTTGCATCCTTCATAATCTTCGAGCAATACAGGAACAGAGCCAGGCTC
Source organism: uncultured Bacteroidaceae bacterium (assembly GCA_964512955.1). Taxonomy (GTDB): domain Bacteria; phylum Bacteroidota; class Bacteroidia; order Bacteroidales; family Bacteroidaceae; genus HGM04593. The sequence continues at coordinate 17,318 of CAZEKX010000036.1, forward strand.
AAGTATCCATTCGATAGAATCACACATAGCAGTAAACTCTTCGGTAGAAATTGTAATTGAATGATGTCCACGATCTGTAACCAATATACATAGATATAACCCGCTTTCGAGTTTACGCACAATTATAATGTTTGCAAAATAGCATACTATACGTACAAGTGCATTTGTAGCAGAATATGCCGACAAAAATATGAGTACGGTCTTCAGTTGTCTCTGTGTCAGTTCTTGCCACGCCTTGGGGAATGTAAAATTCAGTACATTATCCGAAGAAAAAACAGGGGTCGTCTTTTTTGTTTTCATATTGTTCTTGTTTTAATGCCCGGTATGCTGAAGAGTTCTCAAATGTTGGAAATTCCTTTATATTTTTTATCAGATAGCGTATTATGGAGTTTCTTAACGTCCGCATCTCATAATAAAGAGCCTCGCCAATATCTGCAATGATATATTGTTCAATCATTCGTATAAGAACTCGTTGGGACGCCGACACTTCGGCACGTCGTATACATGTAAGCAATTCGTCAATTATTTCGTCACCTATTGCCTCTCTCAGTTCACTCTCCGAAATATCTATAGCCGGCATGTGTTCCATAAGTTCGCTGCGGTGTGCATTTGGGTATCCACACCTGCGAAACTGTCTTCCGCTCCAAAAGAACGACGAAAACAGTTCTTTTGCCTTCTCTGTATCGTTCCATTGGTCATCATATCGCAAAAGAGCAATTATCTCGTCTATGGCATCATTATATGCTGCGCAAACAGCACTAAGCAACCGGTGCACTCTGTCGGCACTTGCCGGTACCACATTCGATGTGCTGACAACACCAAATCCGGTAGGAGTGAGTACCAGGTCGAGGTGAGGAATGGCTATACTATATGCATAAAGGCAAACAGCACGTTCATAGAAGTAAAGAATTCTATCGGGTATGGCATCAAATACCGACAATCCCAATTTCTCTGTTATGAAATTCTCTGCAACCTCTAGTTCCGAGGTAACAGCGTCAAAAACCGCGTTGTCGGCATTTGTTGCCGACGAAACGTGTTTTTCAAAAATCTCCCGGGTAATAATAAGTTTATTCATCGTTAGGGTCTTTTTCGGTGTCATTGTTCATTGAAACTTTCTTTGCATCACTCTTTTTGTCGAGTGTAGTAAGCATTATAAGCGGAACATCGGGGTAGACATCCCATTCATTGTAGCCTATGACCACGTTATGAGGTTTTGCCAGAATATCGTGCGGTGCTTTTTCGAGACTCTGTTTGAGTGTAAAAAGTTCACGCTTATCGCTACCCGAATTGTTGCTCTGCGACTTGCCGGGTACCGCTCCCACCAGGTTTGGGTGAATGTTGTCGGCATAGCAAATAGTGTTTGCCGATTCCTGAATATCATCGGACCAATCGCCACCCTCTTTGTTTCCGGCAAGAGAATTTATTTTTATCATTGAAATCTCCCTACCGTCAGGGTTCTGATAAAAACCCGAAATCCACACCTTGCCACTGTTTTCTATGCCTGTAACAAAGTTCTTTATATTCTCATATTCCTTTTTTATGCGTTCTCTTTTCTCCACAGGGTCATATATCCCCTCGCCTGAGCATATTTGCTCCCAATAGTCCTTATGTACCTCTACATGATATTTTATGCTTGTAGAGTTACGCAGTTTGGCTTTCTTTCCAACACCAATAAGGCGTTTTATGTCGTACCAGTCGCCCCTGAGTATCGATGTATAGTAAGGAACCGGGTAGTACTGTAATCCCGGTGTGGGAAAGCGAGAAACAATGGCGAATTTACTCTCCTTGGTCCTTACCCGGCACAGTCCGTCTTCTCCCGGTTCCCTACCCATCAACACAAGCAAATTGCCAAGTGGGTCTTTCTGATCGAGCAATCTTATAACTTCAATATCTTCACCGTTTGATATGCCATCTCTGAAGTTGCCATAGAAAACATGGTTTATTCGTCCGTATTTGTCGGCTTCCTCAAAACGGCAGTAACACGCCTCTTTATGGCGTATTTTTACAATCCTTTTTCTGTCCTTCGAAAGAATGATGACTGCTACCGCAAAAAAGAAGTATTTAAGGTCGGTGGTTTGCTCGAGAAAGAATTCAGCCAGACTGTTACGCATCATAAATGTTCTTATCTCAGCATTTTTTGTAGGTTCATCGGTTGCCACATCTACATATCTGAGCCCATTACCATAGCAGGTGAGAATATTGAAGAACTTGTTTTGCGACATAATTTCATCCTTTCCAATCTGTCGTATCAGGTTATACGGCAGTTGGTCATCGGCACCAAATGGAATATATTTGTAATCGGTGCCGGGTATGCAAATGGAATTACCAAATACCTCTTCGTCAAAAACGGTTGCCGAATCCTCTACCGTTTCAATACTGCACAATACAGAATCTTTTATCTCAAAGACTTTGGAGCCCGGCATCCAACTTTCATCTTTTGTTTTCATCGATATATTGTTTTTCCGTTAATCTCAAAAAGTGTAATATCTCTAAATTCGCGTATCTCGTTGTTTGGGAAGCGTACCTTGTGAGTACCACCACGTCGATATGTCGATATGCATACCACACCCTTGTAGTGCAGAATATCCCCGGTTGACAATTTCCAGAGACGCAAATCAACCGGCTGCTTGCTCTCGAGCAAATGAATTGCCTCTTTGTAGTGAATAGTTCTATTCTCCATCAGTTAAAAGTAGTATCAAATGTGTCATCAAATAATTTAACCGGTCTCGCAATCTTAAGCAATGCGGTTACAGGTGTACAACGACGATAGGTGTATTCAAACGTTGGCAATACATTGTCATCATTGCTGTATTTAATTTCGCTTTCTGTGAGCACCACAGCATCGCCTGTGTTCCCATGGGAGTCTAGTAAAAATATAGTCGTTGCACGACCCAAATCCATTCCAAGCCTAAGCATGTTGCCAAGCAACACACCACTATTGGCTTTGAATAATTCAGTATCTTCAATATCATACTGTTTATACATCCCATCGATATAAGCCTGTGAGCGTTTTATATCGTATTCCGTCTCCTGTATTCCGGTGAGGTATATTGTCTCCCAACAGTCGAAGTTGTTCCTGAAGAGCAATGCCGGTTCTGCCAATGGCAATGTATCATCCACCTCAAGAGTGAACAGGCGTTGCCCGGCATGTATGGCAATGCTCACAATGGCTCCTTTGCTCTCATCGATGAACTGTTTCGGTGACACATCTACCATGTTCACACTATCCATGGTAACGCTGTCTGCAGGCAGAAGTTCCACGGTGTATGTCGTAACTGTCTCATTGGCATAATAAGAGACGTCGGCATATACATTGCAACTCTCTTGCGGGTAGAACGACAGAGTCTCATATCGCGCGAGTGATGTTTTTTTAGAGGTCATTAATATTGTAAGGAAGAACGAAGGCAGGAACTCTTCGGCACTCTCCGAGATGCGAATTGCGGTTTTAAATACTCGCACATCGATGCTCTCTTCACCAAACGTAAAGGTGAAATCCGAGAATACATCCTCTATATACGCCTCTACAAGTCTCTTAATATTGTATATCACAATATCTCCATTGTTTCCGGGAATGTAGTCGGCAGCAAAAACAGTAACCCCGTTGTTCGATATCATAACACGTAACGAAGCATCATTCACACCCGATATGTGAATGATGTCAAGTTCGGTCGAGAAAATTATATTGTTGTTAATGTTATGTGATATCGCCATCTGTATTATTTTCTTCGAAAGTACAAAGGCGCACAATAACCTAAAAAGACAAAGGAAAAAAGTTTGTTTGCTCAATACATAAGCGGTACAAATAAACCATCAAAACAACGTTTTGAAGAAATTCTACAAGTTATCCGAACAATAGGCAGCGAATTGGCAACTGTGTAGATGCACAACCCATACCGTATAAGATATTTCAATAACTGCACAAAAATGTCGGAGGCTTTTTTATTTCCCCCGACACCTAAAGGGGGCGAGTTCCCAGATTC
>CAZEKX010000037.1:0-19615 GCA_964512955.1 uncultured Bacteroidaceae bacterium
GGTTCAGGTCGATTTCGAAAGAGGAATGGTACTCGACATGGGACAATGGCTCAGTATTCCGTTTGTTATAATAGGAGTTATATGTATGTTACGCAGTATAAAAAAACAATGATGGTTTAAACCATCATTGTTTTTTTATACTGTTGCAGTCTCCTTCAAACGCTCCACTTCGCTTAAAGAGGCAAGATGCTTAACTATACCAATATCTAACCCCAAACCGGTTGTAAGCCTTGTGCCATACTCTTCGTCGGCAAGATAACAATGGGCGCAATGACGGTATTTTATATTGTCACTAACCGGCATTATATCGGTAACAGTATTTTCAATAAGCAAACGACGTTTATCCTCGCTCATTAAACGGTAAAGATCTCCCGGCTGGTAAAAACAGTCGTCGGTACGGTCTTCATAGGGATTGTAGCGCATAGAAGCCCCAGCAGAAGGCGAATAAGACTCTTTTGTACCACCAACAGTCCATTCACCTATACTATTGGGAGAATAGCCTTTACGCGAACCCTGATTGCCGTCTACACGCATAGAACCGTCGCGATGGAAACTATGTACAGGACAATGCGCTCTGTTTACCGGTATCTGGTCGTGATTCACTCCCAAACGGTAGCGTTGTGCATCGCCATACGAAAAGAGACGCCCCTGCAGAAGTTTGTCGGGTGAAAGACCTATTCCCGGAACAATATGTGCAGGATTGAATGCAGCCTGCTCAACGTCGGCAAAATAGTTCTCCGGGTTACGATTCAGTTCCAGTATTCCCACCTCTATAAGCGGGAATTCACCATGTTTCCAGACTTTGGTAATATCGAATGGATTTTCGCGATATGTTGCCGCTTCTTCCTCGGTCATAACCTGAATATACATTTTCCATTGCGGATAATTACCACATTCAATGGCATTGAAGAGGTCGCGCCCATGGCTCTCGCGGTCATGTGCTATTATTGTCGCAGCCTCATCGTTTGAGAGGTTCTTTATTCCCTGCTGCGTCAGAAAATGAAATTTCACCCACACACGTTTGCCGGCACTGTTTATCATGCTATATGTATGAGAGCCAAATCCATGCATGTTGCGATAGGAAGCAGGGATACCCCTATCGGACATAACAATTGTTACTTGATGCAATGCTTCGGGTAACATTGTCCAGAAATCCCAATTACTTTGTGGCGAACGCAGGTTACTCTGTGGGTCGCGCTTGATGGCATGATTGAGGTCGGGAAATTGCAAAGGGTCACGCAAAAAAAACACCGGAGTGTTATTTCCTACAAGGTCCCAATTACCTTCGTCGGTGTAGAACTTAATGGCAAAACCACGAATATCACGTTCGGCATCAGCGGCACCACGTTCACCGGCAACAGTAGAGAAACGTATAAAGAGTTCGGTCTTTTTGCCTACCTCACTAAATATTTTAGCACAGGTATATTGCGTAATATCGTGAGTTACGATAAAATGTCCGAAAGCACCACTACCCTTTGCATGCATACGACGCTCGGGTATAACTTCGCGGTCGAAGTGTGCAAGTTTCTCTATGAGCCAATTATCTTCGAGAAGTACAGCACCACGTTCACCCGCTGTAACAGAATTGGTGTTGTCGCCTACAGGCGCACCCACCTCGTTTGTCAGGAATTTTTTATCCATAAAAAAATGGTTTAGAACAGATTTTCTATTCTAAACCATTCTATACGTAAATTTGTTCAAGGAAATTATTTATTTTCCCTTTACAATTCTCTTAATATCATTTAGTTTGTTAAGCGCCTCGAGTGGAGTAAGATTGTTTACATCGATACCTAGAATTTCGTCGCGTACCTGTGAAAGAACAGGGTCATCCAACTGAAAGAAATTGAGTTGCATACCCTCGCGACTATCGGCAATATCGGTTGTAGGTGCACTCTTCATTTCACCTCTGTTGCTCGATGATTCCAACTTTGCAAGTATCTGCTCGGAACGTTTAACAATACTCTTTGGCATTCCAGCCAATTTTGCCACATGAATACCGAATGAGTGCTCACTGCCACCCGGCATCAACTTTCTCAAAAATATTACTTTGCCGTCTATCTCTTTTACCGAAACATTAAAATTCTTAATACGGGAAAAACTTTTCTCCATCTCATTAAGTTCATGATAATGAGTGGCAAAGAGTGTACGTGCCCTACCCTTTTGCGATTCGTGTATATGTTCTACTATTGCCCATGCTATAGACATTCCATCGTATGTGGATGTTCCACGACCAAGTTCGTCGAATAACACAAGACTATGTGCCGACAAGTTATTCAGAATATTTGCCGCTTCGGTCATCTCTACCATAAAAGTAGATTCACCTGCCGAAATATTGTCGCTCGCACCAACACGAGTAAATATTTTATCGACAAGACCTATTCTCGCGCTATCGGCAGGAACAAAACAACCTATCTGCGCAAGCAATGTTATAAGGGCTGTTTGACGCAGAAGAGCCGATTTACCAGCCATATTAGGACCGGTAACTATTATTATCTGTTGCTTATCATTATCGAGATACAGGTCGTTTGGAATATATTCCTCACCCATTCCCATCTGACGCTCAATGACAGGGTGGCGACCCTGTTTTATATCGAGTATATCCTCTTCACAAATTACCGGGCGAATATATTTATAAGCACGTGAGATATTTGCAAAAGAGAGTAAGACATCGAGTCTTGCCAAATGCACTGCATTCTGTTGTATTGCAGGAATATAATCGGCTATAGACATAACCAATTCGCTGTAAATACGATTCTCCAATGCCAATATTTTCTCCTCGGCTCCGAGTATTTTTTCTTCATACTCTTTAAGTTCCTGAGTTATATATCGTTCGGCATTCACAAGTGTCTGCTTGCGTATCCATTCGGGAGGAACATTGTCCTTGTAAGTATTACGTACCTCTATGTAGTAACCAAACACGTTGTTAAACGATATTTTAAGACTTGGAATACCGGTACGTTCACTCTCGCGTTGCTGCACCTGCATAAGGTAGTCTTTACCATGATATGCTATGGCACGCAGTTCGTCGAGACGTTCATCGACACCATCGGCAACAACACCGCCTTTGTTTAACAACAGAGGTGGTTCGGGAACAATCTCATGGTCTATTCTGTCTCGTATATCGGCACAGCAATCGAGTTGCATTCCTATCTGTTTTAGTACAGCATTGGAAGATTGTTCACAAGCACTCTTTATTGGTTCTATAGCCTGTAGTGCAAGTTTCAGTTGTACTAATTCGCGAGGTGAAACACGCCCTGCAGCCACCTTCGATATAATACGTTCCAAGTCGCCGATGAGACGCAACTGTTCTTCGAGAACATCGCGGAATTCAGGCTCACGAAAATAGTATTCCACAATATCCAACCGCTCCTCTATTGGTTTTTTGTCTTTTAAAGGAAATACCAGCCAACGTTTCAACAATCGGGCACCCATTGCCGTAACAGTACGGTCGATAACAGAGAGAAGCGATGTTCCTCCATCGTGCATACTGCCTAAAAGTTCGAGACTGCGAATGGTAAATTTATCGAGACGCACATAACGCTCCTCTTCAATACGTGAGATATTACGTATATGAGATATTTGCGTATGTAAGGTAACACTGAGATAGTGTAAAACTGCACCTGCAGCAACGACACCACTGCGCAAATGTGATATACCAAAACCTTTGAGATTCTTTGTCTCAAAGTGTTTAGTGAGTTTCTCATGGGCAAACTCATCAGTGAAAACCCAATCGTCGAGTTCAAAAGTTAAGAATTTATTTCCGAAACAATCCTCGAAACGACTCTTCATACCACGTTCGAACAAAACCTCTTTGGGACGGAAATTTATAAGCAGTTTCTCTATGTAGTCGAAAGTACCCTCTGCTGTAAGGAATTCACCCGTAGAGATATCCAGAAAAGCAACTCCACACATTGGTTTACCGAAATGAACCGCAGCAAGGAAATTATTCTCCTTATAATCCAACACATTATCGTTTATGGAAACACCCGGAGTAACAAGTTCGGTTATACCACGCTTAACCAACTTCTTGGTCATTTTAGGGTCTTCTAACTGGTCGCATATAGCAACACGTTTACCGGCACGGATAAGTTTTGGCAGATAGGTATCGAGGGCATGAAAAGGGAAACCCGCCATTTCTATGGCAGCCGATGTTGCACTCTTACCATTGGAACGCTTTGTAAGTGTTATTCCTAAAATTTCCGATGCCAATACAGCATCGGAACAATATGTTTCATAGAAGTCCCCACAACGAAACAGCATTACAGCGTCGGGATGCTTCGCCTTAAGGTCGTAAAACTGCTTCATCATTGGAGTTGTCGATATATCTTTTTCTGCCATTTTCACTACTTTTACTTTGCGAAGATAGCGATATTTTTTGGAATAACTGTAAAAAGTTTTAGAGAACAATTATGCCCTATAATAGTCTTAGTGTTACTTTTTTTATATACTTTTGTAGATTTTATGTTTCTCTTAAAAAGAGATGGATATTTTATAACCGGAATAATAAATAAAAACTATATAAAATGGGATACAATTTTAACGAAATTGAGAAGAAGTGGCAACAGAGATGGAGAGATAACAACACATATCGTGTTACAGAAAATGCCGATAAAAAGAAGTTCTATGTTTTAAACATGTTTCCCTATCCATCGGGAGCAGGATTGCATGTAGGACACCCTCTTGGGTATATCGCTTCGGATATTTTTGCACGTTACAAACGTCTTTGCGGTTTCAATGTGCTTAACCCCATGGGATACGACTCATACGGATTACCCGCCGAACAGTATGCTATACAGACCGGACAGCACCCGGCAATTACCACCGACCAAAACATAAACAGATATCGTGAGCAGTTGGACAAGATTGGATTCTGCTTCGACTGGAGTCGCGAGATACGCACCTGCGACCCCGAATATTATCATTGGACACAGTGGGCATTCATAAAAATGTTCAACCATTACTACGATAACAATACAAAATGTTGCAGACCTATAGAAGAACTTGTGGCAAGACTATCGAAAGAGGGTAGTGCAGGCATCGATGCCGCATGTACACAAGAGGTAAACATTACAGCAGAGCAATGGAACGCAATGAACGAAAACGAGCAACTGGAGTTATTAATGAACTGGCGTATTGCATTCCTTAATGAAACAATGGTTAACTGGTGTCCAAAATTGGGAACCGTACTTGCTAATGACGAAGTTGTGGACGGAGTTTCGGAGCGAGGAGGTTATCCTGTGGTGCAAAAGAAGATGAAACAGTGGTGCCTGCGTGTTTCGGCATACGCACAAAGAATGCTCGACGGACTGGATAGAATAGACTGGACCGAATCGTTAAAAGAGACACAACGTAACTGGATTGGCAGAAGCGAAGGTACCGAGATGCAGTTCCGTGTAAAGGACAGTGATGTTGAATTTACAATATTTACCACACGTGCCGATACAATATTCGGAGTAACATTCATGGTTCTTGCTCCCGAGAGCGAACTTGTGTCAACATTAACCACCGAAGCACAAAGAGGTGCTGTAGAGGAGTACATAGACCGTACAAAGAAAAGAACTGAGCGTGAACGCATTATAGACCGTAATGTGTCGGGTGTGTTCACCGGTTCGTATGCTATAAACCCCATAACAGGCGAAGAGATACCGGTATGGGTTAGTGATTATGTACTTTCGGGCTACGGAACAGGTGCCATAATGGCTGTGCCTGCCCATGATAGTCGCGACTATGCTTTTGCAAAGCATTTCGGTATAGAGATACGTCCGTTAATTGAAGGTTGTGATGTAAGCGAAGAGAGTTTCGATGCAAAAGAGGGTATAATGACAAATTCTCCAACCGCAGCATTCTCCAATTGCAAACTCAACTTAAACGGATTAACAGTAAAAGAGGCTATTGCCGCAACCAAAAGGTATGTTACTGAGAATAAATTAGGACGTGTAAAGGTGAATTATCGTCTGCGCGATGCCATATTCAGCCGTCAGCGTTACTGGGGCGAACCGTTCCCAATATACTACAAGAATGGAACACCTTACCCAATACCCGAAGAGTGTTTACCTTTGGAACTCCCCGAAGTTGAAAAGTTCCTGCCCACCGAGAGTGGAGAACCTCCTTTGGGACATGCCAAGATGTGGGCTTGGGATACAGTAAACAACTGTGTAACCGATAAAGAAAAAACAGACAACGAAACTATATTCCCATTGGAGTTGAACACCATGCCCGGATTTGCCGGTTCAAGTGCATACTACCTACGTTACATGGACCCTCGCAATCACAAAGCATTAGTTTCGAAAGAAGCCGACAACTATTGGCAGAATGTAGATTTGTATGTTGGCGGAACAGAACATGCAACAGGACACCTCATATACTCTCGTTTTTGGAATATGTTCCTTTTCGATTTGGGTATAAGTGTGAAAGAGGAGCCATTCCAGAAACTTGTAAACCAAGGAATGATACAGGGACGAAGCAATTTTGTATATCGCATAAAAGATACAAACACATTTGTTTCACTTAACCTTTCCAAGGAGTACGATGTTACACCGCTTCATGTTGATGTGAATATTGTTTCAAACGATATATTGGATATAGATGCATTCCGCGCATGGCGTCCCGAATATGCCGATGCCGAATTTATTCTCGAGAACGATAAATATATATGCGGTTGGGCAATAGAGAAGATGAGTAAATCGATGTTCAACGTTGTGAACCCCGATACTATTGTAGAGAAATATGGTGCCGACACATTGCGTATGTACGAGATGTTCTTGGGTCCTGTAGAGCAATCTAAACCCTGGGATACAAACGGCATAGATGGTTGCCACCGTTTCTTGCGTAAATTATGGAACCTTTTCTATGACAAAGACGATAATTTGATTGTTACAGACGAAACACCCACAAGAGAGGAGTTGAAATCTATTCATAAACTTATTAAAAAGACTACAGAAGATATTCCTGCTTTCTCTTACAACACCACCGTCAGTGCATTTATGATATGCACAAACGAATTGGGTGCATTAAAGTGTAACAAACGTGCCATATTAGAGAATTTTGTAATAGTACTTGCACCGTTTGCTCCTCATATTTGCGAAGAGATTTGGGAGGCATTGGGACATACCACATCGGTTTGCGATGCACAATGGCCCACGTTCAATGAAGATTATCTGAAAGAGGACACCGTAAAATATACTATTTCATTCAATGGTAAGGCACGCTTTACAATGGATTTCGCAGCAGATGCAGACAAAGCCGACATTGAAAGTACAGTTCTTGCCGATGAAATGACAAAAAAATATATCGAAGATAAACCTATCAAAAAGGTGATTGTTGTACCAAAGAAAATTGTAAACATAGTTTTTTAAAGAACTGTTTTAATAGCATTCTCTAAAGATTCTGAATAAAATTTATTATAGATAGATTATTAAATGCAAAAGTTATGCCTAAACTATTTATTCCCAAGAAGAATATTGCAAGCGAAGTAAAAAGTTATCTCATGATAACGTTAGGACTTGCAATGTATGCAATAGCGTGGAACTTTTTTATGAGTCCATATAGTTTTCTGGTAGGAGGTATGACCGGTATTGGTGCCATTATACAATATGCAACACAAGGCGATATACCCATGCAATATACCTATTTTACCATAAATGCAGGACTTATTCTTATTGCCATAAAAATTTTAGGTTTTAAATTCTGTTTGAAAACTATTTATGCAATTTTCACACTTACACTGTTATTGAGTGTCTTTCAAGAGGTATTTGAGAGTCAGAATGCCTACACAATATTAGGACCCGATAAAGAACTCGAGGTGTGCCTTGTAGGTTCAATATTCATAGGTATAAGTATTGCACTCTGTTTTCTTAACAACGGCAGCACAGGTGGTGTAGATATTATTGCCGCAATGGTAAATAAATATAAGGATGTAAGTTTTGGTAGAGCAATGCTGTATATCGATGCCTGCATAATAACAAGCAGTTTCTTCATTATTCCTTATGAAGATTTCAGCGACAGCCTCACAAAAGTATTCTATGGATATATAAACCTTGTTATTGTAAATGTTTCACTCGATTACATGGTAAACAGTAACAGGCAAATGGTACAATTCTTTATTTTCTCGAGCAAATACGAAGATATTGCATACTACATAACACGCTCAATGCATAGAGGAGTAACACTATTGGATTCTGTAGGTTTTTACTCAAAGAAAGAGGGTAAGGTTATAACAACACTTGCACGTGCCAACCAATCGAATGAACTTTTCAATATTGTCAAACAGATAGATCCTAATGCACTGATATCGCAAACAAAAGTAATGGGAGTATATGGTAATGGTTTCGACAAGATAAAGACAAAAACCACAAAACTTAAACTATCGGAAGAGAATAATACCCAAAAAGAATAAAGATGAAACTTGTATTTGCCACAAATAACAGACATAAATTAGAGGAGGTTCGCGATATATTAGGCAGTAGGGTAGAGGTATTATCTCTGAACGATATAAACTGCCACGATGATATACCCGAAACAGCCGATACATTAGAGGGTAATGCACTCATAAAAGCAAGATATATATACGAAAAATATGGTATAGACTGTTTTGCCGATGATACAGGTTTGGAAGTAGAAGCCTTGAACGGAGCACCTGGAGTATATTCAGCACGCTATGCAGGAGAAACAAACGATTCCGAGGCAAACATGAACAAACTATTACAAAATTTAACAGGGAAAAATAACCGTAATGCACAATTTCGCACAGTTATTGCGTTAATTATTAAAGGAGAGGAAAAAATATTCGATGGAATAGTAAAAGGTATCATAACCGAAGAGAAAAAAGGAGATTCAGGTTTCGGTTACGATCCTATATTTATTCCCAATGGATTTTCCGAAAGTTTTGCACAAATGACAAACGAGCAAAAAAACAGTATAAGCCACCGTTTTCGTGCAACACAGAAACTCGATGATTATTTAAGAAACTGTTTATGATTAAGAAATTATTTTTATCGTTAGTTATTTTTATATCAATATCGGCAATATTCACATCAAAAGCAGCGATAGGGGAGTGGAGGTTACACCTGTCATATAACAATGCCACATATTGCCAAGTTGCAGATGATAAACTTTACATACTTGCAAATGGCTCACTCTATTCATACAATAGCAGTGATGAAGAGATAAGAATATACGATAAAATTAATACACTCAGTGATACAGAAATTTCATTCATATCATATTGCGATTATATAGATGCATTGGTTATCATTTACAACAATGCAAACATAGATTTGCTATATAACGATGATACAGTATATAATATCACCGACATAAAAAACAGCGATATCACCAACAAAACAATAAATAATATATCAATAATAGAGAGCAAGGCATATCTCTCTACAAATTTCGGAGTAGTGGAGTTGGACCTAAAGAAAAAAGAGTTCAAGAACACATATAATATAAATAAAAACATATTCAGCAGTTATAACCACAACAATTATATATACGCCGGAACAGAAGATGGATTATATGTCGGAAGATATAATGATAATCTTTTGGATATACGTAATTGGGTTAAGATAGAAGACTATAAAGTTATTGATATACAAGAATTTAAAGGAAATTTATATTACCTTGTAGAAAAATCGGGCATATATGTTATAGATAACGAAAAGAACAAGGTGAATTTAGAGAAGTGGGAAGAGATTGCCAACGACAAAACAGGTAATATAATAGATTATAACGGAAAGATAACCATTGAATCGAATCTTGTATCCTCATCTTCAAACAAGAGCAGTAACCCTACATACATATACAAGGAGGGAGACAAACTATATGCCGGCTCATCGACAAATATAATTGTATTTGAAGACAAGGATACTTATAAGAAGTACTCTCTGGATGGGAAGAGTAAATTCATACAAACAAAAGGAAACAGTTTGTGGAACTGCAAAGGTTACGGAGGAGTTGTGAAATGCTCAATAACAGATGGTAAAATAGTTGAAGAAGGCGAACCAATAACTCCCAACAGTCCGGTAAGAAATTATTGCGAATATATGAGATTCGATGGCAACAAATTATTGGTTGCCGGAGGAACACTAAACTATTACGATATTTCGTTCTACGACCCAACCTTAATGACATACGATTACAAAGATGAGTATTGGACCAATTTTCCAGAAGAGGGTATAAGCAACATAACAAACACAAACTACAGGAATATGTGTTGCATTGTTGAGGACCCCATGGAACCGGGACACTACTTTGCATCATCGTTCGGACATGGTTTGTATGAGTTCAGAGATGGAGAATTCATAAACCATTACAACCACACCAACTCACAAATAGAGAGTGTATTACCCGACAGCAAATCGGCGCATAAATATGTGCGCATACCACGTTTGCATTACGACAATGAAGGAAATCTTTGGGTAATAAATACAGGTGTAAAAGATATTATAAAAATACTGAAAAGAGATGGAACATGGCAATCGCTAAAATACGATTTGATAAGCGAAAAACCAACAATGGTTGATATACTGTTCGACTCCAGAGGATGGTTATGGATGACCTCGTTACGTGCCCCCGGCGGACTATTCTGTGCAAAACTCAACAATACCCCATTGGACACAAGCGATGACGAAACAAATATATGGATTGACCATATAAAAAACCAAGACGGAATAAATTACGAAATATTTTATCTCAATGATTTTAAAGAAGACAGGAACGGCACATTCTGGATTGGAACCGATGCCGGACTGTTTACCATAGACAATCCTAAAACATTCTTCAACGATGGCATATTCAAACAGATTAAAATACCTCGTAACGATGGTTCCGGATTGGCCGACTACCTACTGAATAATGTATATATACAAGCAATATGTGTCGATGGTGCAAACCGTAAATGGATAGGCACAAGAACCAACGGTATATACCTTTTAAGTGAAGATGGACAAGAGACAATTCACCATTTTACAACAGAAAACTCCCCATTACCTTCAAATGGTATTGTGAGTATTGCCATAAATGATGAGAGTGGAGAAGTGTTCATTGGAACATATAACGGAATAGTAAGTTTCATGGGTAATGCAACAAAACCCGAGACTACTCTTGACGAGAACAAAGTACACGCCTTCCCAAACCCTGTGAGAGCCGATTACAGCGGAGATATCTCCATCGTTGGACTAACATTCAACTGTAATGTAAAAATCGTCGATGCGGCAGGATTTTTAATATACGAAGGAGTCTCAAACGGAGGTGAATTTACATGGGACGGAAGAAACAACAAAGGCGACAAAGTAGCAAGCGGTGTCTACTATGTCCTTGCAGCCGATGAAGAGGGTAACGAAGGAGTTGCCACAAAAATATTGATTGTAAGGTAAGAGATGTATAGAAACTATAATAAATACAGAAATATTTCGCTATTAAGCATAAAGTTAATCCCAAGGTTTGGAAAAACCTTGGGATTAACTTTAATTATATACTATCGATAATGTTATAAAGATTTTCAAATTTATCTACAACTCCATATTTTACAATAGAAGTAGAAAGACTGTTAAATAGTTTTTTCGCACATTGCGTTTTTGCTTTTTCAACACCACGTAATTCCATTGAGTCTAACGAACCCTTCGTTTCTGCAATAAAGAAAATATGCTTAACTGTACCCTTGTTAAATGCAATCGCCCAATCGGGGGCATAGTTCCCTACAGGAGTTGGAATTTGGAACGAACGAGGCAGTTTTGCATAAACACAAACCTCTGTTGCTCCATCAAGTACCTCTGCGAACTTGCGTTCACCATCTGAATCGCTGAAAACATAGTCCATAATATGCTTTTGTGCAGGATATGCCTTGTTAAGCGACTGAGATTGCTTTTCTTGAGTAAAGATCGTGCTATCATAACCGCCCTCAATAAGATTGTATGATATATGTTCTACAATCATTGTTGCCTTTTGCTCCTTAATGAGTTTAACAACATTGCGGATAAACTCTTCAGGATTATTTTGGAACATTGCCAACTTCTCACCCCTCAATTTCTTCAATATCTCAACAACAGTTTTGCGAGTCAATGTTGCACCTCGTGCAATTTCTCCTACAAGGTCATATTTTACGTTTGATGTAGATACAGCACCAATCTTCTTTGAGGTAGAAGTTGTATTGCCAAATGTATCCACGCTGTTCTGCTCTCCTGTAACTACAACATAACGCAACTGATTAACTTCGAGGTTAGCATTTATGTTCAACACAGCCTTTTCTATAAGTTCTTGACTGCTGTAGTGAACTGTATAAGCGTACTTATGGTTTATCTCCTTCCACAGTGCTTGGAACTCTGCTTTTGCATAGTTGTCGTTCAGTTTATTCTCCTTGATAACGGTAGCATTACCATTTTCAAACATATTGTCGATAGCCACCGACTCGTCATACAATGCACGAATCAACAACTGTATTCCGTCTGCCATTGGTGCTAACTTGCGTGACATTGGAACAAGGTTACCCGACGCCAAATCGTTCTTGTACAGTTCTGTAACCTGCCCTCTTTCATCAATATAATCGTTATCCCAAAGGTATGCACGGATAGAATTTGCTTCCTCAGTTGTAATAGCACGCTTCTCATCACCAACAAATACCAACTTACCTGTAAAGTATGCTTCATCTGCCTTTGTAGGACGGTCACGCAGAACATCACGTGTCTCACGCTGCAAGTCGCCTACAAAGTCGCTATAACTCTCATTGGCAATAACTGTCAGTTTATTCAGTTCGTGGATATTCTCACCGAGCGTTTCAAAGTCCATACGATTACCATCTGCATCCACACAGATACGCAAACCTCTACCAACCTCCTGACGCTTGGCTGTTGCCGAGTTAGCGTGACGGAGCGTACAAATTTGGAACACATTAGGGTTGTCCCATCCCTCACGGAGTGCAGAATGCGAGAAAATAAATCGTGTTGGCTCATCAAAACTTAACAAACGCTCCTTGTTCTTCAGGATAAGGTCGTATGCTGATATATCATCTGATGTATCACGACCACGCTTTACCTCGCTATTTACAGAGCGACCTTTCTTATCAATTGAGAAGTAGCCATTGTGTACTTCGCGTGCGTCAAATCGGCGCAAATACTTCTGATATTCGGAGTCAAACAACGATAGATTCTCGTTGAGAATATTGATGTACTCCTCCTCAAATATCTTCCAAAATACTCCCTGAACAACCTCACCATCCTCGCCATAACTCTTATACTTGGCAACCTCATCAATAAAGAACAACGATAGTGTTTTGATACCTCGTGCAAACAACTCTCGCTCTTTTTCGAAGTGCGAAACGATGGTCTCACGAATCTGCACACGCTGCATCGCCAACTCGTTGCTATCGCCAAATACCTCACCCTTACGGAGTGTTATGCCATTGAGGAAAGTAACAGTATCAGTATATGGGTTGATTTCCGATATATCGAAGCCCTCATACTGTGCAAGTCCGCTTGCTGCCTGTAACTTATCACCCTTGCCGAACTTCATCGACTTGCGGTGTATGCCTGTTGCAGTCTTTACCTCCAAATCAATCTTAACCATCGGCGGCTCTGTCTTCGATAGGATGATGCTGTCGATGTAGAGATAACTTGATGTGCCTTTC
This sequence comes from uncultured Bacteroidaceae bacterium, assembly GCA_964512955.1. Lineage (GTDB taxonomy): Bacteria > Bacteroidota > Bacteroidia > Bacteroidales > Bacteroidaceae > HGM04593. The sequence continues at coordinate 13,622 of CAZEKX010000037.1, forward strand.
AGGTTCTTTACCTCAAATCCTTTTACTTGAATCTTCTTTACCAACTTCTTGTTGTAGGCATCTAGCGCATCGAGTGCATATACTGTGTTATGTCTAGTCCTGTGGGTTGCCGAGTAGTTAAGAATGAACAACGGCATAAAACGTTTGAGAGCGGTCTGCGTAGCCTCTCCCTCCATCTTCTGTGGTTCATCCATAATGATGATTGGACGGTTCGCTGCGATTACATCAATGGGACGACGACTAGCAAAATCGTCACGTTTAGAATAAATGATTCTACTTTCCTTGTTCTTTGCGCCCTCTTTGAGTGAGGATGCAAACGCTTGGGTGTTTATAATCATTACATTGATGCCTGCATCGCTCGAAAAGTCATCGAGTGTTTTCAAACGACTACTGTCATAGATAAACCAACGAGCCTTTTTGCCGTAGTGCTCCATAAAGTGGTCTTCAAGCATACGAAAACTCTTTCCGACACCTTCACGTATGGCAATACTTGGTACTACTACAATGAATTTACTCCAACCATAACGTTTGTTCAACTCAAACATCGTCTTGATATAGACATAGGTTTTACCTGTACCTGTCTCCATTTCAATATCAAGACTGCAAGCACCTATACTTGGTACTAAAGAATCGGACAACTTTATATCCCCCAATGCTTGCACTTTACGAATATTGGCAAGCAATTCCGATTGAATCAATTGTACCTCACCATTGCGGTAGCCCGTCTCAAACTCTTTGTCAAATATTGAGGTTTGAGCACCACGTTTACCGGGGTCACGGCGATATGTAAGGTTGTCAACAGATGGTTGCCCCGCGAAAACCTCTACCGTACGCTCTACCGCATCGGTCTGATATTGCTGTATCTTAAATTTGAACTTCATTGTTCTTTTTTGAATATTGATTTAACTAAATAAATCTTTTTTTGACAAAATAATCCAATGGCCACCTCTTGTTGGTGAGCCTCCACGTTTAATCTTATTATGGAGTCTTAATTTATCAATATGCTTTTGGATAGATGTTATTGATATTCCTATTTTTTCGCTAAGTTCCTTTCTTGTGATATTCGGATTTTTCTGTATCAACGAAAATACTTGCAAGGTTGTCTGTTCCGAATTAGACAACCCATTAGGCAACCCATTAGGCAACCCATTAGGCAACCCATTAGGCAACCCCTCAATTTGAGGTTTGAAAGAAGTATTTAATTTATATGTGGTCCACCTTCCTCTATTCTCTGGCACCAATAAATCAACATTAGTCAGCAACTTAAGGATTTTAGCAACCTCCAATGAATTTTTCTCCAAAATAGTTTGTAAACGTTGGTTCGTTACACCATTCTCTATATATGCAACAGACAACACTGTTAGATTTTCTTTTGTAATATTCAGCATACTATCACCCAATAGTTGCTGCATATATTCAGTTACCTCATTAGGGAACATAGAAATCATCCATAGCTTTAGATGCACCTCTTTAATATCGCTATTTTCATCAAGGTCAGGTTTTCTCCATTGTTCTTGCTTACACGCATTAAGTATAGTTGGGAAACCTGAACCGAGATTCTCCCCGAAGCCAATCATTCTTAGCATATTCTGTATTCGAGGATTTCGAGCTTTAGAACTTCCACCCTCATAAATCTGAGCAATTGGGAGTTTGAGTGTCCCTGGATTTCTGAAACAAATACAACCGTCATGTTTTTCTATTCGCAATACACTGCCAGATAAAAAGAAATCTGCGTGAATCACACTATTAGTCAATGCTTCACGAATTGCTTTATGAGCTGGTGTATCATCATTACGTTGAACACCATCTAATCTAAATGGACGTTTCAGGTCTGAGGTGATTTTAACAAGAACACGACGAAAAAAGTTATAAAGATTATTTTCCCAAGTTCCATCATAGGTGATGCGGTCACTGTAACGCATATCACCAATAAGATTAGTCTTGTCAATAAAGTCCATTCGGAAGTTTGAGAATCTTTCACGTACAGAAAGTCCCTTGCCGAACATTAACAATCCAGTAAGAGTAAGTCCCTCTTTTCCTGTCGCTCTATCAACTGCATAGCCACCAAATTGTCTCAGGAACTCTTTGTCATCCAATTGATTGTAGATATGACCTATATTCCTGTTCTCAAACTCATTTCGATAGCTTTTAAGTGTAGTTATATCAACATCGTCCATTGTGTGATATTCAATGATAATTCCGTCATTACCTTCCTCATTAGCATCACGAATCATCGCTTTTACATCACTCTCTTCGCAATGGTAATCTCCCTCAAAATTTCGTTTGAAAGTACCCTTATATACATTGCCATTGATATATACAGGCCGTAAATTATACGACACCTGTGGCACTTGAATCACCACAAGTTTAATTCCCTCGCAATAATCTACCGCTTGTACGTTTTCATCCTTCAATATACAGGTGCTAACCTTGTCGCTATTAACAATATTCCAAAAATCCTTAATTAATTGTTCTGTATTGCGTACACCTTTAATATGAAATCGTTCATCCCATACATCAGAAGATAAATCCTCTTCTATGCCTAAAATAATGATTCCTCCATTGGTGTTGGCAAAAGCAGAGTATGTCTCCCAAACGGATTTTGGAAAGCCGCCTTCGGCTTTTTTACACTCTAATGTCACACGCTCACCATATTTGAGCAACTCATCTATGTATGCTTTATCCATATTTATATCCATATTTTTCACCATTTATGTGGTGTGTTGCTATGATACCATATTACAATATCCTCCTAACTGTTTCCTTACTATATGCGTTGAAGATTTGGTCGAAGTTGTCGGCGACATTGTCGGTGGCGATGGAGCGGTCACACATCACAAAGTAGTATGGTTTTTCCTTCGCTATGGCGGTGATTACCGATTCGTTTATTTCCTTATCAAAGCAAGCAATCAAATAACCATCTTCAACAACAAAAACCTTCTTGCCGTGAATCTCACGCTCCTCAATCTTGCTCGATAGCGGTAAGTTACATTCAGGCAATACTTGGAACAAAAGGTCTTCTGCTGTGCGTCCCTCGCGGATATTATCCACCAACGCATCAAACGCTAAGGTTTGCTGAATAGGTGTCTCGGCAGGAGTATAAAATACATCCTTCATATTTGAACTATCGAGTTTGAGAGTACGAAAACCAAAATCCAATGATTCTAACTTTGCTTCAAGTTCATCTCTTTCTTTAATCTTTGGCTCAATCTGTTCTATATAAACTTTCTTTGCAATTTCTTCTTGCTGTTGTTTGGGTAAAATAGCAACAGTTGCAGAAGGCTTAGCATTTAGTAATGTGTTAATTGAGGCATCAAGATTGCTAATCTTATTCTCAATTTCTTCTTTTATCTTCTTTCCTGCACGACGAATACGCTCCTTGCCTATCTCGCAGATATTCTTGTAGCCTGCCTTGTAAGCCTCGCTCTTTTCATCTGTCTTTTCGGGCAACTGCACCATAATAAATTTGCGATTACCTCTATCCTCTGCATTTAACTGCATTACAGCGTGTGCTGTTGTTGCAGAGCCGCTAAAGAAATCAAGAATAGTAGTGTTTTTGTCGCAATTAGCAATTCTTAAACTATCAATTACGGCATATATTGATTTGGGGTAATCAAAATATTTTTCACCCATTAAATTGGTTAGAAAATTGGTGCCATACTCTGTAGAAGAGTACAATTTATCATCCCATACAGTAAGAGGCAACATTCCCTCATCTTTCATTCTTGACTTTATGTATACGGCAGGCATTTTATCTCGGTCCAAGCGTATACACATATCATTTTGCTCCTTCAATGCACGCTCTAAACTCCACTTCCATCTTCTTGGTCTTCCTGTTTCATCTATAGGATAAGATATAAACTCATCACTATAAACAGGTTCCAGTATGTCATACTCGTTGAGGTTGTCATTCCATTTCATTTTAGGAATCCTAAATCCGTTACAATCTTTCTTGATGTATATTGGATAATACATCGTAGGTGCATCTTCTTTATAGCCGCCATGTTTTCGGAAATTAACCCATTCGTAGGAACCAATTTCATCTGATTCTTTATAACGGGCGATTTGCTTGTCATTACGAGGCAAACGACCCAAACAAACGGAAGTATTTACACCATAACACAAGGCATATTCGTGGGATATAGAAGCACCAGTAACGGTTGAACGACCTGATGGGTTATTCTTTATGATGAAAGTGGCTAAATGGTTGCACTCTCCAAAAATTTCATTCATCACCATTGTAATTGTCTCTATCTCACAATCATCAATTGTAAGAACGATGATTCCATTGTCACTTAAAAGATCCTTTGCAACCTTTAAGCGAGTATATATCATATTGAGCCAATCTGTGTGAAAACGACCATTACTTTCAGTATTTAATACTAATCTATAGCCCAAGTCATCAAACTGACCGCTGTTTTGCAAATAACTATCAATATCGGTTGCAAAATCATTCTTGTATATTAGGTTTCTACCTGTATTGTATGGCGGGTCAATATATATAACATCTATTTTGCCAAGGTATGACTCTCGTAAAAATTTCAGCACCTCCAAGTTATCGCCCTCGATATAGAGATTCTCGGTATTGTCGAAATCAACACTCTCCTCACGGCACGGACGCAGAGTCTTGTTCGTTGGAGTATTAGCCAAACGGATAGCAGCACGTTTATCGGGCCAAGTGAATTGGTAACGCTCCTCGGCACCCTCGACAACCTCGCACGCTAACTCCTGACGCAACTTATCGAAGTCGATAGCACGCACCAACTTGCCATCGGCATTGATGGTCTCGGTCAAGCAGTTCGGGAACATCTGCCCCAACAGTTCAACATTTCGCTCTGCCATATCTTTGGTCTGTAGTTTGAGTTTTTCCATATAGTGTGTTGTTATTATATTTTCTTTTTTAAATCCTTTAATTTCTCAAATAGTTCCAATTTCTTGCGAGGTTGTTTCTCGGCACGGCAACGTTTTTCGAATTGTTCTATCTGCTTCATCAATTTTGCGTGTGCATCGTCTGCCACAATTTGCTCGGCAAGGGTGTTGCCCTCTTGTATGGTAATTGAGCCGACAGAGATAATTATGTTCTCCCAAACAGCATCGAGGTCGAGGCCTTCGAGTGGAACATTAAGCATATCGCATTGTTGCCAATTACTGCATATAAGTTTTGTATGGTAAATTGCGAGTTGTGCCTGTTCTTCATACTGCAAGATGAAAAGTATCTTGCGCGGTATGAGTTTTGTTAAAAGTGTGATATTTTTTGCATCGTACTCTTTTCGCTTCATCTGCACCGTAATTACATAAAAGTCGGTAATATCTTTACCTGCTTTTATTGTGGGTATGGTGCTTTCCGCTATAACGTGGCTTATAACCATACGGCTGACATCGGCATCAAACGCTTCGCGCTGTGCTGCCGTAAAAGCGAACTTCTCAAAGACTTTTGTCTTGTGAAGTGGCTTGTTTGTTTCAGTTCGTTGTGGTAGGCCGTACATTGTTATTTAATTACCAAAAAACAAATCAATTCAAAATCATCAAGGCCTTGTATCTCTTCGGTAAAGAGTGTACCTTGTGCACCGCTTAAGAAACTGTCGATGTCGCTCTCTTCCTTTACGCTGATAATTGAGGATATTGCCTCGCCCAGCAATGTGGAATAGTGCTTCATATTCTTGCCGTCGCGTGTAGTACGGTTGAACTCACGGCACAATTCTGTATGAGGGGTATTGTGTGGCTTGCACAACTGACGCATACGGTCGAGCATATCCTTCGGGGCAAGGTGGTTGATAATTACCTCGCCGTCATCGCTGATATACACCATATAGAATGGGTGCAGTTGGTTCTTGTGGTCAATGTTCACTCCGTCGGAACGGTTCTTCAGGATATAGATAACTCCGGGAGGTGTGTTCTCACTGCTCGGAACGACAGCGTGGAGTCCAAACGGAGTATGCTCTACATCGCGGTTGGTTTTCATATACTCCAACAGGTCGAGCCTAAATTCATTAA
>CAZEKX010000038.1:0-19269 GCA_964512955.1 uncultured Bacteroidaceae bacterium
CTTATCTTTTTATTTAAAGTATATCGTACCCCAAAAAGAAGTCAATACCCTTGATGAAAATTATTTTTTCTTACCTCAAAGTTACTGGCAAAAAATGGACTGGAGAAATAGTAGAAAATGGTACTGGTGTCAAAAACTGGTGTCAAATTACATTCTTTAACAAAAGTGCTAAAAATGCTTCCTGAGGGTACTGGAGGTTATATATCAACGAAATAGCCTCAACCTGTGGTAGGGCTGAGGCTATTAAAATATACTCTAAAAAGGGTTTATTTTATTCCCACTCAATTGTTGCTGATGGTTTGGGCGACATATCGTAGCATACACGGTTTACATTTGCAACTTCTTTGAGTATGCGGTCTGTAATCTTCATAAGAATAGCCCAGTCTACCTGCTCTATGGTTGCTGTCATGGCATCTACTGTATTTACGGCACGAATTATAACGGGCCAGTCGTAGGAACGTGCATTGTTACGCACACCTACCGACTTAAAGTCGGGTACAACGGTGAAGTATTGCCATACTTTCTTATCCAAGCCTGCCTTGGCGAACTCTTCGCGCAGAATGGCATCGGATTCACGTACTGCCTCCAAACGGTCGCGTGTGATGGCGCCTAAGCAACGTACTCCCAAGCCGGGACCGGGGAACGGCTGGCGGTATACCATCTCGTAGGGGAGTCCTAACTCTAAACCGCATGCGCGTACTTCGTCTTTGAATAACTGACGGATGGGCTCAACAAGTGCAAACTGCATGTCTTCGGGCAAACCGCCTACGTTGTGGTGCGACTTTACCATCTTGGCTGTCTTGGTGCCACTCTCTACTATGTCGGGGTATATGGTTCCTTGTCCCAAGAAGTCGATGCCGTCGAGTTTGCGTGCCTCTTCTTCGAATACGCGAATGAATTCGCCACCTATAATCTTACGTTTCTCTTCGGGGTCGGCTACGTTTGCCAACTTGTCAAGGAAACGGTCGGTTGCATCTACATATACAAGGTTTGCACATAACTGGTTGCGGAACACCTCTACAACGGCCTCCGACTCGCCTTTACGCATCAAACCATGGTTCACATGTACGCATACAAGGTTGTTGCCGATAGCCTTTAGCAAAAGGGCTGCCACAACGGAACTATCTACTCCGCCCGATAGTGCAAGTAATACCTTCTTGTCGCCTACTTGACGACGAATGAGTTCTACCTGGTCGTTGACAAAGTTGGTCATGTTCCAGTTTGCCTCGGCCTTGCATGTGTCGAATACAAACGATTTTACAGCCTCTTTTATAGCCTCTACATCGTCATTGAACTGTGCCAACTTTACTTCGCACAATGCTTTATCGTGTCCTGCTGCCATTACGGGGTAGCCTGCTTCGTAAATGTCGTGGTCTACATCTATTGCAACTCCGTCTACAACATTGTTGGGACCGCCGTTAATGATTATACCTTTTACATTGGGTAACGCTTTGAGTTCCTCTACTGTAATGTCGTGGGGGTATATCTCGCTATATACTCCCAATGCGCGTATGGCTCTGGCAAGTACGGTGTTTTCGTGGCTTCCCAAATCCAATATGACAATCATGTCTTGTTTCATAGAATTAATTATTTGAGGTTTCTATTGTTTTGCTATTCTTTGGTATTTTTACTTTTGCAAAGGTAAAGATTTATTCTTTTTCTCTTTTGTAAATAGTATAATTTTTAATATAAATTAAACTAACTGTTTTTACTTTTAGAATTATCTTTCCTGTAAAAAAATAAGAGCGAACATGTTCGCTCTTATTATATGCACACGCTTATTTTTTCTCTTTCAAGAGGTCGCGTATCTCTGTTAGCAGTTTCTCCTCGGCACTGGGCTCGGGCGCAGGTGCGGGTGCGGGTGCTGCAGCGGCTGCCTCTTCTTCTTCTTTCTTTCTGAGTGTTGTAAGTTTGGTTATAATTCTAATAACACAGAAAATTGAGAATGCAATAATGAGGAAGTCTATTGTCTGCTGTAAAAAGTTACCGTAGTTCCATGTTACGGCTGCCTGCTCAACTGCACCATCAGCATTTAAAACTTCGTCTTTCAAAATCAATTTTAGGTCTTTGAAGTTCATTCCACCTACCAAAAGACCGATAGGAGGCATGATGATGTCGTTTACAACTGATGTTACTATCTTACCGAATGCACCACCGATGATTACACCGACTGCCATGTCGATAACGTTACCCTTCATTGCGAAGTTTTTGAAATCTGTGAGGAATGACATGTTTTTATTCTGTTAAAATGTTTTCGACTGCGAAGATACGATAAATTGATTTAATGGCAAAGAATTCGCTTTTTTTTCTTAAGAATACTTCTATTATTTTACCTCTTTTCTGTGCTGTAATATACTTCTTTGCCCATACTGTATTATTTTTACTTAAATATGCTTCCATTTTCGATTATTTGTTTTGTTTACAAAAAAAGATTTCTTAAATTTGCATCGCAATTGAAGTAGGTGAAATATGAAAATAGTAAGAATAGTTGCTCTTTTTATGTTTATGGTGCTGCTAGTGGTAGCATGCCGCAGTGCCGAGTATTGTAATTGTGGATAATTAAAGAATATATTTTTAACCATTTTTTTTAATAATTAAAACTATGACAAAAGTAGGTATTAACGGTTTTGGCCGTATCGGCCGTTTCGTTTTCCGTGCCGCTCAGACAAGAAACGACATTGAGATTGTAGGTATCAACGACCTTTGCCCCGTAGATTACTTGGCATACATGCTTAAGTATGACACAATGCATGGTATCTTCGACGGTACTATCGAGGCTGATGTTGAGAACAACCAACTTATCGTTAACGGTAAGGCTATCCGCGTAACAGCAGAGCGTAACCCCGCAGATTTGAAGTGGGATGCAGTAGGTGCTGAGTACGTTGTTGAGTCAACAGGTCTTTTCCTTACAAAGGAGAAAGCTCAGGCTCACATCGAGGCTGGTGCTAAATATGTTGTTATGTCTGCTCCTTCTAAGGACGATACTCCCATGTTCGTATGCGGTGTAAACGAGAAGACATACGTTAAAGGTACACAGTTCGTTTCTAACGCTTCTTGTACTACAAACTGCTTGGCTCCTATCGCTAAGGTTTTGAACGACAAGTTCGGTATCACAGACGGTCTTATGACAACTGTTCACTCTACAACTGCTACACAGAAAACTGTTGACGGTCCTTCTTTGAAAGACTGGAGAGGTGGTCGTGCTGCTGCAGGTAACATCATTCCTTCTTCAACAGGTGCTGCTAAGGCTGTAGGTAAGGTTATCCCTGCTTTGAATGGTAAACTTACAGGTATGGCAATGCGCGTTCCTACTTTGGACGTTTCTGTTGTTGACCTTACTGTAAACCTTGCTAAGCCCGCTACATACGCAGAAATCTGCGCTGCAATGAAAGAGGCTTCTGAGGGTGAGTTGAAGGGTATCCTCGGTTACACAGAGGACGCTGTTGTTTCTTCTGACTTCCTCGGCGACACTCGTACTTCAATCTTCGACGCTAAAGCAGGTATCGCTCTTACAGATACTTTCGTTAAGGTTGTTTCTTGGTACGACAACGAGATCGGTTACTCTAACAAGGTTCTCGACCTCATTGCTCACATGGCAACAGTTAACGCTTAATCAGTATTTTACTAGTTAAGATAGCGAGGCGCATCAATTGATGCGCCTCGTATTTTTTATATTATTGTTTGTCTGTATGTCTTTAAAAAGGATAGTATATTATTCGAATCTAATAGCCTTTGTTGGTTCTATACGAGAGATGAACATTGAGGGAAGTACCAACATCCCCACTGAGATAACAAACATAACAATGTTCATGGGAAGCAAAATCCATGAAAATTCAATGGGTACCTGGTTCATATAATACATTTTGGGGTCCAAACCCACCAAGCCTGTCTGTTGTTGCAACAGACACAACGAGAAGCCAATGATATTCCCCCATAACATGCCACGACCAATGATGAACATGGCATAATAGAGAAAAATTTTTCTTATGGAAATGTTCTTTGCTCCAATGGCTTTGAGTATACCAATGAGGTTGGTCTTTTCGAGTATAAGAATAAGCAATCCCGAAATCATGGTGAAACCCGATATTCCAATGACAAGAACCAGAATAATCCACACTGTCTGGTCCAGTATGCTGAGCCATGCAAAGAGTGCAGGGTTCATCTCCTCTACCGTTTGAATATACAATTGTTCAAAGTGGCTGTCTGCTATTTTATCCATAATATTGCCTACAGAGTCGCGCGTGGCATCAATATTATCATACTCCTCTACAGTGAACTCCAGTATGCTATATTCATCATTGTTCCAACTGTTGAGGCGTCGGGTGGTGTATATGTCTGTTATTGCTATCAGATTATCCAGTTCGCAAAGGTTGGTGTTGTATATTCCTGCAATGGTCATACGACGTGCTCTCACACCATCCTGAATAAAATAGATATTTATTTTATCTCCTATATGTGCATTCACTCTTTCTGCGATGTTGCGCGATATCACAATTTTGTTACTTGCAATGGTGTCGCTGAACATCGGTATCTCTCCCTCCTCTAAGTGCTCCGAAAAGAATGATATATCGTACTCTTTGCCAATACCTTTAAGCATCACTCCTTCGTACTCATTCCCGGCAACAATCAATCCCGGTTTGTTTATGCATCCTTGTATATGCATAACTCCCGGTATACGAGCGAGGCGCTCTTGTTCCTCTTTTGTTGCTGTTACCGGCATCTCTCCGTTGTTGCCGGTGTCGTAATTGCGTATCTGAATATGCCCGCCAAAGCCAATAACTTTCTCTCGAATCTCGTGCTTGAAACCAATTACTATACTTATAGATGCAATCATTACTATTATACCTACTGCCACTCCCCATTGCGCAATTGTTACAGCGGGTTTGGAGAGATGCTTCTCTCCATTACGTGCTCTGTATAGTCGTTGTGCTATAAATAGTTCGAGTTTCATCAATCGTTAATTTTATGCGAAGATAATGTTTTTCTATTATAGAATGGTAGGTTGCTTGTTATTTATTTTCTCTTGAAGACTTTATACTTTATAAACAAACAAGGTGAGCGACAATATCGCTCACCTTGTATATGGATTGTAGATTGTTTATATTAGAAACGGAAATCAACACCAACCGATACGTTGTAAGTCTTACGTAAATACTTAGAAGTGCTGTATGTTTCAGCATTTGTACCAACACCGTGTGCATAGTTTGCGTAGCAGAAACCTGCGTTCAAATCCCAGTTCTCGTTGAAACTGTATTTAGCACCAAAACCGGTCATAAAAGAGTCGTCGATAAACGAAACATCGCTTAAATATCTTTCGTTTACACCAAAGTCGCTGAACTGAACGCCTGCTGACAGTAATAATTTGTTGGTTACCTTAACCTCAACACCGCCAAGTAATTCGTATGTGTTACGTGATAATGTCTGCATTGTGTTTGCCTTACCAAGCAAAGACTCAATCTTTGCATCTTTGTCGAAGTAATAAACTCCTGATGCCATAACTTTTACACGAGGGCATATATCCCATGATGCACCCAAAGATAATTTTGCAGGAGCATCATTGCGGAATTTCTGACCGTCCTCTAAAGATACTAATTTTTTTGCTACAGAACCAAATATAGGGTGTTCAGCAAGGTTACCTAAAACTCCATTCAAGTTTGTTGTACCTAACATGCTACCTAATGCCTCACTTGAAAAATCTTTAGTATCGTTCTCGATGTTGTTTATAGCACGGAACTCATATTTTGCTGCAAAGTTAAAGTTACCAACTTTGTAGTCGATACCCAATATGGGAGCAAATGCTATACCTGTCTGTGTAAGGTCAAGTGCAAGGATGTTTGCAACATTTGCAGGATGAATATCGTTGATGCTACCTTCATAAGAGAGGCTTGTGTAGTTTCCACGTATACCTGCGTATGCCGAAAGGTTGTCGTTTATTTGGTATGCTGCACCAAGTTGCAAAGAGAAAAGGTATTGTGTAGACTCAAACTTAGATGCTGCGGATAATGCGGGATTTATAGTCTGAGCAAGACCTGCTCCCATTTGGTTAAACATGGGCAAACCATTGTCGAACTTAGCGTTTCCGCCACCACCGGGCATTCCAAAGAATCCGCTGAATGTCCAATCACCTGTTTTGTATGCTGCAAAAAGTGTGGGCATACAGGGAACATAAACCTCTCCTTTATATGTCTTACCACTGTTTACAACATCTCTGTCCTGCCAAATCATCTGCCAGTTTACCGAGAATGCCCAACCTTCTTTGAAGAATGCTGTACCTGCAGGGTTAAAGTAGATAGCATCGGTCTCCAATGATGCATAACGAGCAGGGTTACGAACAAACGATGCACTCTGATTTGTGTTTGTGAGCAAACCACCTGCAAAAGATGCAATAGCAAAAGATACTAATGCGATACTTGTAAATAATCTTCTCATAATAATTTGTTTAAGTTAAACTTATTTTCTGTGTTTGGTTATGAGACTTCTTACTGTCTCTTTTAAAAACTGCACAAAGTTACGCCTTTTGTGCAAAACTGCTATAACTCTTTTCTGCTTTTAACATAAAATATGTAAAAAATGAAAAGTATTTAGTCTTTATTTTGCTCCATATCTCTTTCTTTTCTCCTCGGTCAGTTTTTTACCATCTCTTTGTTAATCTCTTTACGGAAACGTGCATAGTATAGTATGGCGGCAACAGTTAGTCCAATGGGGAGTCCGTACGCAACACCTATTGCTCCCATGTTGCATTTAAAGCCAAGCAGATAACTTGTGGGTAATGCAAGGCATATATATGATATGAATGCATATATTCCCAATGGTTTTGTAACTTCTATTCCTCGCAGGGCATTTGCATAGTTTGTCTGTATTCCGTCGCTAATCTGATAGGCAAGCATGGGAATGAGTAGGGCTATGAACATTTCTTGTATCATGCTGTCGTCGGTGAATATCGACGCCAGTTGGTACTTAAAGAATATAATTCCCATGGATAATATAAATGCCGACAATAATATAATATGCAAACCGGCATTTGCTGTTTGTGCAACATTCTCCCACTCTCTGCGACCTCTGTAGTGACTTATGCGTATACTTGCCGCCGCACCTATTCCATAGTATATTAGGAAACAGAGTGAACCTGTAATGCACATCACCTGAAATGCTGCAAGTTCTGTCGCTCCAAGCCATCCCATGAGCAACGATGCCAATGAGAACGATGCTGTTTCCATACCCATCTGTAGTGCAAGAGGTGTGCCTATGGCAAACATGTTTTTAATCTCTTTTATCCCGGTGCGGTGTGTGTGGTAGCCATTTTTGTATACTTTGAATTTACTCTCTCTTGTTATGAGCGCAAGATATATTACTACCATAAGCACACGTGATATGAGTGTTGCTATGCCAGCACCTGTTAATCCCAACTCGGGCATGCCTGCTATTCCATAAATAAGCAGGTAGTTAAGTACAATATTTGTGAGGTTGCCTATAAGTATAACCCACATTGCTGTTTTTGTGGCTGCAACGGTGTCGGTAAACTGTTTGAAACTGTAAAATAGTGTGGTGAACGGTAACGACAAGAGCAGTGTCATGTAGTAAGGACGCATCAAAGGTAGCAATTCGTCGGGTTGTCCCAATTTATCTATATTAATATATAATAAGGTATATATGAATATCACTATTGCTCCAAAGATGCTGTTTGCCCACAAACTGTCTTTGAACGATTTGCCTACATTGTTGTTCTCTTTACGTCCGTAAAATGCACCTATTACAGGTGTTGCCCCATAACTGAAACCCAGCATTGCTATTATTCCAAGGTTAAACAGGTTGTTTACAAATCCTGCCGATGATAGGGCTTTGGCACTATAATGCCCCACCATAATGGTGTCAATGAATCCAAGTACTATGTTTCCTAACTGTCCAAGTACAATAGGTAGCCCTAAACGTAGAATTATTCCGTAATGGGTGCGATATCTTTTTACTATTTCCATTATTGATATAAAAAATAAACGCGACATGTATGCCGCGTTTACTGTATTGTGTTAATTATTTGCAGGGTATTGCGTCTATACGTCTTTGGTGTCTGCCACCTTCGAATTCTGTATTCAAGAATGTATCTACACACTTTTTTGCTGTTTCTGTTGCTATAAAACGTCCCGGCATAACAAGGATATTTGCATCGTTATGTTGTCGGGCTAGTGCTGCAATCTCGGGTTGCCAGCATAACGCGCCACGTATTCCTTTATGGTGGTTTACCGACATGTTTATTCCGTTGCCTGTACCGCAAATGGCTATTCCTAAGTTGCAACGCCCATCTTCTACTGCTGTTGCAAGAGCATGCCCAAACTCGGGATAGTCGCAACTGTCGGTACTGTGTGTGCCAAAATCACAATACTCATATCCATACTCGGTGAGCCACTCTTTTACCTGTTCTTTAAGTGGGTAACCGGCGTGGTCGCTTGCAAGTCCTATCTTCTTTGCCATTATAACATCTCTTTTACCTGTTTGTAAACATTCTCGGCTGTAAAGCCCAACTTCTCATCAAGAACTTTGTAGGGGGCTGAGAATCCGAACGACTCTAAACCATATACCTTACCGTTTGCACCAACAAGGCCTTGGAGGTTTACCGGCAAACCGGCTGTCAAACCGAATATCTTTGCTCCTGTGGGCAGAATGCTCTCTTGATACTCTTTGCTCTGTGTGCGGAACAAGCCCTCGGAGGGAACAGATACTATACGTGTTTTAATGCCCTCCTCTCTAAGCAATTTAGCACCTTCTACAAGTGTAGAAACCTCGGAACCCGAAGCCAAAAGAATAATATCGTAATCTTCGTCGGAACCTGCAATTATGTATGCTCCCTTGCTTGCTTGGTTGTAGTCTGTTCCTGCAGGAAGGTTTGTTACATTCTGGCGCGAGAAGATAAGTCCAGTAGGAGTGTTGTCGTTCTCCATTGCCATCTTCCATGCGATGGTTGCCTCGTTTACATCGGCAGGACGCAAAACAAGCATTGAGTTCTTGCCACTGTGGTTCTTTACTTTTTCCATGAGACGAACTTGTGCCTCTTGTTCTACCGGCTCGTGTGTCGGGCCATCTTCGCCTACGCGGAATGCATCGTGCGACCATATAAATTTAACGGGTAACTCCATGAGGGCAGCCATACGAATGGCGGGTTTCATGTAGTCGCTGAATACGAAGAATGTACCGCATGCGGCAATAACACCACCGTGAAGTGCCATACCTATACACAAACATGCCATTGTTAACTCTGAAACTCCTGCGTGCAGGAATGCGCCACTGAAATCTCCGGGAGTAAATGCGTGTGTCTTCTTTAAGAAGCCATCGGTCTTGTCGCTGTTGCTAAGGTCGGCCGATGAACATATCATGTTTTCGTAGTTTTCGGCAAGTATACCAAGTATGTGTGCCGATGCATTACGTGTGGGGGCGTCGGCCTTTTGCTCTATCGATGCCCAGTCTATTGTAGGTTGTTTACCGGCAAACCATTCTGCCATCTTCACTGCCAAGTCGGGGTTTTGTGCTGCCCATGCCGCTTTACGCTGTTTGCGCTCAGCAACAATCTGTCTCAACTCGGCAAGGCGATTGTTGTACATCTCTTTTACCTCGGGGATAAATACGAATGGGTTCTCTACATCACCGCCAAGGTTCTTTATGGTGTTTATGTATGCATCGCCACCAAGGGGTGCACCATGTGTACCGCAATCGAATTCGTAACTGCTACCATCGGCACGACGGGCACCTTTACCCATTACAGTGTTACCAATGATAAGTGTTGGACGTTCTTGTTCTGCTTTCGCTTCGGTAAGCGCAGCACGTATTGCGTCGCAGTCGTTACCATCTATTGTTATTACCTTCCAACCCCATGCCTCGTATTTCTTTGCTGTATCTTCGAACATTACTTGGTCGCAACGTGTCGATAACTGTATCTGGTTGGCATCGTAGAACATTACAAGGTTGTTCAACTTTAAATATCCTGCCATGCGACCTGCGCCTTGTGAAATCTCCTCTTGAATACCGCCGTCGGAAATGAAAGCATAAATTGTTTGTCCCATTACCTCACTGCCAAGACGTGCCTCGAGGAATTTTGCTGCAATAGCCGCTCCAACAGCGTATGTATGTCCCTGACCAAGTGGTCCCGATGTGTTCTCAATACCGCGAGCGAAATTTACCTCGGGGTGTCCGGGGGTGTTGCTCTTCCATTGACGAAGTTGTTTAAGGTCCTCCATGGTGTATTTGTCGGAGAGAGCAAGAACTGAATAGAGCATGGGAGACATGTGTCCGGGGTCGAGGAAGAAACGGTCGCGACCCTCCCAAAGCGGGTTCTCTGGGTCATAAACCAAAAATTCCGAATAGAGTACATTTATGAAATCGGCGCCGCCCATTGCACCACCGGGGTGTCCCGATTTTGCCTTTTCTACCATTGCTGCAGTCAGAATGCGAATATTGTCTGCCGCTTTGTTCATCAGTTCCTTACTGTTCATACTTTATAGAGGTTAGTTGGATATATTTTTTGTTATTCTTTTTTTGCAATATTTAATGTTGCAAATTTACTATAATAGTTTGAAAAGGTAAAATATTTACGATGCGATTTTATTCGCTTTAGTAAACAACTTCTCAATTCACAAAGTAAAGTTTTGTTCTCGTCCCCCCTTATTTTGTATTCTGTTTTGCAGTAAATGGTGCTTGTGTTAATGTACTCACTGTAAAATACCCGATATGGTTGTAATTTCGCTTGTTTGTTTGTATCTTCGCCTAAATAATTTTTTGTTTTATGAGTAACAGGTTAATTTCTATAATATCTACCCGATTGGGTGTTGCAAACGATAAGGTGGCAAATACTGTCGATTTGTTGGACGGTGGTGCCACTGTACCTTTCATATCGCGTTATCGTAAAGAGGCTACGGGGTCGCTCGACGAGGTTGCCATTGGAAATATTAAGGAGTTGTACGAAAAACTGAAGGCTCTTTTACAACGTAAGGAGACTATTGTTGCCACTATAGAGGAGCAAGGGAAACTGACTCCAGAACTAAAAAGCCGCATAGATGCCTGTTTCGATAGTGTCGAACTCGAAGATATATATTTGCCATATCGACCTAAGCGCAGAACTCGTGCAACAGTTGCAAAGGAGCGTGGTTTGGAACCTCTTGCCGATATTATTTTTGCACAGTCGGTAAACAATATCGAGGGTAGGGCACGTACATTCATAAATAAAGATGTTCCCACTTGTGACGATGCTATTGCCGGTGCATGTGATATAATTGCCGAGCGTGTTTCCGAAGATGAAGGCGCACGAAATACGGCACGTCGTCTCTTCCGGCGCAAAGGAACCATTGTCTCCAAGGTAATAAAAGGGAAAGAGGCTGACGGTATAAAATATTCCGATTATTACGAGTGGAGTGAACCGGTGAGTCGTGTATCGTCGCATCGTCTGTTGGCTATGATGCGTGGCGAGGAAGAGGGATATCTGCGTCTCTCAATTGTTGTCGATAACGACGAGGCTGTAGAACAACTGAACCGGCGTTTTGTGCGACATAACTCTACCACTGCGCAATATGTGCAACGTGCTGTTTCCGACAGTTTTAAGCGCCTGCTCTCCCCATCCATCGAGAACGAGACAAAAGGTGTAGTCAAACAACGTGCCGATGATGAGGCTATTGCTGTTTTTGCCGACAATCTGCGTCAGTTGCTGTTGTCGTCGCCATTAGGACAAAAGAGAGTGCTTGCGATAGACCCTGGATTCAGAACGGGTTGCAAAGTGGTTATATTGGATGCGCAGGGTAACTTGTTGAACCATTCGGTAATTTATCCTCATCCTCCGTATAACGACCGGGAGGCAACTGCGCATCAGTTGGAGCGTTGGGTTAAAGATTACAATATAGAGGCTTTTGCTATTGGAAATGGTACTGCCGGGCGTGAAACCGAGGATTTTGTCCGTTCTTTAGGCTTGTCCCCGTTGGTCTTCTCGGTAAACGAGGATGGTGCATCGGTATATTCCGCATCGGCAGTGGCGCGTGAGGAGTTTCCCGATGAAGATGTTACTGTGCGCGGTGCTGTGTCCATAGGACGTCGTCTCATAGATCCATTGTCGGAACTTGTGAAGATAGAACCGCGTTCCATAGGGGTGGGGCAGTATCAGCATAGTGTAGACCAAAATAAACTTAAAGAGCGTCTCGATGTAGTTGTGGAGAGTTGTGTAAACAAGGTAGGTGTTAATGTTAATACAGCAACTAAACAGATATTGACACATATTTCGGGACTTGGTCCCTCTCTTGCCGAGAATATCGTCAAATATCGTGCCGAGAATGGTGAATTCCGTACCCGCAAAGCGTTGCTCAAGGTTCCACGTCTTGGTAACAAGGCTTTTGAGCAGGCAGCCGGTTTCTTGCGTGTGGTTGGTGGCGACGAATTGCTCGATAACACCGCAGTGCATCCCGAATCGTATGACATTGTGGCACGAATGGCAAAGGATGTCGGTGTAACACTGGAACGTTTTATAACCGATGGCGATGTTCGTAAAAGTGTGCAGTTATCACGTTATGTAAATGAGAAGGTGGGAATGCCTACACTTGTAGATATTATGGATGCACTGAATAAGCGCGGTCTCGACCCTCGCGAACAGGCAAAAGCCTTCTCGTTCGACCCTAATGTGCATGAGATTGAGGATTTGCATGTGGGTATGTTGCTTCCCGGTCTGGTGTCGAATATCACCGCCTTTGGAGCATTTGTAAATATCGGTGTTCATCAGGATGGCTTGGTACATATATCGCAATTAGCCGATAAGTTTGTCTCTTCGCCATCAGACATTGTCAAATTGGGGCAACAGGTTATGGTACGTGTTATCGATGTTGATATAAAACGTAAACGTATAAGTCTATCTATGAAAGGTATACTATAATATACAAAATATGGCGACCGATTGGTCGCCATATTTTGTATATTATAGTAATAATGTTTACTGTTTTCTCCAAGTAGTAACATCTCCTTCACCTGTGGTGGTTTGTAATTCATTATTCTCTATGCTAAGAATTCTAAAGAATCCGTAGTCGTAACCATTAACAACTAATTTAAATTCTTTTCCATCTATTCGCCATTCACCTTCATATGATTCTACTTCGTCATCTTCCTCCTCATCCTCTGCAGGAATAAACTTGTATGCGCTGAATGAACCATCGGCACCTATAGTCATAGTCCATGTAATGTAAGAAGGAACAGAAAAACTTACTTCTTTGTCGCGATAATGTATAGCATTCCATTTACCAATAAGCATACTTTTATTGTATTCGTCTGATGTTATATTACCATCTTCTTCATTCTCTCCCTCATCTTCTCCCTCATTGTCATTGTCTGTTTGGTTATTCTGATTGTTGTTTATGCGCCCCGAAGTTGATAATTGAGTATTGAATCCCTCTGCTGTAATCTCTATATCTAAATCTACACGATCTCCATCTGCATATCCACTTATGCTGAATGTTGTTTCGTATGTTGCTTTTGTTGCAGTAACATTTGTGCTACCCGAAAAGTAAAGTTCTCCCTCTTCATCTACAACCGAACATAATATTTCTACATCACCATATGAATAACCTTGATTCTCAAAGTTTGGCAGTTTTACCAATACTGAGGTTTCACCTGCTTTGCTTATAATCATATCTTTTTTGGTGAGTTCATTATTCTCATTGAATACGTTAATTCTGTAGTTACCGGTCATACCGTCTACTATGGAACCGCCGTCATCGTCACTGCTACACGATGTAAATGAGAATATTGCCAGTGTTAGTGTAAATACTAAGAATTTAAAATTTTTCATAATTTTGTCGTTTAAATGTTATTATTCGTGCGAATGTATAAATAAATGTTTACATTTTACCCCCCCGGTGTTAAATATTGTTAATAGGTAAACTTTTTTTGATTATCTATACAAAATATGGCGACCTTTTTCAGATAGCCATATTTTGTATTTAAAATTGGTTATTAGCAAATCTTGCGTGAACCGTTGCCGATAACAACATCGTAAACCTTAGGAAGTTTACCAATCCTCATCAACCTGTGCACCATTACGGTTCTGAATATAGACTTCGGCTTCGTCGAATAGGTCCTGCACTCTGTTATAGAGCGATAGGAATGCCTTTATGTGCATTTTCTTCTTCTCGGTACTGTTTTCGTTTACAGGAGGAACGTCGGCTATTGTTGTGCTGAACGGGTCATATATATTGCCGTTTATGCGTATTCCCTCGTAGGTTGTCAGTACTACCATCATACGTAAACGCCCCTCTTTTGCATCGAAACGCATTGTTATGGGTGCATTGAAGGTATAGTCGTTAGGGTATATTGCGTATGTCTCGAAATTATCTAACGAACTTTTTGCAATAACAAAGTATTTCTCTTCGTTCAGCACGTCGATACTGAATTTGCATATCTGGTATGCCTCTTCCATATATTCTTGTGCTGTCTTTATTGCTGTTTGAGCATCCATGTTAAGTCCTTCGATAGTTCTTACTATGGAGATGTTTTTATTTGTGTCTACTTTGTATTTTCCTCTGAGTTTTTCAACCTTTTCGGCGCGTTCACCACTCTTAAGCATGTTTTCGAATGGAAGTTGCGCATGCATTGTGGAGAATGTGAGAAGTAGTATGGTCAGTAGGGCTGTTCTGCTGAGTTTTTTATTCATAAGAATCTCGCTTATACGAACTTACTCAAGGGTACGAGTAATTCGTAGGCTTGAGTAAGTTCTATGTTTTTATATTAAGAGGTTTGAACCTCTATCGGCTATTGTTTCTTAGAAGAGGTTGAAACCGCTACCGCCTACTTCGACGGTACTGTTCTTTACATTATCCTCTTTTATACCTTTTACGTTGATACCCCAACCTTTTACAATTACAGTTTCGGTTGTGTATGCACCAAAGAACCAACTATGAGTCTCTTTCTCAAATTCGGGCTCAAGGATGATGTCTACATTGTTCAACTCTTTTGCACGATATAGTGCTTGTGCTTCGGTCTTGCTTATACCGCGATAACGGTTTGTGCTTTTGAGTGTCTTGTTTCCGTTACGTGTGAGGCTGATGAAACCGAATACTCTCTTGTTTTCGATGCGACCCTCTACTTTCTTTGCATTTTTGTAATCGAGGTCGGCTGCAACATAAGTGTTGATGCAGTTACCGTTGATACCCATGATAGGAGCCTGTTTCTGATAAGTTGCACAACTTGCAAACGATACTGCGATAATCGCTACGAAAACTAATTTTACTAAATTTTTCATAATTTTGTCGTTTAAATGTTATTATTCGTGCGAATGTATAAATAAATGTTTACATTTTACCCCCCCCGATGTTAAATATTGTTAATAAACAAACTTTTTTTGATTATCTATAAAAAATATGGCGACCTTTTTCAGATCGCCATATTTTGTATTTAAAATTAGTTATTAACAAATCTTGCGTGAACCGTCGCCGATAACAACATCGTAAACCTTAGGAAGTTTACCATATTTCTCTTTGTAACGCTCATTTGCTTTCTCGATAAAGATATCGTAAAGTTCCTCTTTTACGAGGTTGATGGTGCAACCACCAAAGCCGCCACCCATCATACGAGAACCGGTAACACCGCAGTCGATAGCAACGTCTACCAAATAGTCGAGTTCTTCGCAACTTACCTGGTAATCTTTGCTCAAGCCAAAGTGTGTCTCGTACATCTTCTTACCAACAGTCTCGTAGTCTCCTGCCTCTAAGGCGTCGCAAACGTCGAGAACGCGCTGTACTTCACCGATAACGTATTTTGCACGACCGTAATCCTCTTCTTTGATTTCTGCTTTAACCTCCTCGAGCATGTCGAAGTTTGCATCACGCAACGACTCAACCTCGGGGTGTTTGTTCTTTATTACCTCTGCAACATGCTCACAACTCAAACGACGCTCATTGTAAGGAGAACCTGCCAACTCGTGTTTAACGCATGTGTTCAAAAGAACAAGGCGATAACCAACGGGTTTGAAGGGGAAGTAAGAGTACTCCAAAGAACGGCAATCCAAACGGATGAGGCTACCTGCCTTGCCAAATACACTTGCAAACTGGTCCATGATACCGCAGTTTACACCTACATAGTTGTGCTCTGTTGCCTGACCAACTTTTGCCAACTCGAACTTGTCTACTTTGTTCTCGCCGAACAGGTCGTTAAGAGCGTATGCGTATGTGCTCTCCAAAGCAGCCGATGAAGACATACCTGCACCAAGGGGTACGTCGCCTGCAAATGCGGTGTTGAAACCTTTTACGGGTACTCCGCGTTTAATCATTTCGCGACATACACCGAAGATGTATTTTGCCCAAGAAGCGCGGGGTGCATCTTCTTCGTTCAAACCAACCTCCACCTAGTCTTTCTCATCTATTGAGTATGCACAAACCTTGTCTGTTCCGTTGGGCTTAACCTCTGCCATGATGCCTTTGTTTACAGCACCGGGGAATACGAAACCATTATTATAATCGGTGTGCTCACCAATGAGATTGATACGACCGGGAGATGCATAAATGCTTCCTGTTGTTCCGTCGAAATGCTTGATGAAGCGACTTCTTACAAAATCTATATCCATAGTTGTAATGTTTTATGTGTTAAACAAATGTTTGTTTTTATGTTCAATATTATTTCTTTGCAGGTTTTGAACCAATAAGTGCATAGAACAAGATGTATGCAGCGCAGAAGAGAACTACCCAATAACTTGTCATGTAGTTTGTCCATTCTGCCAACTGTGCCTGGATTGCAAGCATTACTGCGCAACCGAATACCATTGTCATGAATATACCCGAAGCAACTGCTGTGTATTTGCCAAGACCTTCTACTGCCATGTTGAAGATACCACCCCACATAACCGATGTGCAGAGACCTACCAACAAGAATGCAAAGATACCAACAGGTACATTAGCCCAGATAAGTGTCAAAGTTCCCCAATCGATACCGGGAACCTCTACTGTTGTAGCGGGGTCTGAGAACATACCGAATGCAACAAGAACCAATGTTGCGATAGCAACGGTTGTAATCATGGCGCGGCTCGATACTTTACTACCGATACTGGCACCAACGAAACGTCCTATAAGCATCATGAACCAGTATACTGCAACAATAAGACCTGCTGTTGCAGCAGAAATACCCAACTCGGGAGTATTTACAAGGTACATGTTTACGTATGTGGGAACGCCAACTTCTATACCCATGTAAAGGAAAATTGCGATAATACCCAAAACGAAATGACGATACTTGAGAGCACCTTTTATAAGGTTTACGTCAACGGGTGCTTGCTCGGGTTCCTCAATCTTTGTAAACAAAATAACTACGAATGCAACAATGAATATACCAAGGGCAATCATAAGAGCGGGTGTTGCATCGGAAATAGCAGTCTCTTTTGTGATTTCGCCAATAAGCGCACCCATAAGAATATAAACTGCAACGGCTGCCGATGAGTTGAATACACCACCAAGTTGAATAAGTTGGTTACCACTGTTACCACCACCGCCAAGGATGTTAAGCATGGGGTTTACAACGCAGTTAAGAATACACATGCAGAAACCTGCGATGAAAGCACCTACAAGGTATACACCGAATACAAGACCAAGGCTCTCCTTTGCATCGAGTAAGCCGCTTGCCCACTGAATGAGAATACCGGTGATACCGATAGCCAAACCAATAAGAGCAGTCTTCTTGTAACCGTACTTAGCGATGAGCATACCTGCGGGAATACCCATAACAAGGTAAGCAACAAAGTTACCGTAGTTACCAATCTGTGCAAGAACTTCGGGTATATCACCCTGTGCTTTGATGATGTTTGCCATAGGTGAACAAAGGTTTGTTACAAAGGCAATCATTGCGAAGAGCGCGATCATAACGATTATGGCTCCCCATTGTTTTTTTTGCTGACTCATTGTTTTTAAGTTTATTAGTTAGTAATTTAATTAGAATTCTTTCTGCTACTTCTCTACACCAAATTTGTATATGGTTATTTGTGAATATGTTTCACCGGGTTTTAATACAACACTTGGGAAGTGTGTCTTGTTGGGTGAGTCGGGGAAATGTTGTGCTTCGAAGCAAATTGCACTGCGTTTGGGGAATGTTGCACCATGCGCTCCTGCAAAACCGCTATGCCAGTTCGATGTGTATACCTGTACACCCGGCTCTGTTGTGTAAACTTCCATTGTACGACCGCTTACCGGTTCGGTTACTTTTGCTGCGAAACTTAATTCACCCACCTCTTTTTTGTTTAAAACATAGCAATGGTCGTAACCTGCTCCATGTTTAATTTGCTCTTCGTCGGCATCAATGCGTGCACCAACCTCTTGTGGAGTGGTGAAGTCGAATGCTGTTCCTTTTACGGGTGCAATGCAACCGTAAGGAACCGATGTGTCGTCGATTGGAACAAAAAAGTCGGCATTTATTTCACAAATAAGGTTGTCGATTGTTGCTGTGGGGTTGGCAGTTCCCGACAATGAGAAGAATCCGTGGCTTGTAAGGTTTACAATGGTTTTTTTGTCGGTTGTTGCTTTATAATCTATTTTAAGTTCGTTATCGTCGCTGAATGAATAGATTACGGTTACATCGAGGTTCCCGGGGAATCCCTCTTCGCCATCTGCCGAGAGATAATGCAATTTAAGTGTCTGGTCATCGGTTTGTTCTGCATCCCAAACACGTGCGTGGAATCCTGTGGGGCCACCATGCAGGTGGTTAGGACCATTGTTTATAGCCAATTGATACTCTTTGCCGTCGAGTGTGAATTTTCCTTTGCAAATACGGTTGCCGTAGCGACCAACAAGTGTGCTGAGAAAAGGCTCCGGACTGTTTAAGAGGTTGTCGATGCTGTCGTGTCCTTGAATTACATTAGCATAATTTCCGTTTTTGTCGGGAACCATAATGCTTAGGATAGCACCGCCATAGTTTGTTATTGCTACTTCGCTGCCTTTCTTGTTCTTTAGAATGAAAAGAGCGGTTTCTTTACCGCCGATATTTTTTTTGAAGTCGGCGGCCTTGAGTTCTGAAAGATTGGTTTCTGTACAGCTCATATTTTTTATTTGTATTGTTATGGTCTTTATATTTTATTGCATGGTTGCTGTTTATTTCTTTATAAATGATATAGACACAATGTATCTAAAATACCATTTACGAAGTTTACTTTGCAAATAAAATAAAAATATGTTTTATAACAAAACAAATTAAAAATATTTTTTGTCTATTGTCGATAGCAGGTCGGCACGCAGAGTCAACCAGCAAGTGCAACATTACGAAATAAATTTGTAAAAGCACTCT
>CAZEKX010000039.1:0-17776 GCA_964512955.1 uncultured Bacteroidaceae bacterium
CAAATGTCCATTTACGGTTTACTAATTTACGTATTTTCGTTTTTAAACAATTCGTTGGTTCTTTGGGTTTGTATTTTAAATAAGATGCCTCAATATCTTTTACATTCCATTTGGAAATAATGCTCTTTTTAAGCTTCTCACTTTTACGAAAGAGTTCAGTGCCAAATGTTAATAGAAGTAATTCTAATTTAAATTCTGTTGTAACTTTTTGGTCGTTATGTTCAAAGAATTCTTTTGCAGATAATAGGTTGTAATCCTTAATTAAACTATTTATAAATTTTGGCGATATGCCATATTTATTGCAAAGCGTACTTGCAGCCTCATTATAAGTGTTTTTCATAGTATATTGTTTATTTTGCGTTCTTCATTAAAAAATACTTGCCTTTTATCGTGTGGGTTGTTTATAACAAACCATTTATCTTTTGTTGCATAATTGTTTTTTATTTTTGTTCTATAAGCCTTTTGCATTTTGGTCACTCCAAATTGAGACAAAATGTTCAAAGGTGGCATACTTCTTTTAAGTCTGCATTCTGAGGAATAGTATAGAAATAAAAAATATGCAAGGACTTCAAGATTTTCTTTATTGGAAGTAAACAAATACAGGATATGTCCTTTTCTTATTTTGAAAAGAATTATAATCCTACTTTCTTGATTATCAATCATTATTTTTGACTCTGCCTTTCTAAAAACACAATTGTTTGAGTTAAAGTGTCCTTTTGTTTGCAAGAGTTCTTCAAAATCAATAATTAGATGTATAGGGATGTAAAGATTGTTTATTGTTATTGGTTGGTCCGCCCAGGAGGTGTGTATTGCTTTGATAAAAGAAGATATGTTGTTCTTGTCTTGTAATTTAGGTAAAAAATCCTCTACGAGGATTTTATCTGCAAGGTTGTCATTTCCGAAAATTTTATTATAAAACCGCTTGATTTTTAAATCAGAAATATGCTTTTCAAGATTACTTTCTAAGTTTTCTGTATTGAGTTTTCTTATATAATAGGGCAGTAAGTTTAAATCAATACCTTGCTCAATAAACTCTTTATAAAAATATTTATTTGTAAAATTCAGTTTTCTTAAACTTGAAAAATCTTCTTTTGTTTTAAAAGTTATACTAAAATCGTTACTTCCAATTCTAAAAGTATAATTTGAAAAACCAACTGCAATATTTTTAGCAGTGTAAATTCCATCTATTTTCTCTAAAAAACGGATAACCTGATATATATTCCTACAAACAGTAAAGTTTATATCGGGAGTTATGAGTTTTAAATGTTTATATGAATTGAAACGTTTCTTAGAAGATGGCAAATCGTATCTTTCGCCATCTTTAACATAATATCCGTCAAAGAAGGTAATGTCAAGAATAGAGAATTCTTTAGAACATGCTTTGCTGTATTTTAACATAATTCGATAGTTCTAGATTGGGTTAATACCGTATTCGTTCTTGCTAAAGTTTTCCATAATATTGTGTTAGCGTAAACGCTTAATGTTTATCTACTGTAATAGTCCAGTAGCCACTCTTTCGACCACCAATTCTTTGCAACATTCTTATCTCTTTTAATTTATCAATTTGCCAATAGATACCACTTTTTGAGATACCAATACTTTTTGAAAATTCATTGAGTAAAATATTTAAATTTCTAATTATTGCTATTTTCCAGCAATTCCTCTTGGACTCTCAACATAAACAGTTCATCAGTCTCAATCGATATGCTGCTTAACTTCGTCGACACTCTCAATAGCCGAAATATGCGTAATAACCTCTTGCAGTTCGGCAGCAGAGTGTACAGAAAAGACCATGGTACATGTCACTATCTGGTCCATACAATTGGTTACCAAATCGCTCAGCGACAATTTCAAACGGTTTGTTATACAATCCATGATATCACTCAGTAAGTGATAACGGTCTATCGCTGTTATACTTATCTTAACAGGATACAGAAAATCCATGTCTTCCTCGAAATTTACAGCAACTATATCATCGCCCTTTTGCGATGCCAGGCGTATAGCCGATTTACAGTCGCGACGATGCAGAATTATTTTCCCGTCTTCCGACTTAAAGCCTATCACCTCGTCGCCAGGCAAAGGATGACAATTCTCGCAACGGGTATACATTAACTTCTTCTGTTTTTTAAGGAATGAATGCAAATGCGATTTCGCTTTATAGGTAGACACATGTTCTAACCAATCGGGGGATGGCACCACATTTTCATTTGTACCTATTTCCACGCAATCGCCACGATGCAGAACGGTTTTTACAGACGATAATATGCCATTTACACGAGCATACTGAGCATGCTCGCCCAACTGACTGTGTATTTCGAATGCAAAATCGAGCGCAGTGGCATCCTTAGGTAATATTACACCCTTTCCCTCGGGTGTGAACACCATTATATCGTCGTTATAGAACGATGAGGTTACTCCCTCCATGTACTCCATCTCTTTTCCATGCGAGGCTATATCTTTCAACAGCAATTTGAATTTCTCTATCCAATTGGAGATATTTCCTTCGGAGCGTTCCGACAGGCATCCAAATTGCGATTTGCGAACCATACGTTCCGATGATATATGTATCTCTTCCCATGTTCCGGCATCGGTAAGCAACTTAACATGAAAACTCTGATAGCCGTTCTCCTTTGGTGAATCTATGTAGTTTGCCACACTGCCCGGTTTCTCTTTAAAACGGTCGGTGAGCATTGAATATATTCTAAGGCTCATATCCTTCTCGGAGTAATCGTGTCCGTAAGGATATATTATTCTCACGTAGTACTTTCCCTCGACATGATTGAAGTCGCAACCCGATGCATGCATCTTCTTCCAAGCATTATATGGTCCGCGACATTGCAGTTCGGTACGTGCCAACATTATATCGTTGTCTTCGAGCATCTTCTCTATTTTTGCCATGAAACCTGCCAATGCTTTCTCTTTTTCGACACATTCGACAGCCATCATCTGCTCTATTTGTGTATACTCTCTTGGGCATCGATAACGGAATGAGAGGTTCTCCAGTTCGCGCTTAATATGATATAAGCCTAAACGATGCGCCAACGGTGCATAGAAATAGTCTGTCTCTCCGGCTATTTTCATCTGTTTGTCGGGACGCATACTGCTCAGTGTGCGCATATTATGCAATCTGTCGGCAAGTTTTATAAGCAGAGCACGAATATCGTAATGCAACGATGCAAGCATCTGCTTGTAGTTGTCTATCTGTTTCGACGATTCGTATTGTTTCTTTTTCTTCTTTGTTACAACATTCACAAGGAAGGCGACATCGTCGCCGTAGCGTTCTTTAATATCCTCTATTGTATAGCATGTATCTTCGGCTACGTCGTGCAGAAAGGCTGCTATTATGGGGTTTGCACCCAAAGAGAGTTCTTCGGCAACAATACGTGCCACAGCCAACGGATGCATGATATATGGTTCACCCGACTTGCGTCGTTGCTCTTTATGAGCCTCTTTTGCAAACAGATAGGCATCCTTTATACGATGTACATCGTCTGACGATAAACGGCGCGACAACGTTGCAAGCAAATCCTCTACTCCACGATCTATTTCCTTGTACTCCATAACTATATTTAATTATATCCAACAAATGCACAATAATATGCCAATATAACAGATAGAGTGCGAATTTGGTAAAAATTTATCATTAAGCAAATAAATTTTAACAAAATTATTTTACTTTTATGAATAACCCCACTTTTAATCTTAAATTAAGTGCCGAGTTAGGATGATATTTAGAGTAAATTCATTAACTTCGCAACGATTTTGTTCAAACAAGAAAAATAAACAGACAGATATATTATGATAGAACAGATAAACAAACTGTTTGAAGAGGTTAAAGGACTCACAGCAGGCAATGCCGAGGAGTTAGAGGCGTTGAGACTTAAATATCTTAGTAAAAAAGGTATCATTAACGCTCTTATGGCACAGTTTCGCGAAGTACCTGCGGAACAAAAAAGAGAGGTTGGTGTTCGCCTAAATGAACTCAAGAATGCTATTCAAGAACAGTTCAACACATTAAAAGAGCAACTTGCCAATAACGAAGAGGAGCAATGCGAGATTGACCTCACACGTCCGTCGTACCCATCGGTACTTGGCACGCGACACCCCTTGTCGATTGTAAAGAATGAGATTGTCGATATTTTTGCACGTCTTGGATTTTCCATTGCCGACGGTTACGAGGTGGAAGATGATTGGCATGTATTCTCTTCGATGAACTTTGCCGATGACCATCCGGCACGCGACATGCAGGATACTTTCTTTGTTGAGGCACATCCCGACATAATACTTCGTACTCACACAAGCAGTGTGCAAAGTCGCGTAATGGAGAACACACAACCACCGATACGCATAATTGCCCCCGGACGTGTATACCGTAACGAAGCGATAAGTTACCGCGCACACTGTTTCTTCCACCAGTTAGAAGGTCTTTATATTGACAAGAATGTCTCTTTCACCGACCTTAAACAGGTTCTTTTGCTTTTTGCCAAAGAGATGTTCGGAACAGAGACAAAGATACGTCTTCGTCCATCGTACTTCCCCTTCACAGAGCCATCTGCCGAAATGGATATAAGTTGT
The DNA here is from genome assembly GCA_964512955.1 of uncultured Bacteroidaceae bacterium. GTDB lineage: Bacteria > Bacteroidota > Bacteroidia > Bacteroidales > Bacteroidaceae > HGM04593. Next base: position 4,576 of record CAZEKX010000039.1, read on the forward strand.
AACATCTGTGGCGGTAAGGGATGTCCGTTCTGCAAAGGCACAGGTTGGGTTGAAATATTAGGTTGCGGTATGGTAGACCCGAACGTACTTGAACTGTGCGGAATTGATAGCAATATCTATTCGGGATATGCATTCGGAATGGGTATTGAACGTATCACAAACTTAAAGTATCAGGTTAAGGACCTGCGTCTTTTCAGCGAGAACGACGTACGTTTCCTGAAACTCTTTGAGAGTGCAAACTAAAAGACAACAATGTTATAAAGAAACAGGTGTATGCTCCAAATAATTTTTGTTGCATATACCTGTTTTTATAATAATAATTCCCAAGATGAAGAAAACCGCACTCTACGAACAGGTGATTAAATATTTCGAGAAGGCTATGCCTGTTGCCGAAACCGAACTAAACTACAGCACCCCATACGAATTACTTGTGGCTGTTATTCTTTCGGCACAATGCACAGACAAACGTGTGAACATGGTAACTCCCGACCTGTTTGCACGCTACTCTACCCCCGCCGAATTAGCCGAAGCACATCCCGACGAGGTTTTCAACTATATCAAAAGCATATCATACCCCAACAATAAAGCAAAACACCTTGTTGGCATGGCACAAAAATTATGCAGTAATTTTGGCGGTAAGGTTCCCAACACATTGGAAGAACTTGTTACTCTGCCGGGAGTAGGACGCAAAACCGCAAATGTCATTCAGTCTGTTGTTTTCAACAAATCGGCAATGGCAGTAGACACACATGTATTCAGAGTGAGCCACAGGATTGGTCTTGTTCCAAAACGATGCACTACCCCCTACAGCGTTGAAAAAGAACTTACAAAATATTTTCCAAGCGAACTTATCCCCAAAGCACACCATTGGCTTATACTGCATGGAAGATATGTATGTAAAGCACGAACACCCGATTGCCAATTGTGCGGATTGACCACAATGTGCAAAGAGTACGAAAAGAGAAACACCATTTGCCAATAAAGCAAACATACTATTTAAAAGAAATTCAAACAACTTCTAAAAAATTAAACCTTTCATTCGTATTTTATTATTTTAAAATAGTACATTTGCAAAATATGTACCGATTTTTTAATTTTACATACCGAAAACAATTTATTCATTAACTAAATATTTTAAACCATGACTATCGACAATTTTAAATTTGATGGTAAAAAAGCAATCGTTCGCGTTGACTTCAACGTGCCTTTGAACGAAGAGGGTAAAATTACCGACGACACACGTATTCGTGGTGCACTCCCCACACTCAAAAAGGTGTTGGCAGACGGTGGTGCGCTCATCATCATGTCACACATGGGTAAACCCAAAGGTAAAGTAAATGCTAAATTCTCTTTGAGCCAGATTGTAGACGCTGTATCGGAGAAGTTGGGTGTTCCCGTTCAGTTTGCTCCCGATTGCGCAAAGGCTGCAGAGGCTGCTGCTGCATTGAAACAAGGTGAGGTTCTATTGCTCGAAAACCTTCGTTTCTATCCCGAAGAGGAGGGTAAGCCTGTAGGTATTGACAAGGAAGACCCTGCATACGCAGATGCAAAGAAAGCAATGAAAGAGTCTCAGAAAGAGTTCTCTAAGACATTGGCTTCTTATGCCGATTGCTACATCAACGACGCATTTGGTACAGCACATCGTCGCCATGCATCTACTGCCGTTATCGCCGACTACTTCGACGAGGATAACAAGATGCTCGGTTATTTGATGGAGAAAGAGGTACAGGCTGTGGACAATATCTTGAAAGATATCAAACGTCCTTTTACCGCTATCATGGGTGGTTCAAAGGTCTCTACAAAAATTGGTATCATAGAGAACCTTATGGACAAAGTAGACAACCTTATTCTTTGTGGCGGTATGACATATACATTCGCAAAAGCACAGGGAGGTCATGTAGGAAACTCTATTGTTGAGGATGACAAGTTGCAGTTGGCTCTCGACATCATGGCACAGGCAAAGGCTAAAGGTGTAAACCTAGTTCTTGGTACCGACTGTGTTGCTGCAGATGATTTCTCGAACAATGCCAACACACAGGTTGTTCCTGTTGGTGAGATACCCGAAGGTTGGGAAGGTTTGGATGCAGGTCCTGAAACAAGAAAATTGTTTGCAGGTGCAATAGAAGGTGCAAAGACTATTCTATGGAACGGTCCCGCCGGTGTATTTGAGTTCGACAACTTTACTGCAGGTTCACGTGCTATTGCCGAGGCTATTGCCAAAGCAACTGCAAACGGTGCATTCTCACTCATTGGTGGTGGTGACTCTGTTGCATGTATCAACAAGTTCGGAATGGCAGACCAAGTGTCATATATTTCAACAGGTGGTGGTGCGCTTCTCGAAGCCATCGAGGGTAAAGTTCTCCCCGGTGTTGCCGCTATCAAAGGTGAATAATATAATTTGAATCTATATAAGGGGGTTGTGCCATTTATAAATGGCACAACCCTTTTAAGGTTTGTAAAGCAAAGATTATAAACCGTATACAAGAATAAATAAAAGCATGGAAGAGAAGCAAATAACCGATATACAAAGAAGAGTTTCCATTTTATTGCAATCGGAACAATTGAAGAAAGCAATAGATATCCTTGGCGAGGGGATAGACTCCTGTTGCGATTGGGCTTTACGCTCTCGCTATAGCGAAATTTCTACTGCATACGGTTACTTGCTCGAATACTTCGAGAAGGGGATGTACGACCCCGACCGCCATAGATTACACAAAGAACTGATAGGAAAATGTCTTGTTCTAAACGATGAGATAGCCGTATCGCGTATGGCAGAGAAATCGTTTACCGTATATTCACAGTACAAACGTAAGTACAAGAACGATACAGATATTGAGAATCTTAAAAGACGTCTTAGCGAAAACGCAGCAAACATATCGGTTGTAAATTTACTACCCGGAAACGATAACAGCACTACAGAAAAAGAGTTGCAAGAACAACACGAAAAGATATTGCAAGAAGCATTTTACAGAATATGGTGCAGTACAGGATGGAGACGCAAGGAGAGTGATGAGATTATAGAACTGCTCACTGATGACGAGATTGACGTAAACGACAGAGCAACACTTGTTGGCGCATTGTTATTGGGAGTATTGAAATGTTTTGAACCGGTAAAGATTATAACACTATGTCGTTTGGTTAAACATAAGGAGTCGGAGATTGCGACACGTTCGCTGACCGGACTACTTGTTGCCATACTTGCAAACAGAGAGACAATAAAATTTCACCACGAGATTATAACTGCACTCCAAACATTAAAAGAGGATAGTACTGTAACAAAACGCATTGCAACAATACAGATACAGTTATTGCGGTGCAGAGAGACACAAAAGATTGACCGCAAGATGCGTGAAGAGATTATCCCTGCCATGATGAAAAACCCCAATTTGGGAGATGCAAAGATGGGAGTGGATATTATGAAGGAGTTGGAAGAGAACGACCAGAACCCGGAATGGAAAGCATGGATTGAGAAAGACAAGATAAAAGATAAGTTAGAGGAGATGACCAAATGGCAAATAGAGGGTGCCGATGTGTATATGAGTACATTCTCGCAACTCAAACGTTTCCCATTCTTTTCGGAAATATGCAATTGGTTACGTCCGTTCGATATGAATGCGCCACAGGTATCAGAAATAATGCCACGCAACAGTTTTGGCAATAAGAGTATTCTAAATGCCATCTGCTCATCGCGTTTCTTTTGCAATAGCGATAAATATTCATTCTGTTTTACATTCAAACAAGTTCCACAAGAACAACGGGACATGCTAATGCAGCAAATGACAGGAGAGAACGAAGGTGAGAGTATTGATAATAACATTGTTATTCCTAAGGAGAAAGTTGCAGAACAACAGAGCAATCAATACATACAAGACCTGTATCGTTTCTTCAAAATTTCGGACTACCGTAAAGATTTTATCGACCCATTCACTCTACCACTGAATATTGTTGAAAGTTCTGCCGTATCGTTCCTAATCGATGACAGTAAAGATTTAATACATATTTTCAATTATTTAATAGATAAGGAGTATTACAGTGAAGCATATAATATTGGTAAAAAATGCGAAATCAATTGTACGCCCGACGAATGTGATGCACTCTTCTATCAAAAAATGGGATATACACTCCAGAAACAGGGAGAATACAAAAAATCTATCGATTACTACACTAAAGCAGATATCATAAAGCCCGATACGTTATGGACGGTACGACATATAGCACAGTGCTATCGCCTGCAAGGAGAGTTGAACAATGCATTACACTATTACGAAGTAGCAGAAAAACTTGCACCCGAAAGCAATTCTATCCTCATGCAAACAGGTGAGTGCCTTACCATGCAAAAGAGATACGATGAGGCATTTACACGTTTCTTTAAAGTAGAATATGCCGACCCACAATCGATAAGGGCATGGCGTGCCATAGCATGGTGTTCACTACTCGTTAGCAAAGACGAACAGGCACGACACTACTACGAGAAAATACTTTCCTCACCAAAAGTTACAGGTGAAGATATTCTAAATGCTGCACATGTGGAATTTATAAACAATAACCTCTCACAAGCAATTTCACTATATAGAAAAGCAAAAGAGAAGAGTGAAAACAAAGATATAACACAACTTATTCTAAGCGACAAAGAGACACTGCTGCTACGTGGCATCGATGAAAACGATATTACCCTGTTGTGCGATATCTTAAGTTAATTAAAAAACGCATGTAAGAATTCTTACATGCGTTTTTTAATTCATTTTTGTTACTTATTGTTTACCATTGCATCTATTACTGCTACTGCTGTAACATTAAGAATTTCCTGTACCGAACTTTCAAAATCAATAAAATGGATTGGTTTATTCAAGCCAACCTGGATAGGTCCTATGATTTCTGTATCGGGACTGAGTGCCTGTATCATCTTATATGATGAGTTTGCTGCACCCAAACTTGGGAATATCAGTGTATTCACCTCTTTCCCTTTAAGTTTTGTGAATGGATATTTTGTATCGCGCAATTCCGAATTTATAGCAACATTCACTTGCATTTCGCCATCGATACTCCAATCGGGATATTCACGATGTAAACGCGCAACAGCATCATGAACAGATTCGGCACTACCGCCTTTATCGGTTCCGAAGTTTGAATATGAAACCATTGCCATAACCGGCTCATGGTTAAAGAAGTGAACAGCCTTTTCGCAAAGACGTGCAATATCCACCAATGCATCTGTGTCGGGATGACGATTTATTAAAGTGTCGGCTACAAAATATGTTCCCTTCTTTGAGTTAAGAATATGCATTGTACCAAAATGTGAGAAACCCTCTTGCACACCGATAACCTCTTTAGCAACCTTTATGGTATTGGAATATTTGGTATAAAGACCTGTTACAAAGGCATCGGCATCACCTGTTTCCACCATCATCATACCAAAATAGTTGCGTTCGAACATCTTATCGTTTGCCTCTTCAAAGGTATACCCCTCGCGCTGACGCTTATCGGTGAGAATACGTGCATAACGTTCACGACGCGATGCTTCGCAGTCGTGACGCAGGTTCACAACCTCTATTCCGTCGAGACTCAAATCAAGTTCTTTTGCAAGTTTTTCAATACGTTCGTCGTTACCAAGTAATATAGGGTAACACAAACCCTCTTCTTTTGCTCTTACCGCAGCCTTCATCATTGACGGATGAACGCCCTCGGCAAAAACCACACGCTTGGGATTGGAACGTGCTGTATCAAATATCTGCTGTGTAAGTTTCGATTCACGTCCCATGAATTCAAGCAGATGTTCTTTGTAGGCATCCCAGTCGGTTATAGTGTTACGCGCCACACCACTTTCTATAGCCGCTTTCGCCACAGCAGTAGATACATCGACCAAAAGTCGAGGGTCTACAGGTTTGGGGATAAAATAGTCGCGACCGAAAGATAAGTTACTAACGCTATACACCTTGTTTACAATCTCGGGGACAGGTTTCTTTGCAAGATCGGCAATTGCATGAACAGCCGCCAACTTCATCTCTTCGTTTATGGCTGTGGCTGCTGTATCCAAAGCACCACGAAAGATGTATGGGAAACCTATTACATTATTTATTTGATTGGGATAATCGGAACGTCCGGTACTCATAAGCACGTCGGGACGGCTCTCCATAGCCTCTTCGTATGTAATTTCGGGTTCGGGGTTGGCAAGTGCAAATACGATAGGATCTTTCGCCATTGAACGCACCATATCCTTTGTTAGTATTTTACCTTTGGAAAGTCCCAAAAATACATCGGCATCTTTTATAGCCTCGGCAAGAGTATGAACATCGCGTCGTTCTGTTGCAAACTCAACCTTTTCGGGTGTTAAATCTTTTCTATCACTGCTTAGCACACCTTTACTGTCGAGCATAAGCACATTATCTTTGTTTACACCCAAGGCAATATATAGACGGGCGCACGAAATAGCAGCAGCACCTGCTCCATTAACAACAACCTTTACTTTTGTTATATCCTTTCCGTTCACTTCGAGTGCATTAAGCAAACCTGCAGCCGAAATAATTGCAGTACCATGTTGGTCGTCGTGCATAACAGGAATATCCAACTCCTCTTTCAAGCGACGCTCTATTTCGAAGCACTCAGGTGCCTTTATGTCTTCAAGATTTATTCCACCGAATGTTGGCGATATAGCCTTTACTGCCTCAACAAATTTGTCGGGGTTACTCTCGTCTACCTCAATATCGAAAACATCTATACCTGCGTATATTTTAAAAAGCAATCCTTTACCCTCCATAACAGGCTTACCGCTTATTGCACCTATATTACCTAAGCCCAATACCGCTGTTCCATTGGATATAACAGCCACCAGATTTCCTTTATCGGTATATTTATATGCATTTTGAGGATCGTTCTGAATTTCCAGACATGGCTCTGCCACTCCGGGAGAGTATGCGAGCGATAAATCGGTTTGAGTAAAATATGGTTTTGTGGGAACAACCTCTATTTTACCCGGGCGCTTCCCTGCGTGATAATTCAACGCATCTTCTTTTGTAATTTTAGCCATATATTCAAATTTTATGTTTCGTTCTTAAATAATTATAATTCGTAATTTAAACCACTGACACCTACACCAAAAAGAGCATAATCGTAGCGTACAGGGTCTTCGGGAGAAAACTCACGCAAACACGCAGTAAGTTCCTCAACAGTTTTTCTATCATTCTGTTTCCGAGTTATAAGTCCTAATTCACGCCCGATACGAGCCACATGCACATCGAGTGGTATCATAAGCGACGACTGAGGCACCTCGTTCCAGATACCCAAATCGACAATGCCGTCTTTGCGACACAACCAACGCAACATCATGTGTAAACGTTTACATGCCGACGCAGGTTTACCTTTATCGGCTATAGGGTTCGATATATGCTTGGTTGATGTTCCTTCATTCGCAGAAGCAAACAACGAACGTAAACGTGCAATTCCGCTCCATGTATCTACTCCTGTGAACAAACTCTCCATTGTTGCATGCTCCGAGTACATCTTTTGAAGTCCTCGACACAAATATATTAAATCTCTTGCAAAAAATGTTCTATGTATATTATTATTCTTGTCCAATTCATTCCACATACCACCCATGACAAAGTCGTATGGCTTACCCCCCATTATATCGAATAACATTTTTTTGCCGGAACGAATAATCATGGTTCTGTTACCCCATGCGATTACCGAAGCAAGCAAGGCTGCAATCTCCACATCGCGTTGTTCCGAGAAACTATGCGGGAACTGCACCGGGTCGTTTGCAATAAACTCTTTACAGTTATATTGCAACACTTTTTCGTCCAACAGAACCTTTAATTTATTCATTCAATTCGTATTTATATTAATTTACACGTGTAACTCTTCCACCAAAGAAAAAATTACGAATATTGGTTGACGCAAAACGTGCCATTTCGTATCGTCCTTCTACGGTTTGCGTTCCAACATGAGGTGTAAGCACCGTATTCTCTAACTGAAGAAGTTCTTTACTAACTGTATCGTTGAACTCATACACATCCAAACCTGCGCCTGCTATTCTATTTTCACGCAGCGCTTTGACAAGAGCATACTCATCGACCAACGGACCACGAGCTGTATTTATAAGAAAAGCATTGGGTTTCATCATAGACAAACGCTCTTCGTTAATTATATGATAAGTATCGGATGTTAAAGGTGCATTTAACGATATTACATCACTCGAAGATATTAATTCGTCGAGTAGCATATATTTCACATCAAGTTGCTTCTCTTCGTGCAATGGTAATCTGTTGCGATTGTGATATGCAACGTACATACCCGAAGCCTTTGCACGGCGTGCTAAAGCCCTACCAATACGCCCCATACCATATATTCCCAGTAATTTTCCTTCTAATGAATACCCAAGATTATTCATTATACCCTTTACATAATTCCCTTTACGCTGTCGCTTGTCGAAATCTGTTATTCCACGCATCAACGATAGTATCAGGCCCATTGCAATATCTGCCGTAGGTTCTACCACCGGGTCGGGAGTATTTGCAACAACCACGCTGTGCTTGGTAGCCGCGACAACGTCTATATTATCGAAACCAACTGCATAATTTGCCACAATTTTCAGTTTACTACCGGCATTAAGCAGTTGTTCGTCTACAGGGAAGTTCCACATAGACAATAATGCATCGTATTCTCCAATGACAGCAAGAACCTCTTCGTAAGTAAAACTTTCAACACCTGCCACAGGCATTGTAACCTCGAAATCTTTTAATATCTCGCGGTAGAGTTCACCGAAGATATTGTATGTTATCAAAACTTTCGGCTTCATCGTTATGTAGGTTATTTTTACAAAGAAGCCAAACTTTCGTCTAGTTTGCGCATTGCAACTAACATTTCATCGGCAACTGCAGAACATACAGGTGCCAATGGCAAACGTAAATTATTTGATATTCTCTTTTGATAAGTCATAAGAGATTTTACTCCACCGGGATTTCCGTCGGCAAACAACAGACGATAAACATCGGCAAACAGAGAATTCAATTTGTCTGCTTCGGCATAATTACCCTCTTGCAACAAATGTAACATTTGGGTTAGTTCCTTGGGATATGCATTACCAAACACAGTAATGGCACCTACTCCACCCAACTTCATTATATCACATATAAGCCCATCGTCTCCCGAAAGGACATCAAAGCCTTCGGGTGCAGTATCTATAATTTCTTTTATTTGTTGAAGATTTCCCGATGCCTCTTTTATTGCAACAATATTCTTGCAATCCTGCGCCAAACGTATAACTGTTTGGGGTAACATGTTAACTCCGGTGCGACCGGGAACATTATAGAGATAAATTGGCAGGTCGGTTGCCTCTGCCACCGCTCTATAATGTCTGTATATACCTTCTTGATTAGGCTTATTATAGTATGGGACAACAGAAAGTATTGCATCGACTCCTGTCAGGTCTTCATTTTTTATTTCATCGACCAAAGCATGTGTTGAGTTTCCGCCCATTCCAAGCAAAACAGGTATGCGACCGGCAACTTTATTTATGACGCGCTTTCGTATATTACGTTTTTCCTCTTTTGTTAAAGTTGGAGTTTCTGCTGTTGTACCCAGCACACAAAGGAAGTCGGTGCCACAATCAAGGTGCATTTCAACAAGTTTTTCTAATGTTGCATAATCCACCTCACCGGCATCTGTAAAAGGCGTGATAAGAGCCACACCCATACCTGTCAATCTTTTTCGCATCATAAATTACTGTTTCTTTTCTTAGCGATTACAAAAATACATCAAAATATCATAAATACATTATATTTTAACTTATTTTCAGGATAATTTTTCACTATTTTTATCTGTTAATATCATTGAAAGAAATTCATCCTCATTAACAAGTGCCACACCCAATTTTTGAGCCTTTTCCAATTTACTTGGTCCCATGTTATCTCCTGCAAGAATAAAAGATGTTGCTTTACTTACGCTTGCAACGTTTCGTCCCCCGTTTCTCTCTATCATATCTTTATATTCATCGCGTGAATGTTTCATGAACACTCCACTTATAACAATACTCTTTCCTTTCAATATTTCGGTGTGTGCAGAAAGCACCTCGGGCGCAAGTTCAAATTGCAACCCTGCCATTCTAAGCCTCTCTATCAGCACTTTGTTATCGTTTTTTGCAAAGAACTGCTGTACACTCATAGCAATTCTTTCACCAATTTCATCGACCGCCATCAGTTCGGGCAGTGTAGCGGACATCAATGCATCGATATTAAGGAATGCACGTGCAAGGCGTTTTGCAACTGTAACACCTACAAAACGTATTCCTAATGCAAAAAGCACACGTTCAAACGGGACCTTACGCGATTCGGCAATACCGGCAATCATATTCTCTGCCGATTTTGCACCCATACGAGGAAGAAACATAAGTTCAGTAGCCTGCAATGTATATAGGTCGGCAATATCCTTCACAAGCCCCAAATTATATAACAATTCTACTGTTTCGGGTCCTAAAGAATCGATATTCATCGCTTCGCGAGTAACAAAATGCTCAATACGCGCCTTTATCTGAGGCGAACATCCCGTATCGTTAGTACAATAGTGTCCGGCTTCGCCTTCGTATCGAACCAGTGGAGTGCCACATTCGGGACATTTGCTTATGAAACGTACCTTATCACCTATCAGGATACGTGCATCCAAATCGACACCTGTAATTTTTGGGATAATTTCACCACCTTTTTCAACATACACCATATCGCCAATATGCAAATCGAGTTTTTCTATAATATCGGCATTATGCAACGACGCACGTTTCACAACCGTACCCGACAACTGCACCGGGTCGAGGTTTGCCACCGGAGTAACAACTCCGGTACGTCCTACTTGATACGTAACCCCATTGAGACGTGTAACGGCACGTTCAGCCTGAAATTTATATGCAATGGCCCAACGTGGTGATTTTGCCGTATACCCCAGATTTTTTTGCTGGAGTATAGAGTTTACCTTAAGAACAATACCATCGGTTGCAAACGGCAGATTTTTTCGTTCAACATCCAACCTATCTATAAACTCAAATATCTCTTCGAGAGTTTTACACTTCTTTGTAATATCAGATACTTTGAAACCCCACTGTTCGGCAACTTTTAAATTTTCATAATGCCCATCACAAGGCAACTCATCACCAAGCATGTAATATAAGAATGCATCGAGTTTTCTTTTTGCAACAGTTGTTGAATCCAACAACTTAAGAGTACCCGAGGCTGCATTGCGCGGATTTGCAAAGAGGGATTCTTCTGCCACTTCACGTTCCTTATTCAACATCTCGAAAACATCCCAAGGCATAAGAACCTCACCACGTATTTCAAACTCTTTTGGATAGCCACTGCCCGATAATACCAATGGTACAGAACGTATTGTTTTCACATTTGCCGTAACGTCATCGCCTTTCTCGCCATCGCCACGAGTAACAGCCTGTACAAGTTTTCCATCGATATAAGTAAGAGAGATAGATGTTCCATCGAATTTAAGTTCACAACACACCTCAAAATCTTCGTTCAATGCACGTTTCACACGTTCATAGAAATCGGCAACTTCGGTTTTGGAGTATGTATTCCCCAATGACAACATCGGATATTTATGTGCCACCTGTTTAAAACCTTTTGTTATATCACTTCCAACACGCTGTGTGGGCGAATTAGAATCGTACATTTCGGGATGCTCCGCCTCTAAATCCTGTAGTTCGCGCATTAACATGTCGAACTCCATATCACCTATTTCGGGGGCACTCAACACATAATATTTTCTATTATGCTCGTGCAACAACTTACGAAGTTCCAATATTCGTTCTTGCGGTGTCATTATTCTCTTTTTTAATTATAATCGCTTAAAAAGATGATGTTGTTTTAAAGCGCGAATTTACAAAATATAAATTAAACCGGAGAGTGTCCATATAAAAAAATGACACTCTCCGGTTTAATATTTTCTATCACCTATTCTATTTAATCAAAAGCCTGAGTATGTATATGTAACAAGAAGATATGTTTGTTTGTAAATTGTTGTAAATTTACCACTTACATTATATGTAATATTTCTTCCTTTATCGGCCTTAACAAAACCTATTCCCATATTTGAGAACCCATTCCCAACAAGTGTATTGCAATAGGTATTCCAAGCAGCCTCATCCACCGCATATACAAAGGTGGTTGCATTTGCTGTTTGCAAATAGCCCATTGCATCATAACTAAAAGCGGGGAATGAAGACATTACAGGAGCCAGTTGAGCCTGCTGAGCAGGAGTAAACACACCCATAGTATATCCATTCTTGGCAAAAGCACTGTTAACCGATTTAGCGGTACTACACGAAGTTGTAGAGATTGTGGTTGCAAGCATCACAATCATTACTGCGAATACAAATAATTTCTTCATCATATAATATTGATTTTTATTTTATTTATCGACTGCGAAGATAATATTTTTATTTAACAAGATGTTTTGTTTCTTTAAAAATTTATCACATTTCCTGCAATTCTGTTTCAGAGGGCATATCGTTTGTTTGTGAGACAACATCGGCAGGCATAGATTGTTCATTACTGCCATTTGTTGCATTTTGCAATTGAGCCATAAGTTCCGGCGGAATTCCACTCATGGGATTTCCTTGCGCCACCTGCTCTTCATTACGCTTAATTGCCTCCAATATTTTATTTGCAAATGGGTATGAAGTATTCTCAAGCAATGTTTTTACATCCAAAGCCTGCGCTCTGAACAGTTCCATAAGAAAATCATTTGCCAGCATCTGAAATGCGGGAGTATTATACCCTTCGGAAATTGTCAAATCTATTTCGGCATTTTGTACTTTTTCGGGATTATACCATTTAGCCTCTTCACTGTAATCGCTACCGGCAATATCTATGTAACGACTTTCGGTATAGAATTGTTGAATAGTCTTCATTAATTTATTATCACGACGACGACGAAATAGGCGAAAACTATCGAACATGCCTTTAAGATTCAACGAAGAGTTATATGCCTGCTGAGCATAGAGACTTGCCGGTGTTCCGGCTTTAGGTGCTTGTCCTTGCATAGCCGAGTTTACACCCGAAATTTCGTTAATCAAGCGCAACTGCAAACTGAGCAATTCAAAATCACCAGCCACCGATGCACCACTGTTATATTGGCGTACAACACCATCGATACTCTGCCCCGGTTTAAGTTTTACAAACAGCACACCATTGTAACGTACATATTC
>CAZEKX010000040.1:0-17392 GCA_964512955.1 uncultured Bacteroidaceae bacterium
CAAACCTCTATCTCTCTACCGATGGAGGTAATACATGGCAGTGGAAGTTAAAAGGCTTGGTGTTCGATGTCAAGTTCTCTACAAAAGACCCAAATGTGTGTTATGCCGCTATAGAGCACGAATATTCAACCGTGAAACTATACAAGAGTATCGATGGCGGTGAAAATTGGAATGTTCTCGATTTGGGTTCGGAACCGTTGATAAGTGCGCGTATAGGTCTTAGTGAAGCAAGTTCCGAATATGTTTATCTGTGGGCTTGTCGCAGAAATGAGAAGTCGAATCCCGGCCCTCTATATTTCAGTGGAGCACCATTGCTGTATAAGAGTACCGATGGTGGTAATACATTTACTGTTACCGACCCGGTAGACCAACTCGAATATATGGATAAAGAGGGTGGACAAGGGTACTACGATATGGTTTGTACTGCCTCGGCTACAAACCCCGAACACCTTTTGGTGGGAATAATACACCTTTATCGCTCTACAGACGGTGGAAAAACTTTTGAAAACATAGGCGGTTATTATGGAAAGTTCGACCTCCATTGCGACATGCAGTGTGTGCAGACAAATGGTACAGGCGATACATGGCTCTCTACCGATGGAGGTATGGTGTACAGTAACGACTTTTTTGGTGAACATGCCGAGGCTAAATTGCGTGGTCTCTATGCATCGGAATTCTGGGGCTTCGATATCGGTTGGAACGAGGATGTTATGGTTGGTGGACGTAATCATAACGGAAATATGTCGCAGATGGATAGATATAACGGTGTTTCAATATCTATGAGGGGTAGTGAAATGTCAACAGGTTATGTTTTTCTTTCCAATCCCAAGAAAGTTGCTTTCAGTGACTCCGAAAATGTTATAATGCCCGATGACTGGACCGAAGAATTTGTGCCTTTTCTCGACTATTGGACATATCCAAGGGAGTCTTCGCAATACGGAATAGGTTTTGAGTTTGACCCACGTTATGCACAATGCTTCTATATTGTACAAGGTACATACGACGAGGAGTACAAAACGTTATGGCGTACAACAGACGATGGTACAAATTTCTCCATTGTTCATAAATTCGATGAGCCTATAAGTGCTATAGCGGTTTCTCGTTCCAATCCCGATAAAATAGTTGTAGGTACACAAGGATACATCTACTACTCGATGGATGCAGGTGAAACATTCGAGGAATATAATATTAATTTCGATATGGACGGATATGCATATAAACTTGCAATACATCCTACAAACGAAAACGAGATTTGGGTAAGTGATGGCGACCCGGGAAGTTTCTGGCGCACAGTGGACAATGGTGCAACATGGGAAAAACTCGACAACGGACTTACTTTCAGCAATTGGCAGGGCAACGAGGAACGACATATTGTAGGACGTTTCTTCCTTACCGGAAACGAGAAAAATGCTGCTTATGCAATAGCGTTCACATACGGCTATTTGAATGAGACATATACAACTCCGCGAGGTAAAGTGCTGTATCGCGATGATACAACCGATGGTTGGGTCGATTATAGCGCAGGTTTGCAAAAGGTGATGAATCTTAATCGTATGTTACCGTTTTACAAAAAAGGGGTAATACGTCTTGCTACAAATAATGGTATTTGGGAACGCGATTTGGTCGATAAAGAGTTTATGCCTATAGCACAACCTCTTATTCTTAATGCCGGTTCTGGCGATAACACACAGAGCAGTTATCCTCGTACTATCAATCTCGACAGTTACAGTATTGTTAATCAAACCGATGCGGAGTGGAAATGGGATATAAATCCGGCTCCATTATCTATTACATCGTACGAAGTGCGCAATCCTGTTATAACCATTGAACCCGACCAAACATACGATATAACACTTACTGTTACAACGCCTGTCGGTAGCAATAGTAAAACCATAAAGGGTATGATAAAGGGTAGTAAACCTGTTCCCGACGCAACAGATGTGGCAGGTATGGTAGAGAAACCCCGCGATATATTGCTTACTTCGGGCAATGTGGTATATGTTGGCGAAAATTTAACATTTGAACCTCATCGTTTAAGCAATATAAATGTAGAAATCTATAACTCTAAAGGCGAGGTTGTGCGTAATATTAGTGGCACATCGCAATTGGTTGTCTCTACAGCAGGTCTACCTTCGGGAGTATACTTCTATCTTGCTACCGATGATAATGACTTTGTTAAGAATGGCAAACTCTTGCTGAAATAAAAACTTTGAATAATAATGGAACTTATACGCAAATACAAAATATTACTTGTTCTACATTTAGTGTGTGTGGGAGTTGTGGCACAGGAATTTGGAGATAAACGATTGCAAGAGATTGTTATCTCGGGCAACAGGTGGTGTCAAGAGATAGATGTAGTCCCTACAAAAATAACACGTCTCGATTTTGAGCAGACAAATGCATACAATCCCCAAACTGCTGCCGATATGTTGGGTCTGTCGGGTGAAGTATTTATACAAAAGAGCCAGTATGGCGGTGGGAGTCCCATGATACGCGGTTTCTCAACCAATCGTCTGCTTTACAGTGTCGATGGTGTGCGCATGAATAGTGCAATCTTCCGTTCCGGAAATTTGCAGAATGTTATTTCACTCGACCCTTTTGCCATAAGGGAGACTGAGGTGCTATTTGGTCCCGGAGCAGTAAGTTATGGCAGTGATGCCATAGGTGGAGTTATGCTCTTTAATACTCTGCGACCGCGTTTTGCAAAAGATGAAACCCCTGTCGTATATGGCTCTGCAACGGTGCGTGCTGCGACAGCCTCAAATGAGTTGACAACGCATGTCCATGCCGGTGTCGGGTTTAAACATTGGGGCTTCCTTACCAGTTTTACGCACTCTTCGTTCGAGGACCTCAAACAGGGTTCTCATGGACCGAAAGAGTATCTCATGCCTTATATTGTACAGCCCGGTTATGGTAGCGATGGTTCAATAAAAGATAATGTAATAGCAAATACCGATGAACGTAGACAGTCGCCAAGTGGCTATTCGCAATATAATTTCATGCAGAAGGTTCGTTATTCTCCAAATAATAAATGGAACTTCGAATATGCATTTCATCTTAGTGAAACATCGGAGTATGCGCGCTACGACAGGCATCAGCGTATGCGTAACGGATTGCCTCGTTATGCCGAGTGGAACTACGGACCGCAAAAGTGGGTGATGAATCAACTTATGTTGGAGCAGTCGAGCAAAAACGTACTATACGACTCCTTGCGCCTTAATGTTGCCCTGCAACGCTTTGAGGAGAGCCGTATAAGCCGTAATTTGAACAAATCTTTACGTGAAACACAAAGCGAAAAGGTTGATGCTTGGAGTGCCAATCTCGACCTGCGTAAGGCAATAGCACGCAATGCGTCACTGTGCTACGGTGTGGAGTATGTGCTGAACAATGTACGTTCTACAGGTAAAGGTGAGGATATAACTACGGGGGAATCATCTGTTATTGCCGCTCGTTATCCCAAAGCAGAATGGTATAGTGCCGGTGCATATCTGCAAGGGGAGTGGCATATAACTTCGCGACTGAATGTCGAGGCAGGTATAAGGTATAACCATTACAAAATAGATAACGACTTCTCCACTGCCGGATATGATATTCCTTTTAGGGCAAAACAGACATCCGATGAGGGTAGTTTAAGTGGTAATATCGGGTTGAATTGGCGCCCATCATCGAGCTGGTTATTGCGTCTTAACTATGCACGTGGTTTCAGAGCGCCAAATGTCGATGATATGGGTAAACTGTTTGATAGTGTCGATGGATGTGTAACGGTTCCCAATCCCTCTTTGAAACCCGAATATGCCGATAATGTTGAGTTTGGTGTTGTAAAACATCTTGCCGGCTTCCTTAAATTGGATGCAACGCTTTATTATACGCATCTTGATAATGCCATTGTTCGTCGTAATTTTATATTCAACGGTAAAGAGACAATGGAATATCAAGGAGAGGAGTGCCGTGTGCAGGCATTGCAAAATGCGGCTGTGGCAAATGTTTGGGGAGTACAGTTTGGTGCCGAAGCCCGTTTCGCACGTTATTTCTATGCAAATACCAATATAAACTATCAGCATGGGCGTGAAGAACTCGACAATGGCGAAAAATCGCCCTCTCGCCATGCAGCACCTATGTTTGGTCGTGCTGCTGTCGGTTTCGATAACAGTCAACTTTGTATAGAGGCTTATACAGCCTTTCAGGCAGAATGTAAAGCCGATGACATGCCCCGGGAAGAGAAGGAAAAAACCGAATTTTATGCACTTGATGCCGAAGGTAATGCCTATTCTCCGGCATGGATAACTTTAAATGTACGTGCTTCGTATAAAATGAATAGTAATTTGGTATTTAATGCAACATTAGAGAATATTACCGATAAGCGTTATCGTCCCTACAGTTGCGGAATAAGTGCCCCCGGTCGTAATATGACGTTAAGTGCAACATATAGTTTTTGATTTTACTAAAATTTATTTATGAAAACAATACTTGTTACAGGTGCAAGCGGTTTTTTGGGATGCAGGTTCGTAAAGCGTTGGGCAGGAGTATATCGCGTACTTGCTCCCACTCATTCCGAATTGGATATAACTGATGTCTCATCTGTTTCTCGCTATTTTGCCAATAATTCTCCCGATATTGTTTTGCATCTGGCTGCAATATCCAATACCATGCAGTGCGAGCAGGACCAACAAGGCAGTTATAAGGTTAATGTCCTTGGCGCGCAGAATATGGCGCGTCAAGCGGTCTCACATAGGGCACGATTCATCTTTTTTTCCTCGGAACAGGTCTATAATGGAAACAGAGGGAAGGGTTCGGTAAATGAAGATGCAGTTCTTGCTCCCGAAAGCGTATATGCATGTCAGAAAGCAGAGGCAGAGCAACTTGTGGCAGATGCTTGCCCCGATGCCGTAATCCTACGTGCCACATGGATGTATGATATCCTCCGGGAGGGGCTTTCTACACATGAAAACTTTGTGGTGAGAATACTCGATGCTGTAGCAAAACGTGAAAAGGTCTTTTTCCCTGTGCGAGAGTTTCGCGGTATAACAAATGTACACGAAGTGATTGAATTGTTGCCATATACATTTGAACTGCCTGCAGGAGTGTACAATTATGGTGCCGAGAATACCCTGAATACCTACGAAACAGCCTGCTGTTTTTTCGAAATGTTAGGTACCAACCTTAAATGCGACGATATAATTGCTCCCGATGTGGAACGTTTTCCGGAACATGAACGTAATATAGCCATCTCCAATGCGAAGATATTCCGTGCATCGGGTGGTTGTATCTGTTTCTGTGATACTCTTGCCGGTCTGAGAATCTTTCTCGACAGGTTCTCCTTACAATCCCGGATAAAATAGTACCAATAAAAAAACGATGAGTTTTAAAACTCATCGTTTTTTTATTGGTTGTAAGTTCTTGAAATTACTTTACTTCCTCGAACTCTGCATCCTGTACATTGTCGCTACCTGTTTGCTGGCCGCCTTGTGCTCCACCGGTATTCTGTGTGCCTTGTGCTCCACTTTGAGCATACATCTCGGCACTTGCTGTTTGCCATGCGTTGTTCAATTCTGCCATTGCGGTATCAATTGCGGCAAGGTCTTGTACCTTGTGTGCCTCTTTCAGTTTTTCAACAGCGGCTTCAATAGGTGCTTTTTTGTCTGTGGGAATCTTGTCGCCCAACTCTTTCAACTGGTTTTCTGTTTGGAATACCATTGAGTCTGCTTGGTTCAGTTTATCAATCTTCTCACGTTCTTTTTTGTCTGCATCGGCATTTGCTTCAGCCTCTGCTTTCATACGCTCTATCTCCTCTTTGCTCAAGCCCGACGATGCTTCAATGCGAATAGCCTGCTCTTTACCTGTTGCTTTGTCTTTTGCCGATACTTTAAGAATACCGTTTGCATCAATATCGAATGTTACTTCAATCTGGGGTACTCCGCGGCGTGCAGGTGCTATACCTGTAAGGTTGAACTGACCGATAGATTTGTTCTGTGCTGCCATAGGACGCTCACCTTGCAATACATGTATTGTAACCTCTGTCTGGTTGTCGGCTGCGGTAGAGAATGTCTCGCTCTTCTTGCAGGGGATAGTGGTATTTGCCTCTATAAGTTTTGTCATTACGCCACCAAGAGTTTCAATACCCATTGAAAGAGGTGTTACATCCAACAATACAATATCGCCAACACCGCCCTCTTTGTTAAGGATTGCACCCTGGATTGCCGCGCCAACTGCTACTACCTCATCGGGGTTTACGCCCTTTGAAGGTGCTTTGCCAAAGTAATCCTCAACTAATTTCTGTACAGCGGGAATACGGCTTGAACCACCTACAAGAATAACCTCGTCTATCTCGCTGTTGCTAAGACCTGCATCTTGCATAGCCTTTTTGCAAGGCTCCAAACATGCCTGAATGAGGTTGTGTGCCAAAGACTCGAATTTTGCACGTGTCAATGTCTTTACAAGGTGTTTGGGACCTGCGCTTGTTGCTGTTATGTAGGGGAGGTTAATCTCTGTCGATGTTGTAGATGACAACTCAATCTTAGCCTTCTCTGCTGCCTCTTTAAGACGTTGCAATGCCATGGGGTCTGCTTTTAGATCTGCGCCCTCTTCGGCTTTGAACTCATCTGCCAACCAGTCGATAATAACCTGGTCAAAGTCATCACCACCAAGGTGCGTATCTCCGTTTGTGGAGAGAACCTCAAATACACCGCCACCAAACTCAAGAATAGATATATCGAATGTACCACCACCAAGGTCGAATACTGCAATCTTCATATCTTTGTTTGCCTTGTCAACACCGTATGCAAGAGCCGCTGCAGTAGGTTCATTTACAATACGTTTAACCTCTAAACCTGCAATCTGACCTGCCTCTTTTGTTGCCTGACGCTGTGAGTCGGAGAAGTAAGCAGGAACTGTGATGACAGCCTCAGTAACCTCCTGACCAAGATAATCTTCGGCAGTCTTTTTCATCTTTTGAAGAATCATTGCCGAAATCTCCTGAGGTGTGTACAAACGACCATCTATATCCACGCGAGGCATGTTGTTCTCGTTTACTACAGTATAAGGTACGCGTGTAATCTCTTTCTGAACCTGTGCCCAGTTTTCACCCATAAAACGTT
Source organism: uncultured Bacteroidaceae bacterium (assembly GCA_964512955.1). GTDB lineage: Bacteria > Bacteroidota > Bacteroidia > Bacteroidales > Bacteroidaceae > HGM04593. The sequence goes on from CAZEKX010000040.1 coordinate 7,095, forward strand.
TGATAGAGAAAATTGTACGTTTAGGGTTTGTGATAGCCTGACGCTTTGCAGGGTCTCCTACCTTACGCTCACCATTGTTGTCGAACGATACAATTGATGGCGTTGTACGTTTTCCCTCACTGTTTGTTATTACTACAGGTTCGTTACCTTCGAAAACCGATACACATGAGTTGGTTGTTCCTAAGTCAATACCAATAATCTTTCCCATAATCTTTTATTTTTTTTATTTATTTGTTATTTCAACTTATAATCTCGAACTTTTGTTCAGTTCACCAAGTAATGAGCAAAGTCTGTGCCAACTTCAAAATATTGTAACATTTTTGTCCGATAATACATTTTGGCATTTACTACATGTATGACAAACTGACAATGTGGCAGAAAAATGTGTCATAAAATATTTGCCTTTGAAAATGGTATTTGAAAATTTGCTTTTACCTATATTTTATGCTATCTTCGCATCTTAATGGCGCAATACGCGCGCTATGCATGGCTTTAATTAAAAAGAAGAAATTTAAATACTTTATTTATAAACAATCTTAAAGGTTAAACTACTAAAATGGGAAAGGTTTTAATCATTGGCGCTGGTGGTGTTGGTACCGTTGCCGCTTTTAAGGTCGCTCAGAACAGCGATGTGTTTACCGAAATTATGATTGCAAGTCGTACACGTTCAAAGTGCGATGCTATTGTTAAAGCAATAGGCAATCCCAATATCAAAACTGCTCAGGTCGATGCCGACAGTGTTCAGGATTTGGTGGCATTGTTCAACGACTTCAAACCCGAGATTGTCATAAATGTGGCATTGCCATATCAAGACCTCACAATCATGGAGGCTTGCTTGCAGTGTGGAGTGAACTACTTGGATACAGCCAATTATGAGCCCAAGGATGAGGCTCACTTTGAATATAGTTGGCAATGGGCATATCACGACCGCTTTAAAGAGGCAGGTTTGACAGCAATTCTTGGTTGCGGTTTCGACCCGGGCGTGAGTGGCGTATATACAGCGTATGCTGCCAAACACCATTTTGATGAGATACATTACCTTGACATTGTAGATTGTAATGCAGGTAATCATCATAAAGCATTTGCTACAAACTTCAACCCCGAAATAAATATTCGTGAAATTACTCAGAAAGGACGTTATTACGAGGATGGTAAATGGATAGAGACGGGTGCGTTGGAGATACATAAACCCCTTACATACCCTAATGTAGGTCCTCGCGAATCTTATCTTCTCTTCCACGAGGAGTTGGAATCTCTTACCAAGAACTTCCCCACAATAAAACGTGCTCGTTTCTGGATGACATTCGGTCAGGAGTATCTTACACACTTACGTGTAATTCAGAACATAGGTATGGCGCGTATCGACGAAATCGATTATAACGGTCAAAAGATTGTGCCTTTGCAGTTCCTCAAAGCAGTGCTTCCCAATCCGCAGGATTTGGGTGAGAACTACGAAGGTGAAACCTCTATAGGTTGCCGTATACGTGGTGTGAAAGATGGTAAGGAGCGTACCTATTATGTATATAACAATTGCAGTCATCAAGAGGCTTATAAAGAGACCGGTATGCAAGGCGTAAGTTATACAACCGGTGTTCCTGCCATGATTGGTGCAATGATGTTTATGAAGGGTTTGTGGCGTAAACCGGGTGTTTGGAATGTAGAGCAGTTCGACCCCGATCCATTCATGGAGCAGTTGAACAAACAGGGATTGCCCTGGCACGAAGTGTTCGATGGCGACTTGGAACTTTGATTAATGTGAAATAGTTAATAAACAGAATCTCTAAATGGCAAAGAAAGAGGAAATTGAGAACGTTGCAGCATCGGAAAAGTTGAAAGCGTTGCAGGCTGCAATGGATAAAATAGAGAAGAACTTTGGAAAAGGTTCTATCATGAAACTTGGTGATGACTGCTTCGAAGAGGTAGATGTTATCCCATCGGGTTCGGTGGGTTTGAATGCGGCTCTCGGTGTTGGCGGTTATCCACGTGGACGTATAATTGAGATTTACGGTCCCGAATCGTCGGGTAAGACAACACTTGCCATACATGCTATTGCCGAGGCACAAAAAATGGGTGGTATTGCCGCTATTATTGATGCCGAGCATGCTTTCGACCGTTTCTATGCACAGAAATTGGGTGTAGACATCGATAACCTTCTTATATCACAGCCCGACTGTGGTGAGCAGGCACTTGAGATAGCCGAGCAACTAATACGCTCTTCGGCAGTGGACATTATTGTTATCGACTCTGTTGCCGCTCTCACCCCTAAGGCTGAAATTGAGGGTGAGATGGGTGAAAACAAGGTAGGGCTTCAAGCACGTCTCATGTCGCAGGCTTTACGTAAACTTACATCGGCTATCAGCAAAACAAAAACAACATGTATCTTTATAAACCAGTTGCGTGAAAAGATAGGTATTATGTTCGGTAACCCCGAGACAACAACCGGAGGTAATGCACTTAAGTTTTATGCATCGGTGCGCATCGATATACGTCGTGTAAGCCAGTTAAAGGATGGAGAAGATGCTATCGGTAACCAAGTGCGTGTGAAGATTGTAAAGAACAAAGTCGCACCTCCGTTCCGCAAAGCCGAATTCGATATTATGTTCGGTGAGGGTATCTCGCGTGTTGGAGAGATTGTCGATTTGGGTGTAGCATACGGTGTAATTAAAAAGAGCGGCTCTTTCTTTAGTTATAACGACACCAAACTGGCGCAAGGTCGCGACCGTACAAAGGCACTCATTGCCGACAATCCCGAACTAGCCGAGGAGCTCGAACTTAAGATAGCCGACGCAATGAAGGGCATTAACAATGAACCTGTAGAGGAGTAACACAATAAACAAAATAAAAAATGAAGAAAGTATTATTATTGATGGCGTTGGCTTTCGCATCGGCGAATACCTTTGCGCAGGCAACAGAAGGCACCGAGCCCCAAAAAGAGGGCTTTGAATTTACAGTGGTAAAAGAGAATCCTATTACAAGCATCAAGAACCAGAACCGTGCAGGTACCTGCTGGTGTTATTCGACACTTGCATTCATAGAGTCGGAGTTGTTGCGCATGGGTAAGGGTGAATACGATTTCTCCGAAATGTATATCGTGTACAATACATATATCGACCGTGCCGACAAAGCAGTACGCACACATGGCGATGTCTCTTATTCGCAGGGTGGTTCGTTTTACGATGTAATCTACGGTATGGATAAATTTGGTCTTGTTCCCGAGAGTGAAATGCGCCCCGGTGTTATGTACGGTGATACACTCAGTAACCACAACGAACTATCTGCCATAAGTGATGCAGTGGTTGAGGCTATAGCAAAGGGCAAACATCGCAGTTTACAGGTTGGAACCAACGGACAACCTCTTTGGAAAAAGGCTGTCGAGGCTGTTCATGATATCTATCTTGGTGAACGTCCCGAATCGTTTACATACGAGGGCAAGGAGTATACTCCTCAATCGTTCTATAAATCATTAGGCTTGAACGCTGCCGACTATGTATCTTTGACATCATATACACACTATCCCTTCTATACATCTTTCGTTATCGAGGTGCAGGACAACTGGCGTTGGGCTCAGTCGTACAACCTTCCTATCGACGAACTTATGGAGGTATTCGACAATGCAATTATGGAGGGCTACACCATTGCATGGGGTAGTGATGTTAGTGAAAATGGCTTTACTCGCGATGGTATAGCAGTGCTTCCCGATGCAGAAAAAGCACAGGAGTTGAGCGGTTCAGATATGGCTCATTGGCTTAAACTTACTCCTGCCGAGAAGAAACTGAACACCAAGCCCCAGCCTCAGAAGTGGTGTACACAAGAGGAGCGTCAACAGGCATACGATAATTGGGAGACTACTGATGACCATGGTATGCAAATATACGGTATAGCAAAAGACCAGGATGGTAACGAATATTACATGGTTAAGAACTCTTGGGGTAAGAGTGGCAAGTACGAAGGTGTATGGTATGCATCTAAAGCATTCGCTCGCTACAAGACTATGAATATTGTCGTTCATAAGGATGCACTTCCCAAACACATTGCAAAGAAGTTGGGTTTGAAGTAACAATAAACTTCTAAAAAAATATAAAACATCTCTGTTTCTCAAAAAAAATGAGAAACAGAGATGTTTTTTTATCTCTTTTGCGTACCTTTACAAATTGAAATAGAGTTATACTGCATGAGTAGTGCCGTAGAGTGTATGCGACTACCTAAGTAATCAAACTCTTATAGAGCAAAGAAAAATAAAATAATATATAAATGGGTCAGAAATGGAAATATCAACCTCCGACATATAAGCAGATAGAGGATGCTAAGCGACTCTCGGAAGAGTTGGACATGAGTCCCATTCTTTGCGATTTGCTCATAAAGCGAGGAATAACTACCGTTTCCGAAGCCAAACAATTCTTTCGTCCCCGCCTTTCGGGACTCCATAACCCGTTCCTCATGAACGACATGGATGTTGCCGTTAAACGCTTGAATAAGGCATTGGGGCGTAAGGAACGTATATTGGTATACGGAGACTATGATGTCGATGGCACAACTGCCGTTGCATTGGTTTATAAGTTTTTACAACAGTTCTCATCGAATATAGATTACTATATTCCCGATAGAAATGAGGATGGTTACGGTATCTCTAAACGTGGTATCGACTATGCTCATTCTACCGATGTGAAACTCATTATTGTACTCGATTGCGGAATAAAGGCTATCGAGGAGATAGCATACGCAAAATCGTTAGGGATAGATTTTATTGTTTGCGACCATCATGTCCCCGACGAAGAGTTACCTTGTGCAGTGGCAATCCTCAATCCTAAACGTGCCGACTCTACATATCCTTATCCTCATCTTTCCGGTTGCGGTGTGGGTTTTAAATTTATGCAGGCATTTGCCATGGATAATGAGATACCGGTGGAGCAACTCAATGTCCTGCTCGACTTGGTGGCTGTGAGCATCGCTTCCGATTTGGTTCCTATCATGGGCGAAAACAGAATACTTGCATATCATGGTATAAAGCAGTTGAATCATGGTGCAAGCACCGGTTTGCGTGCCATAATACAAGTGTGCGGTTTACGCGACAAAGAGATAAGCATAAACGATATAATATTTAAGATTGGTCCGCGTATAAATGCTTCGGGACGCATACAGCAGGGTAAGGTAGCAGTCGATTTGCTTATAGAGAATAATTTGCGTGCCGCTCTCGAAATGAGCGAGCAGATAAACGAATATAACGAGACTCGTAAGGACCTTGACAAGAGTATGACCGAAGAGGCAAACCGTATTGTTGAGAATCTGGAGAACTTTGACGAGAAACGTGCAATTGTCATTTTTAACGAAGATTGGCATCGTGGTGTTATTGGTATTGTTGCATCGCGTCTCACCGAGGTGTATCATCGTCCTGCAGTGGTAATAACCTGCACCGGTGATATTGCTACCGGCTCTGCACGTTCTGTAACAGGCTTCGATGTATATAAGGCTATTGAGCATTGTCGTACCTACCTCGACAATTTTGGTGGACACACCTATGCCGCCGGCTTCTCCTTGAAAGTTGAAAATGTCGATAAGTTTGCCAAATGTTTCGAAGAGTATGTAACAGAAAACATCTTGCCGGAACAGACCGACCCTATAATAGAGATTGAGGCTGAACTCGATTTTAAAGATATAACACGTCGTTTCTTTAACGACCTCAAGAAGTTCCGTCCTCATGGTCCCGATAATCCAAAACCAATCTTCTGTACACATAATGTATACGACTACGGAACTAGCAAGGTTGTCGGACGTCGTCAGGAGCATATAAAGTTGGAACTTGTCGATAACAAATCGAGCAATGTAATAAACGGTATAGCCTTTGGACAGAGTATGCAGGCGAAATATATCAAATCGAAACAGTCGTTCGATATATGTTACACTCTCGAAGATAACACCTACAAGCATGGCGAGGTGCAGTTGCAGATAGAGAGCATACACACTCAAAGCGGTAAATCGAAAGGTGAAAACTGATAAATACAGAAAAATCCTTAAAGAGTATTGGGGGTATGACAACTTTCGCGGTATTCAACGCGAAATAATAGATAGTATAGCCAATGGACGCGATACATTGGGTCTCATGCCCACCGGTGGCGGTAAGAGTATAACCTTTCAGGTTCCTACTTTGGCTGTCGATGGTCTGTGCCTTGTCATATCTCCTTTGATTGCACTTATGAAGGATCAGGTGGCAAATCTGCGCAGTCGTGGTATAAAGGCCGCTGCTGTATACACCGGTATGCGTAACCAAGAGGTTGTAACGGCTCTCGAAAACTGTATTTTCGGTAACTATAAGTTTCTGTATGTATCGCCCGAACGACTATCGTCCGAAATTTTTCTGAACAAGATACGTAAGATTCCTGTAGTACTTATCACCGTCGATGAGGCACACTGTATATCGCAGTGGGGGCACGACTTTCGTCCTGCTTACCGTACTCTTGCCGAGTTGCGTGCGCTTTTCCCCAATGTGCCTGTACTTGCTCTAACGGCAACAGCAACTCCCGATGTGGTGGTCGATATACAAAAACAGTTGGCATTCCGCGAAGAGAACTGTTTTAGAATGAGTTTTGAACGAAAAAACCTTGCATACGTTGTACGTCGTACCGAAAACAAGCAACAAGAGATACTGCATATACTGAATAAAATAGAAGGTTCTGCAATTATATACACTCTTAATCGTAAGAAAACAAAAGAGGTTTGTGAATTTCTACTATCACATGGTGTAACAGCAGAGTATTACCATGCAGGTCTTTCGCCCGAGAGCAAAGATGCTAAAGAGGAGCGGTGGAAGAGAGGTATATCACGTGTTATGGTGGCAACAAACGCGTTTGGAATGGGTATCGATAAAGCCGATGTACGTTTGGTGATGCATACCGATATACCATCTTCTGTTGAGTCCTATTTCCAAGAGGCAGGACGCGCCGGACGAGATGGCAATAAAGCATTTGCCGTTGCGCTATACAGCCGTATCGACCACTCTCTTGTTACACGGCGTGTAGCCGATAATTACCCCTCGCAAGAGTTTATACGTAATGCATACGATAACCTCTGTTACTACTATACCATGGCACTTGGCGATGGTCTTAACTGTACATTCGAATTCTCACTTGTCGATTTCTGCCGAAAATATCATCTGTCGACATTGCAAACCGATAGCGCACTGCGTATACTCACACGTATGGGATATATCGAATATGTCGAAGAGATGGAGTATGCCTCACGTGTACGCTTTATTGTGGAGCGCGACGAACTCTATAAACTGCGTTCATTGCCACAGGAGTACGAAACACTTATAACAGCCCTGTTACGCAGTTATAGTGGCTTATTTACCGATTACGCCTTTATCGATGAACGTTATTTGTCGCGCATAACAAAACTGTCGCGTCATCGTATGTACGAGATACTTGTTTCTTTGTCGCAGAAACGTATAATAGATTATGCTCCCTCCAAGCGATGTCCCATAGTAACCTTTACACGTCATCGTGTCCTTGGCACTGAGTTACGTTTTGCTCCCGAGGTGTACGACGAACGTCGTCTGTCGTTCGAGAAACGTATTGGCGCTATGCTGCAATACGCATCCTCCGATGACGAGTGTCGTAGCAAAATGCTCCTCTCGTACTTTGGAGACAACAGTAGCGATAAGTGTGGGGTATGTGATGTGTGTCTTTTACATAAGGGTGGTGAACTATCATCCAATGAACAGACAGACTTTGTATCGCGCATTAATGCTCTGTTATCCGACGGTAAGCCTCACTCTCCTGCTGAGTTGGACACACTTGGTTTGCCACGCCATAAAATAAATGCACTTGTTCGTTATATGTGCGATGAAGAGTTGATTGCCATTGAGAATGGCAAGTTAATTTCCTGTTAGTTTTTATTGTATAAAAAGCAGAGTGGCAATGTCTCACGACATCGCCACCCCATAACCTAAATACTAATAATTAAACATTTATGTTTTTTGAGAAAAAAAACATCCAAAATTATTCAGCCCAGATATTGCCCCAGTCGCCACGACGGTCGTTGGACAATGCTCCGGAGCCGGGTTTTGTACCGCTGCCAACACCAATAGAATCGGCAAGCATCTGTACAGTATCAATCTTTACAATCTCAATCGCAGGTGTTATATAACTCTTTTTCATATCTCTATTCATCTTTTCTTACTTTACCAAAACCTTGTTACCATTCACAATGTAGATACCGGGGACAGTGATAGTCTCTATGCGACGACCGGTAAGGTCGTAGATTACGTTCACCTCTCCGTTTTCACCTTTCACCTCGTCGATGCCTGTTGCTCCGGCAAAATCGATACTTAATGCTCTTGAAGCCTGTGCATCTGTTGCCACGTAGTATGCTTTGTTTGCATTTACAGTGTTGTCTGTTCCGTCGAGTTCAAAGAACTTGATTTCGCTACCTGTTTCACCCTCAAATGCCAGAATGTAGGCATTTGCAGTTGTTACGCTTGCAGCGGCAAGAGTACCCGAGAAGCCTGTGCTTATTGCTGTAAGACCATAAGAAGGAGCAGGAGTAAATGCTTTACTGCCACTCTCTGTACCTTTAAGCAATACAGGGGTATTTACAGGAAGAATGTTGTTTGTTAACTCCAAATCGGTAGTTTTAAGATATGTGGCATTATCGGAGAGTGTTACACCATGTGCTGTTACTCCTTCGGGGATTGTAACGGCAAAGGGAAGGTTCAATGTTCCATAGTTGCCATTACTGCCTTGTGCTATGGTTGTGGTGAAACCTGTATAGTCGGTAACCTCTTCGAATACAAAGTCGGTAGTAACGCCTGTTTCAGTTACATTCTTATAAATCTCGGTTGCTGCACGAGAGTAGAATCCCATACCACTTGACTCACAAGAGTATGTACGGTTAGGTTTATTTCCACTAATCTGGCCTACCAATGTCAGTGTACTCGTTCCAACTTTGCCACTTACAATATTTATTTGTACATGTGATGTGTTCATTCCGGCACCCTCGGTCCAGCCGCAGTCTGCATCTGCACCTACAAAGGTGTAGTAGTTGCCTGATTTCTGTGCAATAAAAATACCAGCATTTGTTGTATTCTTCTCGGCACTCCATGTAATGCTACTACCGCTACGGTATAGATATCGTAATGTTCCATCCGACATTTTTCCTGCAATACGATATGCTTTTCCGTCTTCTACAACCTTAATAAATTGCCACTCTGTTCCATTGGCACTTTCACCTGTATCAGAGTACAATGTTGATGATGTTGTTGTTCCATTTCCTAAACCAATAAAACCGGGTATTAGAGTGTCATCTTGATAAATCGTATAGATATTCTCTGTTTCATCATCAAGAGTAATGGTATATGAGTTACCATTATGTGTCGTAGTTGTGCTGAAATCCCATTGTACAGGATTTACGTAGTATCCACCAGCCGATTTGATTCTATATTCATTCTCTACATCTGCAGACTCAAAATAGAACATCATCTCTTGATCGCCCTCAACGAAGTCGCTTACAATCAAAGCACCGTTATCTATGCTTGTTGAACCGGTCTTTGCAATCTTCATATATTTACCGGAGTCTACATTGTACAATTTATACAATGCACCCTCTTCCATTACAACAGGCGGAATAGTTTCTATTTCTGTGATTTTCTGAAGAGCTTCACTGCTCTCAAAGTCGCCTGCCTCGGTTATAACAAACTTATTACCACCATCGGCAGTTCCATCCGCTATTCTGATTCCATAATTTCCATCCCAGCCTGTTACGTTAATTTCTGCTCCGGCAGGTGTTGAGAATCTAAAATATGTATCCGATGTGGTGATTGTAAATGTACTGCTCTTTTCGGGTGTATCACTCAACTGTAAATTTGTTCCACTTACAACTGCAAATTGATTTTTCTTTACAGAGTATAGATAATAATAGCCACTTGCAGTGCTTTCTGCACGTAGAAGAGCAAATTTGTAATCGTCTGTAGTTCCTGGTTCCGATGCTTCAACACCACCATCGTATGCAGTTGAGATAATATAGTTCTCAGCATCTGATTTTGCGTTAGATGTGGCATTTGTTTTTGCATTGTCAATATCACTGCCTGAATCTGTAACAAAGATAGGACCACGCTCTTGCGATTTAATTGTATAACACTTTCCGTTAACAATTTCTGTAACGGCTGTAATTTGCGCTATTGCGGAAACCGTAAAGGCTGACAATAACGTAAAAAATAAAGTAAATTTTCTCATAATTTTTTAGTTATTTATTTAATTATCAATTGATTAAATTTTGTAAATGATATTATCTCTTAATAAGAGATA
>CAZEKX010000041.1:0-17361 GCA_964512955.1 uncultured Bacteroidaceae bacterium
CGCATAAAATAAACCCCAAAAGTTTTTTGTCTAACTTTTGGGGTTCACTTCATTGACTGCATCCCATTATTTTATACTTGAAAAGTCTCAAGTTATTTATCGGAGACCTCTTTAATTCTGTTCTCTTCACTCATTTTACATACAAGCAGATGACCGTCGTGTTCCGAGATTATACAATCGTCGAGCCCTATCACAACCACCTTCTTTGCATCACGTGCATAAACAATGCAGTTGTGTGTATCGAGCATCTCAACATTTGAATCTACAGCAACATTTCCATTTATATCGTGAGGCATTTTATTATGCAACGACACCCATGTACCCAAGTCGCTCCAACCAAAATCGGACGGAAATACAAAAATCTCTTCGGCACGCTCCATGATAGCATAATCGACAGAAATATTACGACATTCAGGAAATCTTTCATTGATAGCAGCCTGTTCTTTATCGGTATAATAGAGAGATAATAAAGATTCGAATATTTCTGCGATAGGTGCCTGATACACTCTAAAAGCATTTACTATGGTTTGTACATTCCAAATAAAAATTCCGGAGTTCCAATAGTAATTATTCTTAGATATGTATAATTTTGCTGTTTCAATATCGGGTTTTTCCTTAAACGAATCGACACGATAAACCTCTTTATTGGAGAGCGTAGACGCACCCAAAACAGCCTCAATGTATCCATATCCTGTTTCGGGACGTGTCGGTTTTATTCCAAGTGTGAGAATTGCATCGGAATCACTTACAAAACGCAGTGAGGACTCTATTATACGACGAAACTCCTGTGTATCATTGACAAAGTGATCACTTGGAGTAACCACCATATTTGCATTGGGGTCACGTTTCTTTATTTTCCATGCAGCGTAAGCAATACAAGGTGCAGTATTGCGTCGACAAGGTTCCAAAAGAATATTCTCGTCGGCAACCATTGGTAATTGCTCCTTCACCAAAGAGGCATATTTTTCTGAAGTAAGCACCCATATATTTTCGGGTGGACATATATTCCCAAAACGTTCTACTGTCAATTGCAACAACGATTTACCACAACCTAGCACATCAACAAACTGTTTTGGACAGTCGGCTGTACTTACCGGCCAAAAACGACTTCCTATGCCACCGGCCATTATTACTACGTGATTCGAGTTAGCCATACTATATTTGAATTATTATATACATTACCAGTTTCTGCAAAATAGTTACAAACGAGCGAAACGCAAGTTTACTTGCATGTTTCTCAGCGAGTGCTGTCTATATTCGTGGTTCCACCACAAAGATATAAAAAATAAAAAGATATACAAAAAAGTAATAATAAATACCTCGTTATTGATACAAAAAAAACAGATATAAATTCAACATGCGAACAGAGATTGAACATTTTAATAAAAAAAATGTTAGAATCATATAATGAATGAAACAGCAACAAAACAGTCTTGTTAATCACTAATACAGAAAAACTGAAGAAATGTTTCATTTATTAAAACCCTCTATTCCCTATTCAAATTAGTACAACTACAATATTTTTAATTCTTTTTAACAAATGGGGGGGGGTAAAAGAGATTAATTTTATTTTTTTATTTTTATCTTTGCATTTTATAGACAAATTTGGTATTTGTGAACAATGTAGCGGACAAAAAGCAGAAGAGGTTGTGGTTTGTTATGCGGGTTACCTACCAAAGGGAACTGAAAGTAAAAGAGAGACTCGACCAGTTGGGAATAGATAATTTTGTCCCCATGCGTAGAGTTAGAAAAACCACCAAAGAGGGTACTCGAATATGGCAAGTTGAGTCGGCTATACATAACTACATTTTCATAAAAACCGATAAAAACACAATAAGCGAATTAAAACGGCTGGAAATACCATGGTTGCGATATGTAATGCGTCGCGAAGGTGATTTTGTAAAAGGCCCCCTGACAGTTCCCGAACGGCAAATGCTCAGTTTTATAGCCATTGCCGGAAACGAGAACGAAAAGATATTGTATTTGAACAGCGAAGAGATAAATTTATCGCGTGGCGACAAAGTACGTATCTTAAGCGGTCCGTTCGAAGGAGCAGAAGGAACATTTATGAAAGTACACAATGGTCGTGGTAAAAGAGTTGTTGTGAAGATAGAGGGTGTTGTAGCAGTTGCAACAACAATTATACCAAGTGTATTGGTTGAAAAAATTGATAGTTAAAAAAAGAGATAGATAAAACAAATATATAGAGAGATGTTGTCGACACTATATCATATAATCATACCATTCTTTGTTGCAATGATTGCAACATTTTGGATTCACCCCAAAGTTCTGAAAATTGCCATAATGAAGAACCTGGTAGACAACCCCGATGCTCGCAAACTGCAACGCGAGCCAACACCGGTTATGGGTGGTATTGCCGTATTTTTTGGAATAATTGTAGGTATATGCAGTTCACAGATTGCACACAACACACCTAACCTTTTTATCGTAACAGCAGCTATTACCGTGATGTTCTACTTGGGTACACTCGATGATATTTTAGGGTTATCGCCACGTTTGCGTTTTCTTATAGAATGTATTGTCATTTTAACAGTGATGCTTGTCAGTAAAGATTATATGGGCAATTTCTTTGGTTTGTGGGGGTTCGGAGGTATCCCGACATATTTAGCATACCCACTTACCCTGTTTGCCACAGTAGGTATAATAAATGCCATAAACCTAATTGACGGAGTAAACGGGCTATCATCGAGTTATTGTATAATGGCATCGTCTGTATTTGCAATAATGTTCTACCTATCGGGTAATACCGTAATGACAATATTAGCAGCAACCGCGGTTGGCGCATTGATACCATTCTTTTTACATAATGTTTTTGGTAGCAAAACCAAAATGTTCATTGGCGATGGAGGTGCTCTTTTAATGGGTACGCTGTTATCTATTTTCGTAATGGATATATTGGACAAAAATAGTGCATGCAGTTACTTGGCAAATGAAGGAGTTGGTCTTATACCGTTCGCCCTGTCAGTTCTTTCAATTTCTGTATTCGACACCTTGAGGGTAATGAGTGCAAGAATTATGCAGAAACGTTCCCCATTCAACCCCGACAAGACACATCTGCACCATCTTTTTATAGAGTTAGGGTTTTCACATATAGGTACTACAATCTCTATACTCACACTTAACTGTATTGTAATTTTGTCATGGTACATCTCTTATCTTTTAGGAGCATCCATAGATACGCAGTTCTACATTGTATTATCATTAAGTATATTATTCACTTTCATATTCTACACATTCACAAAGAGAGAGATAAAGCGCAAATCGGCATATTACCGTTTTATGAAAAGCATAGGCAACCTATTAAGAATAGAGAAACGAGGAATATGGGAGTTTGTAAAAAGGAATATAGATAAAATCTAGTGGATTTGATTTATTAGTTGTATTGAACAAACTATTATATCAATATGTTATTTCTATAATTATATATAGGAATAACATATTTTTTAACCATATATAATTAAAAAATATAAATAAATAGTCATATATAACTATTGCACAACTATAATACAGAAAATATCTTTGCAATTGAAATCGTTTCAATATTAAAACATTTATAAATTTAAATAAGAAATTATGACACCGATTATTAATTCACAATTACCCGAGTTTAATGTACAGGCATTCCATAACGGAAGTTTCCGTAGTGTTTCAAACAAAGACATAGAGGGCAAATGGGCTATCTTCTTTTTCTACCCTGCCGATTTTACATTTGTATGTCCGACAGAATTGGTAGACCTTGCAGAGAAATATGCCGAGTTACAATCCATGGGAGTTGAAGTATACTCAGTAAGTACAGATTCACATTTTGTACACAAAGCATGGCACGATGCATCGGAAAGTATTCGAAAAATCAAATACCCAATGTTGGCAGACCCGACAGGTGCATTATCGCGAGCATTCGGAGTGCTGATAGAGGAAGAGGGCATGGCATATCGCGGAACATTTGTCGTAAATCCCGAAGGCAAGATTAAACTTGCAGAGATACACGACAACAGCATTGGACGTAATGCCGACGAACTGTTACGCAAAGTAGAGGCTGCACAATTTGTTGCGACACACGACGGAGAGGTGTGCCCAGCCAAGTGGAAAAGAGGAGCAGAGACATTGAAACCAAGCATCGATTTGGTAGGTAAGATATAAAAACACTCTTTTTAAACAGAGGATAATAACCTTAAAAGAATTTAATTATGTTAGATAATGCGATAAAATCACAGTTAAGAGATATATTCTCACAACTTGAAGCGCATTACACACTTAAAATATATGTCCACCAACACGAGCAGCGTGTCGAGTTGGTGGACATGTTGGAAGATGTAGCAAGCACTTCAGAGAATATTAGTTGTGAAACAACAGATGGGAATGGACTGAGTTTCTCGGTTCTAAAGAATGGAGCAGATACAGGAATTATATTTCGTACTGTTCCCGGAGGACATGAGTTCACATCGCTCATAATGGCATTATTGAATGCCGATGGAAAAGGCAAGAACCTACCCGATGAATTTATACAAAATAGGATTAAGGCTATAAAAGAAAAGATTCACCTGACAACATATCTTTCATTGAGTTGCACTAACTGCCCCGATGTGGTACAGGCACTGAACATAATGGCATTGTTAAATCCAAATATTACACACGAGGCGGTAGATGGAGCAATAAATACAGAGGAGGTGGAACGTTTGAAAGTGCAAGCAGTACCTACAGTCTTTGCCAATGGAGAACTATTACATGTAGGACGCGGTACAATAGGTGAGTTGTTGGACAAATTAGAGGAACGTTTTACAATAAACAGCAATGTTGAAGAGTACGTAAAAGAGTACGATGTAATAGTTGCAGGTGGGGGACCTGCCGGCACCACAGCGGCATTATATTCGGCAAGAAAGGGATTGAGGGTTGCATTAATAGCAGAGCGAGTTGGCGGACAGGTAAATGAGACTGTCGCAATAGAGAATATCCCTTCGGTGGTAAGTACAACCGGCACACACCTTGCAAACGACTTAAGAAACCATTTATCACAATACAACATTGAAGTTTTGGAGAACCGCCATATAGAGACGGTTGCCGTAGAAAATGGAACAAAAGTGATTACCATAAAAGGTGGCGAGGTGTGCAAAGCACCGGCACTCATAATTGCGACAGGAGCAAAGTGGCGTAGGCTCAACATACCCGGTGAAGAACAATATATTGGCCATGGAGTGGCATTCTGCCCACATTGCGATGGACCGTTCTACCAAGACAAAGAGGTAGCAGTGATTGGCGGAGGTAATTCGGGTGTAGAGGCGGCAATAGACCTTGCAGGTATATGCAAGAAAGTAACACTGATTGAGTTTGCCGATACCCTGAGAGCCGACAATGTTCTACAAGAGCGATTGAGAAGCATACCTAATGTTGAGATTTTTACAAACACACAAACAACAAGCATCGAAGGGAACGGTAGCAATGTTACAGGAATTACAGTTAAAGAACGTAACAATGGCAACGAACAAAGAATTGCCCTTAACGGAGTTTTTGTTCAAATTGGTTTAAGCGCAAACAGCAACCTTTTTAAAGATATTGTAGAGACAAACAGAATTGGTGAGATTATCACCGACAAAAACGGAAGAACATCGTTAAAAGGCGTATATGCTGCCGGTGATGTTACCGATGTTTCATACAAACAGATTGTTATTGCCATGGGCGAAGGCGCAAAGAGTGCACTTGCTGCATTCGAAGACAAGATGCGTGGGGAACTATAACTATAAACAAAACGAGGCGTACACCTCGTTTTGTTTATAATATCAGTTATATTCCATATTGTAATTCAGTTGTACTACACCAAGAAGGCTGTCATATCGCGCACCGAATTCACGATAATAGACAAATATAAGATATTCATTCTCGGTATTATAGAAATTACCCTCGGAACCGACAGTTGATGCAAAAGAAGTATTCCGGGGAACCCAAACATATTGATAATTATATAAACCGAACTTTAACAATTGCGTATTGGTATAGACACCTTTTAGATTATCGAAAGACATTATGTTTGCATCGGAAAGACGATTACCACAGAAATCGCCAAGAACATAATAGTTTCCACCACTGCGGTATGGTGCATCGAAACAAAAATGCACAAGAGCATAATCGGATTCAAGAGCGACATCATATCCTTGTAAAGTATTCACATAGAAACGCCCATTCTGGTCTCGGTCGTACATATAGTTTTCCTGCGGTTTATCAACGTAGAGGTCGGCATGGAAATAAGGCTCGAAATAGGTTACACGCTCCACATTCATTCCGGGAGAATATGGGTCGGTAAGTTCGAAACGTCGATACTCATTCCCGGCATCAAATATCAATGCCTTATTGTTTACATATTCCAAGGTTCTGCCTGTGATATATGTAGGTTTCAAATCATCGACTCTGTTATCGAACCTGCGATTCTGGTAGACAACCGGTTTAATATCGATTGCCGGGGTTTGAATATTAAATGAATAACCCACCTTAAAACTTAATTGCTGATGCGTTTTATTATAATCGATATCGGTATTACCGCTCACATTGGCAGTAAGAGAGAGTCGTCTGTCAACAACCGCAAAGCGAAAAATGGCAACAGGAGTTTCTTCATTATCATCATCAAAAACCTCGACAAGATAGTTACCCGATACTTTCAACGAAATATCTTCGTTTGGTAAAGAGAATTCGTAGTGAGTATACAACTGCGTAGTACCCGAAGAATTTTCCCAGTAATCTATTGTGCGATCATTAAAACCGTCTATGTAATCTATCTCATGCAGTTCCGAGGGAGACCAATCGTAATTACAATGAGTAACTCTGTAAATATACCGACGATAAGTATGCGAAAGTTCATCGAAAGAGAAAACTATCTCGTCATCACTATTCAGAGTTATTACAGGCGGATTATTCAAGTCGCCATTGACAACCGACTGCAAAGTACGCAACTGCGAAGAGTGAGACTCCGTAAATTGCGCGTACAAGACAAGCGGCAGTAGTAGTAATATAATGAACAGTTTGCGCATCGCTTTAAGATATTTTCGAAAATTCGCAACTAAGATAAGCATTAAAAAAGAATTACTCCGTATATTTACAATTATTTTGAATTTGTTCTTTTTAATAAGAAATTTATTAAAGATATAGAAATGAGACTTATCACAACAACTCTTATACTTACTATAATATGTAATATTTATGCCCAAAACTCTGTTTACCAAGAGAAAGACAGCGTGAAGATTGAAAGCATATTAAACAATTCAGGTGGTTGTTACGACACAACAGGAGAGTTGGTTCTTGCAGTTGCAAATGAGTTTATGGGAACACCATACGTTGCCGGGACACTCGAAAGAGAAGATGGCGAACGCCTTATTGTAAACACTCGGGAGATGGATTGTACAACCTTTATGGAACAGGTTACAGCCATAATATTGACACACAAGCAAAACAGAACCACATTCCATGCTTTCTGTGATAATTTAGAGAAGATTCGTTACAGGAATGGCGTATGCAATGGATACACAAGCCGTTTGCACTACATATCACAATGGATAACAGATAGTTTCAAAGAAAACATAATAGAAGAGATTATTACCGATGCTCATACAGCCACACAAAGCCTTAACCTTAATTTTATGAGCCGCCACCCACAATACTATCATCAACTAAAGACCGATAGTTGTCTAAGAACTGCAATAGAGGAGCAGGAAAAACCATTCAGAAACATTGAGATAAAATATATTCCGAAAAGTGCATTAAACGGTTCTCCACACAATTTAGGTATTGAGAATGGCGACATATTGGCACTTGTAACCGCAATTGAGGGGTTGGACGTCAGCCATATTGGATTCGCCAAGTGGATACAAGGAAGGTTACATCTTGTGCATGCATCGAGTGGCAAAAAAGTTGTTCTTACCGACGAAAAGACATTGTACGATTATCAAAAAAGCAAACAAAGCCATTTGGGAGTACGAGTATTCAGGATTAAATAACCGGTATACAACAACAATCTCCAAGACACCTATGTATCTTGGAGATTGTTGTATAACAGAGATTCTATTTATTTCAATGTACCCTGATTTGCGGCATTTATCATAGCCTCGCTCGCATACATATAAACCTCTACACGACGATTCTTTGCACGTCCGGCAACTGTTGAATTATCGGCAACAGGTTCCTTGGAACCAAAACCCTCTACACCTTTAATTTGGCTGTTGGAAACACCAAGTGAACGCAAATAACTTGCAACTGCATTTGCACGGTTTACAGAAAGAGGATTGTTTATAGCATCGCTACCTGTAGAGTCGGTATGACCATAGATAAGGACATCGGCATCGTTGAATTCTTTCAACACATTTGCAAACTGCGCAAGATTATTCTTAGCCTCAGTATTAAGGTCGTATTTATTTGTTGCGAACAATATACCCGAGTCGAATGTAACTTTAACTGCTGTCAGGTTATTTGCATCGGTAATTGTTTCAACAGTTGCATTCTGCACCTGCGCAGCAGCCTTAGCAGCGTTATCCATTCTCTTACCAATGAGAGCACCGGTACCCGCACCTACAGCAGTACCAACCGCGGCACCAATTGCCTTATTTCCTGCAAAATGTCCTATAAGCAAACCCAATGCAGCACCGCCTCCGGCACCGATAAGACTACCTTTTGCAGTATTATTCATAGTACCGCAACCACTAAGAACCATTACAGCGCATATTGCCACGCAAAGTAATTTCACAAATTTAATTTTCATAACAAATATAATATTAAAACATTTCACTAATACAGGATATTTCGTTTGCTAAGGTATAAAAAAAATCACACATACAAACCCAAAGTTTGAAATAAAGAGTGATAATCAAATATATTTTTGTAAATTCGCAAAATATTTGCAACGAAACTAAATAATACAACAATATGGCAGAGTTAAAAGATTTGACAAAACGTAGCGAAAGTTATTCGCAATGGTATAACGATTTGGTCATTAAGGCCGACTTGGCTGAACAATCACCCGTACGCGGATGTATGGTTATAAAGCCTTATGGCTATGCAATTTGGGAAAAGATACAACGTACTTTGGACGATATGTTCAAAGAGACAGGGCACGTAAATGCATATTTCCCATTGTTAATACCTAAATCGTTTCTTAGTCGTGAAGCAGAGCATGTCGAGGGATTTGCAAAGGAGTGCGCCGTTGTTACACATTACCGTTTAAAAAATGCAGAGGATGGTAGTGGTGTAGTTGTAGATCCTGCTGCCAAATTAGAAGAGGAGATGATTATTCGTCCCACATCGGAGACAATTATCTGGAGTACATACAAGAACTGGATACAATCGTATCGCGACCTGCCTATAAAGGTTAACCAGTGGGCAAACGTTATGCGTTGGGAGATGCGTACACGTCTGTTCCTGCGTACCGCAGAGTTCCTATGGCAAGAGGGACACACCGCACATGCCACAAAAGATGAGGCTGAAGAGGAAACCAAAACAATGCTACATGTATATAACGATTTCGCCAATAACTACATGGCATTACCTGTTATCATGGGAGTAAAATCGCCCAACGAGCGTTTTGCCGGTGCATTGGATACCTACACCATAGAAGGATTGATGCAGGATGGCAAAGCACTACAGTGCGGAACATCACACTTCCTTGGACAGAACTTTGCCAAAGCATTTAATGTACAGTTTGTAAACAAAGATAACAAACCGGAATATGTATGGGCCACATCATGGGGTGTATCGACACGTTTAATGGGAGCATTAATCATGACACACTCCGATGACAACGGTCTTGTACTTCCCCCTGCACTTGCCCCCATACAGGTTGTTATTGTTCCTATATACAAAAACCAAGAACAACTTACTGCGATAGACAGCAAGGTGGCTGAAATCACTGCCGAACTACGCAAGATGGGCATCAGTGTAAAATATGACAATGCCGACAACCGCAGACCCGGATTCAAGTTTGCCGACTACGAATTAAAAGGTGTTCCAGTACGTTTGGTATTAGGTGCACGCGACTTGGAGAACGGAACAATAGAGGTTATGCGCCGTGATACTTTGGAGAAAGAGACACGCTCTATCGACGGTATTACCACCTATGTAAAGGAGTTGCTCGATGACATACAAAAGAACCTGCATAAGAAAGCGCTGGATATGCGTGAAGCAAACACACGCAGTGTAGATACATACGAAGAGTTTAAAACCGAAATTGAGAAAGGTGGATTCATACTTGCTCACTGGGATGGTACACCCGAGACAGAAGAGCGTATTAAAGAAGAGACCAAAGCAACAATACGCTGTATACCCATTGGCTGGGACGAAACTCCCGGCACATGTATGGTAACAGGTAAGCCGTCGGCACGTCGTGTACTCTTTGCAAGAGCATATTGATACCGACAAACATAGTATACATCAAAACAATCTATACATTATATGTTATTCATTTTTGAACAGAAATATTTTTTATCGGGATATATCTTAGAGGGATTAACACCCTCTAAGGATATTCGGGTAATACAGTACTGCAAACTAAAGCCCAAAGGATTAGGAAAAATCATACACAAAATTAAGAAATACATTAGGGCGTTTATCTTTAACAAACGAGGATTGTGGGTGAAAGAGTTTTTTTCGGACAGCCTTACAGAATGTTTGTCACAAATATCGAAGAGTGATTCTGTTTTTTTCTGGGGATGCGAAAATCTTAAGGATATTGTTATTCTGCAAAAAGAGATACACTGTAAAAAACTAAATTTTTACAGATGGAACCCCATGTACACAAAAAGCCTGCTGGGGAAATTAGAGTTCAAACACTACACAAAAAAATACAATCTAAATATTTGTACTTTCGACGAGAACGATGCCGCACAATACCACCAAAAGCATGTAAATCAGGTATTTAGAGCAAATGGGGGGGTAATTTCCACAAAACAGAGTTCGATGTATTCTTTGTGGGACAGGACAAGAACAGAGCAAACACACTGCTTACTATAAGCCGACTTTTGCATTCACAAGAGATAAGTTACAAATTTCACATACAACCCGACAAACATACGAAAACAATACCGTCCGAACTAGCCGAATGCTTCAGTGAAACAAACATGCCATATAGAGATGTTATAAAAAACATTGAAAGTAGTCGATGCCTGTTGGAAATTCTACAAAAGGGACAAACAGGTATAAGCATGAGAACGCTCGAGGCAACATTCTTCAACAAAAAACTTATAACAAACAACATCGCCATAAAGAACTTGCCGTTCTACAACAAGCAAAATATCTACATATTGGAAGATGAAGAAGAGGTGCGTAGCATCAAAGAATTTATGGATTGCGACATTGTGAATATTCCAAAAGATATAACCGACCAATATGAGATTAATCATTGGATAAAACAGTTTCAATAAGGATAAGACGTTGTTAAAACCACAGCCGTACTATTTCTGTGCTGTACCTGTACTATTTCCATAAAACAAAGAAATAGTTTGCAATATTGCCTTTGTTTTTAATAACAAATAACCTATCTTTGCAAAAATTACCATCACAGATACGTCATACATTATTAAACAGCAATCCCATGAGCAATATTGCACTGCTTATTCTGTACAACCACAGATACGACAAAAACATACCAATATTAGAAGAGTTATACAAGGGACGTTTCAGTAACATTTTTCATCTTATTCCGTTCTACGATGGAGAGAAAGAGAATGTGATTCCTGTATATGAACACTCATGGTACTTTCAAGGATATATAAGCCAAGCATATACCCACCTTAAAGGCAAGGGATATACTCACTTTTTCATTGTTGCCGATGACATGATTATACATCCGGCATTGAACGAGAACAACCTGCACGAGAAGATGGGATTGGCTGAAGACCAATGTTTCCTCGACTATCTACATATACTATCACAGTTAGATTGGCGTTGGTATCAACTGCGTGCAATGAAATATAAACTTAAGCAACGCGGTGTGGAAGCATACAGAGAACTTCCAAGCAAAGAGGTTGCTTTGGAACAATTCAAAAAATATGGTATACCTCATGCAAAAATGTCTATAAAACCATTTTTGAGTTTCCACCTCGATTATATTTTCACATACCTTGTGAATTATAAAAGGCGTATACCCGATTATCCCTTAGTTGGTGGTTATGCAGATATTGCATTGATTACAGCGGAGGCCATGGACAAATTTACAAAATATTGTGGAGCCTTCTCGGCAACAAAACTTTTTGTTGAACTGGCAATACCTACAGCCATGGTACTATCGACCGACAAACTAAAACTCTCAAAAGATTTGAATTATAAATCGGGGGCATTATGGTCCGATGAGGATAAGGCATTTTTAGATAAATATAATTACAGTCTCGATGCACTTATAGAGGGCTTCCCACAAGAAAGATTATTCCTACACCCAATAAAACTATCGAAATGGAAATGAGAATTGCAGTAATAGGAGCAGGTATTTCGGGACTATCCATTAGCAAAATGTTAGTGGAAGAAGGATACGATGTTACAATATTCGAAGGAGAATCGAAAGTTGGTGGTTTAATTAAGTGTCGCGATGAAAACGGTTCACTGTTTCACCAAACAGGAGGACATGTCTTTAACACCAAGTACCAAGAGGTTGCCGACTGGTTTTGGGGACAATTCGACCGCGACAAGGAGTTCACCAAAGCATCCCGAAATTCTGCAATAGTATTGCAAGACAGACTTGTGCCATATCCCATTGAGAATTACATATACCTACTGAACGAGGATACTCAAAAGAGCATTATAAACGATTTATTGCTTATACAATCTCGAGGAGAGGCAACTCCCGGCAATTTCGAAGAGTTTCTGCGAATGCGATTTGGAGAGACACTCTATAATATCTATTTTCAACCTTACAACTACAAGATATGGCGTAAGGAGTTAAACAGCGTACCATTAGCATGGCTCGAAGGAAAACTACCTATGCCGACTGTTGAGGAAATATTGTTCAACAATATAAATCATATACAAGAGAAAGCATTTGTACATAGTTCATTCTACTATCCCCGTAAAGGAGGTTCACAATTCATTGCTGAAAGATTAGCACAAGGACTTAACATACGTTTTAACAGCAGAATAGAGAGCATACAAAGAGATGGAACACATTGGAAGATAGATAACAAACTGTTTGACAAGGTTATTTTCTGTGGTAATATAAAACAGTTGCCATCTATACAAGGAATAGAAGATTTACTTCTCGGATACAGCAATGAGATTAATGCACTCGAAGCGCATGGTACCACAGCAGTATTCTGCAAAATAAACAAGAACGATTTAAGTTGGATATACCTCCCCGATAAAGGACATGAATCGCATCGCATAATATGTACGGGTAATTTCTCGGAAAACAACAACAATATCGAGGGAGAATACATAACCGCAAGTATAGAGTTCACAGATTATATATCGAAAGATGATATTATTGACAATTTAAAACGTATACCCTACTCACCACAATACATCGATCATCACTTTGAGCCGTATACATACCCGATACAGAGTAGTATAACAAGAGACATGATATATTCCTTAAAGCAAGATTTAGAAAAAGAAAATTTCTATCTTTTAGGACGTTTTGCAGAATGGGAATATTACAATATGGATGTCGCCATAAATGCAGCGATAGGTTTAAAGACTAAGATAATTTCCACAAAAGAATAATAGGATAAACAAACGGAGCAATCAGTTCGATTGCTCCGTTTGTTTATTTTCGCGCTCTTTGGCAAGGCGTTCTTCCCTCTCTTTAAGTCCTTTTCGTGTACGTTTCCAACGGTCGTGTGTCCACAACCACGATTCCGGATAATTCCTTATATTATCCTCGAGAAGACGGAAATATTGATTTGTAAGTTCCAGTTCGGGCAGATTGGCAGCATTATCTGTCATTGGTATAAATTCGGCAACATATTTACTGCGTCTGACACGTTTCATATGCAAAAAGAAAACAGCACTGCCGGTCTTTGCCGCAATCTTCTCGGTTCCCGTAAAGACCGGGGTATCCTGATTAAGAAAAGTAAGCCAATGATGTATAGCCTCCCACTTAGGGGTTTGGTCGGCCATAGACCCCAATAAAAATTGTTTTTTGTGTTTTTGGTAACCAACAATATGGCGTAATGTTACCTTCATTGCTATATTTTCGGCTTTATATTGGCAACGTATCTTCTTAAAGAACTCGTCAAAACGTCTGTTTCTCAATGGATGGTAAATATATGCTATGGCAACGTTCTTGTCCTTAATATGCAGAGGCAAAGATACGGCATATTCCCAATTGAATATGTGTGAAGAATATAACACTATCGATTGACCACGTTCAAAGACCTCGTTAACCTTTTCTACTCCCAAGAATGTCATACGTTTGCATACTTTCTCTTCGCTCATTCCATAGAGTTTCATTGTCTCAACAAAGTAATCGCACAAAGCATGGTAAAATTTACGTTCTGTATCCTTTATTTCATCGGCACTCTTTTCCGGAAATGAGTTTACCAGATTCCAATGTACAACCTTTCTGCGATAACGAGCAAGATAGTAAAGAACATAGTACATTATGTCGGAAAAAAAGTATAGAACTCTAAAAGGCAAACGAGAGACTAAATACCAAAATGATGTAACAATGTAAAAAAATATTGCAGACATATATAAATTAGTTTCCAAAGGCAGGATACCCTCCCTGCTTGTGTTTATCACTGTATTCAATGGTGACCCCGCTGGGATTCAAACCCAGGACCTCCGGAACCGGAATCCGACGCTCTATTCAACTAAGCTACGGGGCCCAAATAAATAATTTATTGCAAACTTACACAAAAAAAACGTTAATATACCTGTTTTGAATTAAGAAATCTCTTTATGAATAGAGAAAATATCACATACAAGTAAAAAAAGTGAATATATTTGCAAATACGCAAACAACTAGTTATATTTGCACACAAATAAACACCACATAGAGTAAAAACAAAACAAAAAATCAACTATTTCAAGGAAAACAGTTGCATATTGTCAGAATAATATGAAAATCTACAGATTACCCCAAGAATACAAGCCGTTGCTTAATCTTAAGCAAACAGAATTGGCAATCAAGCAGATAAAGGAGATTTTCCAATTAAATATTGCATCGACACTACGTTTACGAAGAGTTACTGCTCCATTGTTCGTATTACAAGGAACAGGTTTAAATGACGACCTAAGCGGAACAGAGCATGCAGTTAGTTTTCCTATTCAAGACATGAATGGAGCAACAGCAGAGGTTGTTCACTCATTGGCAAAATGGAAACGTGTTACACTTGCCGACTACAATATCCCCGAGGGTTATGGTATATACACCGACATGAACGCCATACGTGCACACGAAGAACTCGACAACCTACACTCTTTGTATGTAGACCAATGGGACTGGGAGAGAGTAATAACTGCCGAGGAACGAAACATCTCATTTTTACGTAAAATAGTAAAAGACATATATTCTGCTATACTTCATACAGAATTCATGATAAGTGAGCACTATCCGCAGATAACACCTTCGTTGCCAAGGGATATAGAATTTATACACTCCGAAGAGTTACGCAGAATGTACCCCACCCTTACTGCCAAAGAGAGAGAAGAGGCTATAACCAAAGAACACAAAGCCGTATTTATATTCGGTATAGGTGGTAAACTCGGCGATGGAGAGCCACATGATAACCGTGCGCCCGACTATGACGATTACAGCACACCTAACGACGATGGTTTTTACGGCTTAAACGGAGACCTTATGATTTGGTCGGATATTCTTGGAAAGGCAGTTGAACTCTCGTCTATGGGTATTCGCGTAGATAAAAAGACCCTTTTACACCAGTTGGAGATTTCGGGAAAAGAGAAACGTAAAAAACTCTATTTTCATCAAAGACTTCTTAACGATACACTGCCACTCAGCATTGGTGGAGGTATAGGGCAATCGAGGTTATGTATGTTACTGCTAAAGAAGGCTCATATTGGAGAGATACAGGCAAGCATCTGGCCCGAAGATATGCGTAAACAATGTCGTGAATTAAACATTCCGCTAATTTGATACAACATTGTCTATTATGGATGTAAAAATAGAGCAAAGTTGGAAAGAACACCTATCCAAAGAGTTTGACAAACCATATTTCACAAAACTGACATCGTTTGTCAGAGAAGAATACAGTGGAACAACCCCCATTTATCCCCCTGCCAAACTTATATTTAATGCTTTCGACCATTGTCCTTTCGACAAAGTGAAGGTTGTAATTATCGGACAAGACCCATACCACGGCCCGGGTCAGGCAAACGGTTTATGCTTTTCGGTTAATAAAGGCGTGCAGTTTCCACCTTCACTAATGAATATTTTCAAGGAGGTTGCCAATGATATCGGTTGCCCCATACCCACAGATGGCGACCTCACTCGCTGGAGCGACCAAGGAGTACTATTGCTTAATGCAACACTTACAGTACGTGCTGCGACCGCCGGTTCACACCAAAATAAAGGCTGGGAAGAGTTCACCGATGCAGTAATTCGTATACTTGCCGATGAAAGAGAGAATATAGTATTTATTCTATGGGGAAGTTATGCACAGAAGAAGGGAGCCTTCATAGACCGTAACAAGCATTTAGTATTGACATCGCCACACCCGTCTCCTTTGTCGGCATATCATGGATTTTTCGGGAACCACCACTTCAGCAGAGCAAACGATTATTTAAAGGTACATGGAAAAGAAACAATAATTTGGTAGTACCCTTTAGTTTTTCGTTACTTAATACCAGTCTACATTGCTGCTAGCACTGCTGCGTTTGTCTACCTTAAGAGCATCTGCCAACATTTGAGATGTGGCACGGAAACTGAAATTAAATGAAGTGTATGGCGAAAGAACTATACCACAAGACATCTCGAAACAGTGCAAATCACGCGATATATTCATTGTGGTTGTGGTAAGTTTCTTAAACTCAAAGTTATATCCCGAAGTAAAGTTTATCTTCCAATTATCGGAAATTCCTATATTTCCCGAAAAGTTCATATTCTGTGTAAACTTATAGGGATAACGCATATTCTTAATGTTTATTTGTGCGGAGCGGTCTTCTGCCATAACAATACCGTAAGAAACCGTAAAGTTCCATGGTAGTTTAAAGGGCATGTAGCCTTCGTCATCCACCTCGGCTTTCTTGCTCTTTTTGGCTCTTAATTTTACACCACTCATATCCGGTGTCTCTTCAGATTTTCGTTCAGTGTCATCTTCTAGTATTTCATCTTCTACTTTATCATCGATACCAAAAAGTTTCTTTATCTTACCCAGTGTACCATTATTAAAAGTATAAGAGATATTTTGACTCATACCT
>CAZEKX010000042.1:0-17137 GCA_964512955.1 uncultured Bacteroidaceae bacterium
TAAATTATACGTTTACATAAAAATATTTTTCAATAAAATTCAAACAGCTTCTAATAATAATAATAATAATATCTTTACATTATAGTTTGAAAATTTACTACTATTAACATTAATCAATATTATTATGAAACAACGTTTTTGTAAGAAAAGATTGTTGTCTGTAATGGCATTATTGCTTGCAACAGTGTCATTTGCTTATGGGCAGACAGAGGCAATCAAAGTATCCACAAAGGTGGATAATCCCGAAGCCCTATTTACCATCACAAATGGTAACGGATTAACATTGACATCCTACACTTCGCCCACAGAGACAAGTGAGAATGCCGGTAAGTTTGCATTTTACGCAGATGCCAATACTGCAAACGCTTACCAAATTTACAGTGTCGACCGCCAAAAATGGGTATCATATACCAAGGCGGCAAGTTACAACGACAATTGTAGGAACTTTGTTCAATTGGTGGATTCTAAGGAGAGTGCATCATCATGGATTGCGACAAAGACCACTGTAGAGAGCAAAGAGTACTACCAGTTTGCACCTATTACCACTGCAGGCAGTGCCGCTGCGGCATATATGAACCTTAACGGTGGAAAAGACTACAACCCATTGGATAACACAGAGATTACCATTGGATTGTGGAGACAAAGCGGTTCCGAGGATGCCGGCAGCCGTTATATACTTAGCGAAGTGGTTATGTACACCTACACCGTTGTTTTGGAAGATGGTTCAATTACCATAAAGGACCACGCATACAGCAATGGAGATAAGGTTACCGTTGCAGACATGCTCTCACCCGGCGATGTAAAAGCACCCGTACAAGAGGGCAAATTCGCTGTTGCTAATGTCGATAACGACGCAATGACAGTATCTATACAATACTACTCTATGCCCGAACTACGTGATAGCAAGCCCTACACACAAGCATGGGTTTACCCCAAACAGCAGGACGAGGTTGGTGTTGCAAACATTGAAAAGGAGGATAACATTTATACACTCTATAACAATGTATTGGCGGCAAGTTTCCTGAATAGCGGTAAACAGATATACTTCATGGGTAGCAAAGCCATGGACCTTGTAGCAGGAACAGAACTCTTCATTGTAGGTTTTGGTAACGGTGAGAAGGTTGCAGCCAGCCAAATGGAGTTAAAGAGCCTGGAAGAGAAGGACCTTACAGCAAACGAAGATGCAATTGGTGGTGCCGAGCATTTTGCAGGAAAAGCCTTGGTGGCAGTCTTTGGCTACATATACAAAGGCGAAGAGATTGAGATTGTTTGGCGTGCAGTGCTTCGCGACGGCAGCCACTACCTGCGTACCGAAATGGAGTTGACCGGTAAAGGCAACGTTGATATGTACGATGTTATTGCCATGACCTACAATGTAGATACCAAAGCGGCAGGCAGCAAACCCGCTCCAATTGGTAACACACGCGGTAAGGTTATCATGAGCAATAAGATTTTTGCAGGTTTGGAGACTCCTACTGCATACAACACAGTAGATGGCAACGATAACATAGAAGATGAGTTCAACTTGGTATCTACCCCGGTAACCAGAACTATAGATGCATCGGCATGGCAATTAGTGGCTGCAGATAATGTTCCTTATCGTATTATTGAGGTTGGTGGTGCCGAGAATACATATTGCACATACAGTGAAAACAACATAGAACTTAAAAAGGACCAAAAGGTTGTTGTAACACTTACCTACCAAAGCGGTGCAAAGCGTTTCGACATAGATGGAACAGAACTATTGGATGCCAATGGTGGTGTAGCAGCGAGCGACTATCACCATGGATACTCCGGTACTGCAAAAGAGAACAACACATATACATTTATTGTTCCCAACGATGGAACATTCTCGGTTCGCATGTTCTGCGACAAGAGAGAAGGTGACATTGTATCTACTGCAGAGTTCAAAGTTGAGGTTTACGAGGCAAAAGCAGGTGTAAATGTTTCATCGGATATTGCAAACATTCAGGGTCGTTGGAGTCGTAATGTAGTGCTTAAAGCAGGTGAGACCTGGAAGGTTGCTTCTGTGATTGGTTTGATTGCACAAGATGGCAAACAAGATGACAGCAACATTCGTAACACACAAAAACGTCGTTCATTCTTGGCTTATAGTGAGCGTGAGCGTGCAGTGCCTTGGCGTGCATTCCCCTGCTATATCAGTTGGTATGAACTAAACATTGACCGTAACAATGCAGCCCCCGGACTGGAGCATACAAACATGCAGGCAGAGAAGGTTATTGAGATATTGGATCAGTGGAAGGAGCAGATGTTTGACAAATACGGTGTAGGACCCACAAGTTTCATCATAGATGATGGTTGGGACGTATACGGAACATGGACATTCCATAGTGCATTCCCCAACGAGATGAAAGATATGGCAGCCAACGCAGCCGACATGGGTGCCGGTGTAGGCGCATGGTTAGGACCGGTTGGCGGTTATGGCCAAAGTGGTGCATATCGTAAACAATATTGGAGCGACAAAGGTGGCATGCAGTTAAGCAACCCTGCATATTACGAGACATTCCTTGCAGCGGCAAAGAACCTTGTAGAGAACCAGCATATCGATGGCAAGGGAGAATACAATTTCTTTAAGTTCGACGGTATATCGGGACAATACTCTGCAACAGGACCCGATGGTGGTGATACAGGTAATGAAAACGCCGAAGGTATCATACGTTTGGAGCAGTATGTTCGCGAAAACCTTAAAGAGGATATCTTCTTTAACACAACCGTAGGTACTTGGGCATCTCCTTTCTGGTACCAGATAACCGATGCCACATGGCGTCAAGAGGACGATTTCAGTAGAATTGGAAACAACAGCATAAACCGTGAGAACTGGATTACATACCGCGATAACCTTGTACACCAGAACTACGTTACAAACTCACCTATCTGCCCCATCAACACACTGATGACTCATGGATTCATTCTTTCGGAGCATGGTGGTCCTGCAGGTGATACCCGTGAATACAAATATGTTCTCAACGAAATGCGTTGTGCCTTCGCTTGTGGTAGTGGTTTGGTGGAATTATATAACGACTATAGGTTGATGAACAGCATCAACAATGGTAAGTTGTGGAGCGACTTGGCAGATTGTATCAACTGGCAGAAAGAGAATGCCGACGTTTTGATGGATACTCACTGGGTTGGTGGCGATCCTTGGACAGGTAGCAAAGCCGAAATATATGGTTGGGCTTCGTGGAACGGTACAAAATCGATTTTAACACTGCGCAACGGTGGAAACGACAACCAGACAATTAATATCACCTTGCGTGAGGCATTTGAGATTCCTGCAAACTTCAATGGCAGTATTATACTCAACAAAGCATTTGCAGACCAGGCAAACTTGACAGGATTGAGCGAGAACCAATCGATTGACATCGATACACCTCTTACTCTGACATTACCCGGTAGCAGTGTGTACATCTTCAACGGTATTGAGGACAAAACCGTAGGTATTGAAGAGGTTACACCCGAAAGAGTTGAAAATAATGCAGAGACCGGTGATGTGTACGACCTTTTCGGACGCAAAGTTGAAAATGCTGGACACGGAATATTCATCAGCAATGGAAAGAAAATATTGCGTTAATAGAATATTTTCATAAACAAAAACCGTACTGTTTCGTGCGAAACAGTACGGTTTTTGTTTATAGGTGGTTGTAAACTTAGACAGGGCGGACAAAAAAGCAACAATGATAAAACAACTTTTCCATTGTTAATTTTCAATACAAGCCTTACTTTTGCTACTTTCTCCCCAAATTATTTGTACAATCCAAAACAACAGCGACTATCTAGATAAAATTTAGTTGTTACACTTGAATCTTTCGCAAGCATAGAGCAAGCACCATGGAACCTAAAGCCACTTAATGCCCCATAATTTCCCTAAAATTTAGAAAAACGAACATCTTTATCATGTAAAATAACGAAAGGGAAGTATCAATACTTCCCTTTCGTTGTCGGGGCGACAGGATTCGAACCTGCGACCACCTGGTCCCAAACCAGGTGCGCTACCGGACTGCGCTACACCCCGAAAAATATTTAATTATCAAAGCAACTCCAATGCCTTAAATACACGTACCATACCTTCCAATGCACGGTCTACCTGCTCTTTTGTGTGGGTAGCCATAAGCGAGAAGCGAATAAGAGTATCCTGAGGTGAACATGCAGGTGGCACTACAGGATTAACAAATATACCCTCATCCCATAACATCTTTGTTACCATAAATGTTTTGTCGGTATCGCGTATATATATAGGTATAATGGGAGTAGAAGTTGCACCAATCTCGAACCCTAAGTTACGGAAATTCTCAAGAGCATAATTGGTAACTTTCCAAAGATTCTCCAAACGCTCGGGTTCCTCTTTCATTATGTGCAATGCCTCTATTGCCGCAGCAGTGGCAGCAGGAGTATTACTTGCACTGAATATGTATGAACGAGCATTGTGGCGAATATAATTTATTACCTCTTTGTCTCCGGCAACAAAACCGCCTATGGTTGCAAGCGACTTACTGAAAGTACCCATTATGAGGTCTACCTCCTTTGTAAGACCGAAGTGGTCGCATGTACCACGTCCCTCTTTACCGAGCACTCCCAAACCATGTGCTTCATCTACAAATATACTGGCATTATACTTATTTTTCAAACGTACTATTTCGGGAAGATTTGCAACATCACCCTCCATAGAGAAGACACCATCCACTACTATAAGTTTCAAGGTATCGGGTTCACATTTCTGCAACTCACGTTCGAGATGCTCCATGTCGTTATGCTTGAACTTGCGTGTTGTTGAGAACGACAAACGACGTCCATCTACAATAGAGGCATGGTCCAACTCATCGCATAAAATTGTGTCTCTACGACCGGTTAAACAAGAGAGAACACCGAGGTTCACCTGGAAACCTGTTGAATATACCAAAGCCTCATCTTTACCTACAAACTCTGCCAACTCATTTTCCAATTGTATATGAATGTCGAGAGTTCCGTTAAGAAAGCGAGAACCGGCACATCCTGTACCGTATTTACGAACAGCCTCAATAGCAGCTTCTTTAATTCTGGGGTGATTTGTCAAGCCAAGGTATGAGTTTGAACCAAACATCAACACCTTCTTGCCACTCATTATTACCTCTGTATCTTGTTCGCTATCAATACAGCGGAAATAAGGATATACACCCTTAGCCATGAATTGCTGAGGCAGATCGTACTTTGCGTATTTTTCTTTTAGCATTCCCATTTCTGTTCTTTTTTAACCTCCTGAAAAATTGACAAACGCATTATCAACTTTACAGGGTGCAAAGATAAGCAATATTTTCAAGAATAAATATTTTTTTATATTAAATTTTACAAGAATATTGCTATTAAAATGTTTATTGCCCTAATAATTAGATAATCGAAAAGACCTAAAATTTGACATTTTCGAACACATCATAAGTGGCAAACTGTTTATTTTTAACCACATAAACAGTTAAAAATTACTTTTTATTATTATCGCCATACCCAAAACCGTAATAGGAATATCCATATTTATATTTTCCATATTTTTTCTTGGAATCCACATTTTCGGCATTTAAAACTATTGAAACATTCTTAAGTTTATTTTCGGTTATGAGAGAATTAATAAAATCGAGACTTACTTTATCGGTATATTTTGAACGTACCACACACACCACAACATCTGCCACCCTACTCATTATTATAGAATCGGTAACAAGACCAACAGGGGCTGTATCCATTATTATGTAATCGTATTGTTTCTTAAAATGTTCAATAGCGACATCTAAATTCTCACCTGCCAACAACTCTGCCGGATTGGGGGGAATAACTCCGGAAAGCAAAACGTCTAAGTTTGGCGATATGCCCGACGGCTGCACCAATTTATCCAGATATGCAGTATCGGGTTCTCCTATTAAGAACGATGTTATACCCTCTTTGGAGGCACTTATATTAAAGACCTCGGGTAAACGAGGACAACGTATATCCAAACCCATGAGTAAAACTCTCTTGCCAAGCAATGCCTTAGAGACAGCCAGATTGGAGGAAACAAAAGTTTTTCCCTCTCCCGATGTGGTAGATGTAAACATCACAACCTTGCCTTTTCCTTTATTTACAAGGAACTGCAGATTGGTTCTTATGGAACGGAATGCCTCCATCATAATATCATTTACATTCTCTTTAACCACAATGGAACTTTTGTAACCATTATTTCCACTCTTAAGAGGCACTGTACCCACAATAGGCAGGTCGGTAAGTTTCTCCAAATCGGCAAGAGTTTCTACCTTTGTTCTCAACATCTCTCTTAAATAGAGCAGCATTGCAGGGAAAGCAACACCTATTGCAAAAGCCAAAAGATAAACCACCGAACGACGAGGCGATACAGGAACAAATGAGGCAGACGCCGGGTCTATACACTTAAGATTATCCGATGTTACAGCCATAGCAAGGGCATTCTCTTCGTATTTCTGCAACAACATTACATATAACTGCGATTTAATATCGCGTTCACGGGACAAGTCGGACAATTTACTCTCTATCGCAGGGGTTTGTGCTATTCTGGACGAATATCGTTCTGCCAATTTTGTAAGAGACTCTTTCTGTATCAACAAGGACTTCTTCATAGACTCCAACGATTCACTGATTCCGCTATGCAACGTCTTTACCTCTTCGGTAATAGCAATCATCATTGGATTTTCGTCGGTTGCGGTACGTTGCAGGTCGTTACGTTTCGCTACCGCAGTATTATACTTGGATATTGCAGAGAGCAACGCTGCATTACCTTCCAAACCGGCAACCGGAACTGCCTGCAGAGTATTATTTCTATCTTTTACATAATCCAACAGATACTGCACCTGTTCTATTGACAGATTAACCTCTTCTAACTGTTTTGTATACGCCGATTTACTCTCAAGTACCCTGGGAGCATCTATTGTAGGGTTTATGAGTTGTTGGTCTCTTTTATAGTCGGCAAGTGTTTTTTCGCGCTTTGCCAGGTCGGAACTGATTTCATCGATACGACCATCGATAAACTCTTTTGTTTTACGAGCCACCAACTGCTTGTCGTCGTTCTTTTGTCTGTTATAACTTACAATAAGTGCGTTTATAAAGTCCACACCATTGGCAGGCACAACATCTTTTACAAGAATTGTGGCAACTGATGCAGTTTTAGAGACCGGTTGCACCGATAATGCACCTTTATATACTGCGGTCATAGCCACTACAGGAGAGACTGTAATGGTAAGATTCTTATATTTGGGAGCATCGGGTACTTGCGAGAGCAGCAGTTCACCCTTTTCTGTTTCCAACAAATAAGGGAACTCTTTCAATACAACCGAAGAACTCTCTACACGTTTACCCTCTTCGTTATTAAACTCGTAATAGATATTATATAAAGAATCTTTATTCAACTCCAAATGCAGGCGTAAAGGAGCCTCTAACTTCATTAGGTCCTCTTCCAATATAGCCACCTGTACCGGAGAATTATCCTTATATATTGGTTTGTCGGCAAAAAAATCGTCTACCGAATATCGAACATACAATCCCGAATTAAGAACAGCACCTTGTACAACCGATTTTGAGCACAGCATCTCTATCTCGTTCTCGACACTGGTATTTACACCCTGATAACCAAAGTCGGACAGGACATCGACCTGCGAACTGAACGAGCCCTTCTCTTTGTCCTGCAACAACACTTTTGCAGTAGAGTTATATACATTTGTAGCACAACGCAGATAGAAAAAAGCCGCCACAAAGCATACAAATATTGAAAGCAGAAAATATTTCCAATAACGTATCAGATAAAACAGTATCTGATTTAAATTAAAGTCGTTATTCTGCTCTTGCTGATTGTTAATCATAATAGTCGTAAATTGTTAAGCCGTTTAATTATGTAGAATATTATACAGCAACGAGGTTAAAGATATCATTATGGACGTTGCCGAAAACCACAAAGTTGTACTACTGCCTATATCGGAGTTCCTTGCTTTTGTTTTGTTCGGTGTTACATAAAGAATATCGTTCTGTTGCAAATAGTAATAAGGAGATGTCAATATTCCTACATCATTAAGATTCAGTTCATGTATCTCTTTTTTACCGGTTACATCTTCACGAATAAGTTTCACATTGTCACGTCTGCCATGAATTGTCAAATCTTTGGCAAGAGCAAGCGCCTCAAA
Source organism: uncultured Bacteroidaceae bacterium (assembly GCA_964512955.1). Taxonomy (GTDB): domain Bacteria; phylum Bacteroidota; class Bacteroidia; order Bacteroidales; family Bacteroidaceae; genus HGM04593. Next base: position 8,169 of record CAZEKX010000042.1, read on the forward strand.
CACATTGACCTTTTCGTTCCTTATGTTATATGTTCCGGGAGAAGCAACCTCGCCCAATACCGATATTTTGAAATCGGCAAAACGTACTGTTACAACCGGTTTCTTTGTAAAACTACTACGTATCTTGCTTAATATAAGGTGTTCCACCTCGGTTTGTGTAAGCCCTGCAACATGCAAAGTTCCCAATGTCGGGAATTCTATATTACCATTGTTATCCACAAGATATGTTTGCAAAGTGGGCATACTTGTCAAACTACTATTACCCTGTTCGTACACACGTGGTACCATAAGATTATACGCATCGGCTGCACCCTGATTTTCGGACGACACAATAATAGTAAGCAAATCCTTTGGCTGCACTCTTGCATCGTACAAACCGGAGTTCTGAGTTATATTCTTTAACTCGTTACTATTTTGTAAATAAGGAACATTCTTATAAGAAGTACATGATGCCAAAGAGAAAAGCATCGTCAACAACACCGAAAAACAATTTATGTAAGTTCTCATCTATTCTTTATAATTTTCACTTTTTTGGACAGCAACCGAGGCGTCCTATTTTCGCAAACGTTTGCAAAGATACAAAACAAATAACAAACAGAGATTATTTATAATGTAAATATTTCAAAAAATTACACTATCTTCGCCGACAAAATAAAAGAAAATGAACACAAAAAAAATTATTATTTCACTTGCAATAATTGGAATATTCATATTGTCTGCAATGGGTAGTGTATATTATCTTGTAAAGTCGCCACAGATATCACTCGACGAGACTGCCTATATTTATATATACAAAAACGATTCCACAGAAGCAATAATAAAAAAGATAGAGGAGGCTGCTCATCCCGGCAGTATGCTTGGTTTCAGAATATTGGCAAAGCATAACAATTTGGACAAGCAGAAATATACAGGACGCTATCCGATATATGACAACGACGACATGCATGCCATATACCGACGCATTGTATGCCACGAGCAATCCCCTGTAAAAGTTGTTATTCCGGCAACACGTACCATACCACAACTGCTTGCAACAGTTGACAAGCAATTAATGTTGGATTCTGCCGAATTAAGCAACTTCACAACATCTCCTCTTTACTATAACAGAATTGGATACACAAAGGAGACACTACCCTCTTTGTTTATTCCCAACACTTACGAATTCTATTGGGATGTTGCTCCTGAACGTTTTATGATACGAATGATGAAGGAGCACAGAAACTTCTGGAACGAAAAACGCATAGCAAAAGCCGAAGCAATAGGTTTGACCATTGAAGAGGTGGCGACACTTGCATCCATAGTAGACGAAGAGACAAACAACGACGCAGAAAAACCCATTGTTGCAGGACTCTATATAAACCGACTAAAACGAGGTATACCACTGCAAGCAGACCCGACTGTAAAATTTGCACTGGGCGATTTTGCACGTAAACGCATACTGAATGCAGACCTGCAAATTGAATCGCCATACAACACATACAAATATAAAGGACTGCCTCCCGGCCCCATACGCATTCCCTCAGTTCAAGCAATTGAAAGTGTACTAAATTATAAAAAACACAACTACATTTACATGTGTGCCAAAGAGGACATGTCGGGAACACACAATTTTGCAAAGACTCTGTCGGAACACAACGCAAATGCAAGACGTTATCAACAGGCACTCAATAAGTTAAATATAAAACATTAAACACAACGAATAGCGCAAAACAAAACCAATCACATATGCATTCGTCGCAAATAACACAATAAATAATGAGACATTTAATACACTGCATCTGTTCAATTCTGCTGATATCCTACGTTGCAACCGTAACAGCACAAAACAACGTATCGGCACTTATTCCAATTCCCAATAAAATTGAAATAAGAGAGAAAAAGGCATTTGATTTAAACAAAACAGGCAAAATAGAGTGCAGTACTTCAAACAATAGATTCATTGAACAGGAACTAAAACGTATCATAGCAAATAGAACAGGAATCGCCATAAAAAACACTGGCAAAGGTTATAGTATTACTATAAAGGAAAACACTAATATTTTTGATAATGAAGAGTATAGAATAGACATTAAACCAAAAAGCATTTTTATAGAGGGTGGTAAAGCAGGCGTTTATTATGCTCTACAAACACTCGACCAAATAATGCTGGGTGATATAACCAACAGCAATGCCGGAAAACTTGCACAAATAAGAATTGAGGACAAGCCGCGCTACGGACATCGTGCAGTAATGCTCGACCCGGCACGACATTTTCTACCAAAGGAAGATGTTAAGTTGTTTATTGACCAAATGGCAAAATTCAAATATAATGTATTACAGTTGCACCTTACCGACGACCAAGGTTGGCGCATCGAAATAAAGAGCCATCCTAAACTGACAGAAATTGGCGCATACCGTAAACCAAACGAAAGCAACAACGGGCCCGACAACGGATACTATACTCAAGAAGAACTGAAAGAGATTATAGACTATGCCAAAGAACGACATGTGGAGATAATACCGGAACTGGATATCCCGGGACACTCGGTAGCCATACTTTCGGCATACCCACATTTAGGATGTCCGTTCCGTCATGACGAGAAAAAAGATTTAGGTACAACCACAAACATGATGCTGTGTGCCCATAACCAAGAGGTGTATAGCGTATATGAGGATATAATAAGAGAGGTTGGCGAAATATTTCCTTCGAAATATATACACCTTGGCGGAGACGAGGCTGCCATAAAAGAGAATTGGGCTAAATGCGATTCATGCATAAAATTGATGCAAGAGGCAGGATACAGCAAACCATCGCAACTGATGAACATATTCTTTGGTAAAATGCTGGACATTGTACGCAAAAACGGGAAAGAGGCTGTTTTGTGGTGCGAATTGGATAACATATACCCACCTGCCAACGATTACCTGTTCCCCTACCCTGCCGATGTTACTCTTGTTACATGGCGCAACGGGCTCACTCCTAAATGTATAGAACTGACACAGAAATATGGGCATAAAATTATTATGGCACCCGGTGAATACACTTATCTCGATTATCCGCAATGGAAAAACGATTTACCCGAGTTTAATAACTGGGGAATGCCCATTACCACTCTGGAGAGATGTTATAAGTTAGACCCCGGCTATGGTTTACCATTTAACAATCAACAACACATAATGGGAGTAATGGCAACAATGTGGGCAGAGGCAATAAAAGATATAAACAGAGTAAACTACATGTTCTTTCCACGAGGTATTGCTATTGCCGAAGCGGCATGGAGCAAAATGGAGAACAGAGATTGGGAATCATTCAAAGAAAGGCTCTACCCCAACCTCACCGATTTAATGAAACAGGGAATATCGTTCAGAGTTCCTTTTGAGATAGCAAAATAATTTACACCAAAGGCTTGCAATTGCAAGCCTTTGGTGTAAATGTGTCTAAAATAAAAGTTTTGCTGTACGAAGAAGACGATGAAACTCCGAGAAAATAAGATTTGAGCGCTCCTGTTCTTTGTAATCCACCGGTTCTCGAAAACTACCCGAAGGCGTGGCCCGCCATTGAACAATCGAAGGCATCTCGGTTTTCAGATATAATTGATGAGTTTCCCAGTCAATCGATACAGCAAAACCATACGCAAACATAATATTGTTTTGTATAAAAACAAAATTTTACCGTACTTTTTTCTCTAAAATTGAATAAAACAAGTTAAAGTAATTTATATAAAAAAACAGGGATGAGATTGTGTTATCATCCCTGTACACGTTGTATAATCAGATAACTACTTTATTAGCACCTTCTTACCATTGATAATATAAATACCTTTCAGGGGATTCTCCACTTTGCGACCTGTAAGGTCATAAACAGCATTCACTGTTACATGTTCACCTTTTACCTTATCAATACCGGTCTCTACATTTTTTGTTTCTATACGAAACAAGTTGCTGTATGTGCCACTATAACCTATAGAGTTTCCCCATGAATCAAAAACCCCACTTGACATAATTATTATTGCACCGTCATCTCCATTACTTCTTTTACTGACAATGTAATATGTATCGGCTAAAGATTCACTGCCATCATTTATGCTCCAGTCGCAGTAGGTTGCATTATAGTCGACTAAAGTACCACAATTGTTATTGTAACCATAGTTGTTACCGGCACGCCAAATCATATATAACTTTTTTGTTTCATTATAGAAACTGTAATTACCACTCACCTGCTTTGTACAAAGAAATTCAGCGGCAGCACCTACCTCCTCTGCTGCAGATGTTGTAAAATTTAAAGTATTGTTATCGTCGATATAAAGAGTGTACTCTGTACCGTTTTGCTGTACGTTAGTAAAAGTAAGCACCTTGCCATCCCACATATCGGCAGGTGCCTCTCCTGCCAAAAGACGATAGATATTATCTATCTCTACTGTTGTGGGTTCATTACTCAAAGCCTCTACTGCCTTATTGACACTCTGCTCCAATTCGTCTGATATTTCCAATTCAGATGCAAGAGCGTTGAAATAATTCTGTACAAATGTACGGCGATTAACATCTCTCTTTACACTATATTCACCATTGGTTATATATTCCAAGTCGTATGCAACATAAAGATTGTCGAAACCGTCGAAGTTATGTTGTCCCTCTCCATTAGGGAATGAAGTAGATACGGGGTTATTACGCTTTCCAAAACCGGTGAGAGTCTCTTCGTAAATAAAACCTATTCTATTGTCTGCCTGCAAATCCATCGAACTGTATGCCGATGCAGTTGTACTTACCTCATAGAAACCATTCCAATCTTTGGCAAGATTGGCAACAGTGTTCAAGTCGGTTAAATTAGTGAGTTCTTTATAGTAGATACCGACATTTGTACGGCCACTGCCAGTGGGCAAAGACTGAAGAAGCAGATACATCTCTTTTTTGTCTTTGTTACGTTGTACAGGAATTACAAGTGCCTCGCCATTGGTTGAGTTTCCACCGGGAGTAACTCCCGAGCCTTCGAAAGTACTCTTAACAGCGGTACTCCACTCTCCCTCGCCCTCAAGTGTATTACTATATGTATAGATATTATATATACGTCCACCACCTACACGACTAGACAATATAACACGTCCGTCGGGAAGTTCTTCACACTTAGGTTCATCGCCACCTGTGGCAGGGAGTGCCGAAGCACCGCCAAGTGCATGCCATGTAGCACCGAAGTCGTCGGAATATATTACGCGGTTACCATTTGGACGTGCACACATTGCCGCATATACACGATAGTAATCGCCCTTCTTAACGATACGACTCTGGAACACCTTACCGCCAGCAATAAATGCCGACTGAATGGGATTACCACTATCGAAAAGGCTGTATATCTGTTCTGTTACGTTTACAGGTTCTTCCCATGTATCACCATTATCTTTACTGCGTATAAGAGCAATAAGGTTGGGGTTCTGACGTGTGGTATTAGCATTGCCATACACTGTACAACCGGCAACAGCAAGTACCATTACCTCGTTGCTTGTGCGGTCGGCAACAATCGCAGGGTCACCAAAGGCGGTATCGAAGTAGTTCTCTGTTGCCGAAGTTTTGCCTGTACCTACAGCAACCTCTTTCATATCGCTCCATGTTTCACCGTTGTTATCACTTATACGACAAACAACGTCCACCTGACCGTATCCGGGGTCGGTACCGCAAACAAGGCGCGATGCCACAGCGATAAGGCGACCGTTTTTGGTTGTTGCAATACCAGGAATTCGGTAAGGAGGAATAACACCGTCGCCTTTACTGGTATTGAAGAGGTCCTGCTTTTTAGGCGCCTCCGGTATCTTAATATCTGTTACCTTTATTGTATTATTCTCTATAGATATATTTGCACTGCTAATGATACCACCCTTAACAGAAACAGAAAGAGCATCACTTGTTATATTGTTACTGGAAAGGAAGAAACCACCATTAAAAGCCTTCTCCAATCTATTTCCGTTTTGGAATGTAACATACGCATTCTCATTATCCTCTATAACAACTTCGTATATGGACATTCCCTCAACATCCACAGGTTCGAATCGCCAAAGGTTGTCATCGGCACCGCTTCCTCCGGCAGTCCATGTAGTAACAAATTCTGCACCACCAACCTTAAAGTTATCTCCACCATTTGTACAGTTGATTGCCTCGGTGAAATAGTAATAGAGATACTCTCCTACCTCTACAGTAGTACCTACTGTAAGTTCTTTATAACTGCCGACAACAGAGCCACCCCAACTTGCACCTGCTACAAGTGGATTACCGTCGCCGTTTTTTATTTCCAACTTATTACCATCTTTAACGGTAATGTGCCATACTCCGTTATTGGAATATACCAAACTGTTGGACTGAAGAGTAAACTTTAAACTATTACCGCTCAACAATGCATCGTTGTAAAGATATTCAGAACGACCTGTTGCTTTGCTTACAAGGTGATAATAACCTGTTGTAACAGCCTGCGGTTTGGGAATATCCACGTCGAGACCATTCAAGAAGTCCTCTAGGTCATTCACCCACTTACCACATTGTTCACCTGCAACAGAACTGCTTTCGAAGCGAGACAGCAAAGCATCGAGAGCCTCTAATTTCTCGGCATTATTCTTATACTCCTCTTTTAGAATCTGTATCTTTTCAAACTGATGAATACCCTCGATAAGACGTTCGAAACGGATACTTGAACGATTACCGGGATAGTAGAAATAGGTATCTCCTGCACCAAACTTGCGGAAACGTGTGTCGGTAAGCGGAGTCTCGTGCCAATTTATCCATGCCCAATGCAAATAACCGTCAACATTGTTTGCCGCTGCATATATTGGCAGATAAGCAGCCTCGGCAGGATAAGAGTTTGAGTAGACATTAGGTTCACTGTTAGAACAACTTGTATAAACAGTTGTTATCATGTTGTTTGCCTTTCTATAAGCGAGTTGATCTGCTGTAAAATACTTTTCTTCGCCCAACGCTACACAGAAGTCCTGTAATTTATCGGTCAACGATTCATGATAACTACCGGCAAGAGCCATCTTGAATCCTAAGGATGTTGCAATGTTATAAGCGTTGAGCATATCAGCCTCGGCACGTTCATCCATTGCAATATTGGTTTTATCGAACCATCCTTTGCTTATAAGATGCTCTTTGAATGCAGAAAGGAAGTTTGTCCACAAATCTCTGTACTCCTGTGTTCCCGTTGTTGTCTTTATAAATTTATATTCACCGGTAGCCTCGTCCTTATAACGGAAGTTCATATCCCAAGGCACCATACTGAAACAGTTAATCTGTTTATTTATGCCATACTCGTTACACAATTCAACATATTTGTCAAAAATATCGTAGTTGTATGCCCAACTGCCGTCGCTTTTTTTGATGGTTTCAACCATTGGGTCGAAGAGGTCGTGTGTCTGCTCACCCCAAGGTTCGTAGAACATAATAGCCGTAACAGTACGTTGTCCAGCACGAGCCAAAGCCTGCAAATAGGGACGTAAAGCAGCAATATGCTCATCGCTCCAACGCTCAACGCCGTAGTAACGACTTACAGAGTAAGGTTGTTGCCAAAGGTCGAGGTGGAATTTTTGTTCGGCAACAGTAGGTAATGAATGACTATCGACATTTATCTTAAGAGTAAGTGTCTTAACAACATTCTCGTTCTCATCGAGAACCTGAAGTTCTGTAACATACTCTCCTGCATCGGCATTACGAGGAATTTCGAGTGTACACCATACCGGACGTGTCTCCATAGCAGGAACAGCATGTGGTTTGTCTAAATCTATAACATCGGCTACCAACCACTGAGGCAATGTCATTGGATGGTTACCGCACGAAACATAATCATCGGTAATAACATAGTTCACAAAGCGTGCCTCACCAGCATTTATGCCTGTTGCTACACCTGCCTTTTTCCACTCTGTCATACGAACGCTCAACATACCTTGGTCGCTCTTACTGTACAACACAGCCTGAATATTGGCACGTTCACCCTTCCATGCATATATTGTAGCCTCGTCTTTTTGTACCAGTTCGGGAACCTCGTGCAACGAGTAATGTACATCGCGCGATGCCCACGAAGCATTCAAACCGTCGGCAACAATGCTCCATGCATCCTCATCGGGAGTTGTACCCACACGTGGCTCTTCATAATCATCTATAGGATAACTATCAGTCTCTTCATCTTTCTCAGTCTCTTCTACGGCACCTGTAATTTTTAATGTTACATCTATTATAGAGCCTCCGTCGGTAATAAACTTTTCACCGGGCTCACCGGCAGGGTTTATACTGTTCCACTCCACCTTGTAACGCATACGATAGGTAGAGCCTTCGGCAAGTCCGGTAGGAACCTTGAAAGAACCGGGAGTAAGCACATTTGTCGCACCGTTTCCGTAGTATGTACCCTCACTATTCCAACCTATATCGCCATCGGTATTGGCACCATACGATGACCAGCACATAAGTTCGTTACCCTCACCCTTTGTGTAGGGACCCGAACCTTCGAGAAGAGCAACAAACTGTTTGTCGTTGTTCCAATCGACATATACATAGCCATGCATCCAATCACCATTGATTGAGATGTCGGTACTTACTGTCTCACCCGACTTCACCTCGAACACTGTAGATGTTTTGTCGAAATAGGCAGGACAACCTGTAGATGTTGCAATGTTGTCGAGTATCTGTTGTTTGCTCTCTGTGCCAACAATAGACACTGCCTTTGGGTAGTGAGTACCGTGTGAGATATTCACACTTGCATCGTGAGAGACATAATAGTCGCTCTGTGCATTTGCTCCCACGCATAAGAGCATGGTAAGCAACATTAAAAATAAACGATTAAGTTTCATAAAAATAATATTAATTAGTAGAAAATTTCATGCACTTTACCTTAATTTGCAAATATAACATTTTAATAAAGAAATTAAATCTTTTTAAAATAAATAAAAAAATAGTGGTAAAGAATCTGAAGTGAACCCCAAAAGTTAGACAAAAAACTTTTGGGGTTTATTTTATGCGTA
>CAZEKX010000043.1:0-16711 GCA_964512955.1 uncultured Bacteroidaceae bacterium
TCAAAGTCGTGAGCAAGGTGGGGATTTTGTTGCACTTCTATCTTGACAGTATAGTATATTAAGTATGGTTACCCATAAATATTTTAAAGCCCGCGCAATCGGCGGGCTTTAAAATATTTATGGGATAATTACTCTTGGGTTAAATCGACCGAATAGTATGTACGCTTACCGGCAGCATTGACACCCGATATAAATAGTACAGGTTCACTGGAAGAGTTGGCAAGTTTCACTGCATTTTGTAAATCTTCGAGGTTGCGAATAGGTGTATTATTAACTTTCAAAATAACAAATCCCTTTCTTACACCTGCTCTTTCAAAGAGTCCGCCATTCACTTTTAGGACTTTCAAGCCATAATCGACATTATATTGACGTTTATCACTATCTGTTATCTCTTTAAATTCTGCACCGAGTTGTTCTAACTCAACATTCTTAACAACTTTGGTATCTCCTTGAACATTCTTGAGAACCACTTCCAACTCACGTTCCTTTTTTGCGCGCAGAATTTTTACCTTAACCTTATCTCCCGGCAGACGTTTTGCCAACATCTCCTGCATTTCTGCCATAGTCTTCACTGGTTTTCCATCCAAACCGACAATGACATCGCCTACTTCGAAACCTGCCGCTTGCGCCGCACCATCGACAAGTACCTCACTTACATATACGCCGTCTACCGTACCCAGATTCTTTTCCTCGGCAAGTTCACTTGTAACTGTTCCACCGCGTATTCCAAGTACTGCACGTTGCACTACACCGAACTCCTTAAGGTCGGATACGATTTTAGTCATAATAGATGTAGGTATTGCAAAACCATAACCTGCATAAGAACCGGTTGGTGAAGAGAGAACTGCATTTATACCAACCAACTCACCGCGAGCATTTACAAGAGCCCCTCCGCTATTACCTTGATTTATGGCTGCATCGGTTTGTATAAACGATTCAATACCACCATTGTAAACACCTAATGAGCGTGCTTTTGCACTTACTATACCAGCCGTAACCGTTGATGTAAGGTTAAACGGATTACCAACTGCAAGTACCCACTCGCCAACTTTAAGTTCATCACTATCTGCGACAGTCAGATACTCTAATTCACCATCTGCCTCAATCTTAACAAGAGCCAAGTCGGTATTCTCGTCGGAACCGACTAACCGAGCGGGATATGAACGATTGTCGTTAAGAGTAACCATTATCTCATCGGCTCCGTCTATCACATGATTATTAGTAACAATATAACCATCGGCAGATAGTATAACACCGGAGCCAAAACCTACTCGTGGTTGAGTCCTCACAGTCTGTTCACGTCCTGTACCATCTCCAAAAAAGAAATCGTATATATCGGGAGCCCTGCGTATTGTTCTTGTCTTTCCGTTTTGAGTCGATTTGATATGTACCACTGCATGCACCGATTTTTCAGCGGCATCCGTTAAATCGACACGTTGCAATCCGTCACCTTGTGGAACAAAAGATGCAGGTCGCGACAAAAAAGAGTTCTCAGAAACAGTGGAAACCGCCTTGTCGCTATCAGCAAAAGATATTTTATGCACAGTAACTCCTGCAACCACAGCACTCGACAAAATAACTGCAAGTGCTAGAAATAAATTCTTAATAAGATTTTTCATAATTTTATCATTCCCTTTTGTTAATTATTTCTCATTATTTAACAACGAATATCATCTTCTATATTCGGTTTAAAGAATTTGATTTCAACCAAAATTATTGGCGAATATACAACAAAGGAGAGATAGAAATCAAATACAGAGCGATTTTTTCTCTCTATTTAACAGTAGAGTTCTGTGTTTAACAATAGTTTTACATTAAGACGGTAAATTTACATTTGTTAAACAGTTATATGTTTACAACCTCTCTATCTTATTTACGACATGAAATATGGCGCATATATCGCTTTTGTTTATAGTAAATGAAGGATAGTTTGTTGAAACGCACCATAATAATTCGGAATTGTTTTCATCGGAATAACAACGTTTTATCATCCTCGATTCATTAGTTACAATCATATAAATTTTTTCAGGGTCTATTTCATTCAGTGATTCTACCCTATTTACACCAATTATATCACCTGAATGAATATCGGGTTCCATGGATGTTCCTGAAACAGGAAAATAAAATTCGGCATACCATTGAGGCATGGAAATAAAACCGGACGGAGTCTCAATTCTTGGGTCAAAAGAGTCTCTAAGACCTGCTGTTACCGGTAAATCACTGTAAAATGGAGATACTCCCTTCATATTAAAATCCATATCTTTATTCGACAACATACTTCCCTCGCCAAGTATCAGCCAACGTGGTGAGATATCGGAGAATATATTTAATATAGAATATACAAGTTCCATACCTATTTTACCATTTTCGTTCACTTGGCGGTTAATTGTACGTTGAGGAATCCCCAATAAACGTCCGGCACTGCTCGGATTCAATTTCTTGAATTTTAAAACACGCACCACCCTATCTTTAAGACTGCTTTTTGTTGCCATACTCCAAGAATATCTTACATCTGAATAACTTCAAAATACATATAAATATCACAAACTCAACGCTATTTATTTAGACTGGTTATAAATAGCCGATTTTTGTCATTTCTGCAACCTGTTTTATGGTTTTAGAGATTATATTTGTAGCCAAAAATGGCTAATTATTTGTTTCAATAAATTCCATTTATGTCTAAGATTGCGAGGGCAAACATACGATAAATATATAAAACTAAAAAGAAAAACCATAAAAAGATTGATTTATGAAAGAGAAAGAAATCAGCAAAGCAAGAACAGTTTACGAGTACATTGTTGAGAAAATAATGGAATGGGCACATTTTTTGCGTTATGGGCTCATTAAAAACAGCAATTGGGTCAGTAATTTATGCGAGGAGTATCACATACACAAGAATCATATAAACGAAGAATACCTAAAAGATTTCCTTAACGAAAGAAGAAAAATACTCAATAATAACCACTACAAAATGACTGTTAAAGAGTTACCCGAGAACGAGGACAAACTCATAATAGGCAAAGTGATTCTAATGCGTAAGAATAAATATATTCATCATGCGACACTCAAAACAAAGGATTGCAATTGTAGCAAAAACAGGCTTATATTTTGGTCGTTTGAAGATAGTACTAAATAATTAATAAAAAGAATGAAAGCGATAAAACTTATAATCATTCAACTGGCAAGTTTATTGATTTTGGCTGCATCGGCAGAGGAGTTTATGGAACAAATATTACCAACTACACTGTTCGTTGTGTCATTTGCACTGTTTGCCGTATGTAGTATATACATAAACAAACACGAAAAAAATTTACTTAAAGAGATTAATCTGCTTTTTAAAGAACAAGTATGATTTAAATACACGTAAATAACCATAATGGCAATCTACAGGTTTCCATTATGGTTATTTACGTGTTGTAATATGAAAACATGCCTGTTTTATTTCGTGTTTAACATAACAACGTCCTGCTTTTTTCAAGTCGCGCAGTACTTCGGCAAGAACAGCCTTCATTTTTGCAGAATTATCGGTGGTCCTACCATATTTTGTGTAAAAACGCTTATAAGTTATGTCGAATGTTGTAGCATAACAATGTGCTGAATTCTTTGATGCATTTACATTGCCCTTACTTAAACGTTTGACATCGTTTTGTGTTCTTAAAATAGATGTTACAATAATTTTTGCAGGAGGCAGATGCTTCATAACCAGAGAGTCCTGAAAATTTCGTCCTATTTCGGAAAGCAGTTTTGCCGCTTCTGGAACAAGATAAGGAACAGAATGAGTCAGTTTATCCACTACATAAGCATCGTCATCGTCTGTTTCGACCAAGCGTCGTGAAGCATTTTCAACATCATCACGCGATGCAACCGGTTTCACTCCAATCTTCTTTGCAGCAACAAGTTGTTCATCGTTCATATCATTGAAACTACGCCTATAGTTGATATTGGATATGCGATGTGCTTTTTGGGGACGTTCTACCCTATCTGAAGGTTTGATTTCATATTCTATCTTTACTTTGCCCGATACATCCTCTTTCTCTTCACTATCACTTACACACCCTCTTATAAAAATAAATAATATTAACAATACAAAAACAGTAAATACTCCCCAGGCAATACGTTTGTCGGAACGCAAAACAGCCACAATAAGAAGAACGATGTTTATTATGAGACTAAGAAGACGATTAAGAAGTTTTTTTATATCATATTTAATACGTTCCCAATACTCTTTGGGAGTTAAATTATAATTTTGGTCCATTAATTTTATTTGTAGTTTCGTGATTTATTTGTGCCACGCGAAGATAGTAAAAATATTTTATATAATTCTTTTTTTTACGAATTGAATGATTATACAAACTCTTTATATAACAAGTAAGACATTTTAATCATCACCTACAAAATATTCGGGTAGTTGTTTATTGGTGGTAAGCAGACCTTGACGTTTTATCTCTTCCAAACGTCGTGTAATATTTCCTTTTCCACTTGTCAGTTGCTTATATGCATCGTTATATGCCTCCATGGCCTTTTTAAGCGAGAGTTCTATTTTTGTAAAGTTATCGGTAAAGTTTACAAATTTGTCGTAAATAGCATTTGCTGTATCTACAATACGTTGCACATCGCGTTGCTGACGTTCACGTGTCCACAACGAATTGACAACAAACAGCGTCGATATCAGATTAGATGGGGATATAAGCACTATCCCTTTTTTATATGCATAGTTCCACATAGCATTATCGGCCTCCATAGCAACGAAATAGGAGGGTTCGTTGGGTACAAAAAGCATTACATAGTCGAGAGAATGTATATTGTATTTGTCATAGGATTTAGCCGACAGTTCATCTATATGTTTGCGAATACTGGTTATATGTGCTTTTAAAGCAGTAGTACGTTCTACATCGTTCTCGGCTGAGAGATATGCCATGTAAGCATTAAGAGAAACCTTTGAATCTATTATAATATCTCTTTTACCAGGAAAATGTACTATTATATCGGGTTTCATATTACGGTTTGTCTCTTCATTCACTGCGACATCTCCTTTTTCGGTGCGCAACACACTCTGACGCTCCCACTGTTCTCCCTCTATGAGTCCGGAGTTTTCCAATATTTGTTCCAGGACAGTTTCTCCCCAGTCTCCTTGAAACTTATTGTTGCGGGTACCGACAAGGGCATTTGTAAGATTTACGGCATCATTGCTTATACGTTGGTTTGCCTCAATGAGATTCTTTATGCTCTCTTGCAACGAAAATCGTTGTCGACTCTCCTCACCGTAGAAATTCTCTACTTTATCGCGAAACGACTTCAAATCGACATTAAAAGGTTGTAACATTGCCGATAATCGTTCCTCGGAGTGCTTATTAAAGAGTGCAGTATTTTGTTGTAATGCCTCGTTTGCCATTGTTTTAAATTCGAGGCGCATTTTATTCATAATTTCTTTAAACTGCTGTTTCTGCTGTTCAACACGCTCATTGACTACCGCGTTCTCGCTCTCAAGGATAGAGAGTCGCTTTTGTTGCGCTTCGTAACGATGCTGTATATCGCTATTCAAACGACTCAATGTTTGTATATTTTCATTGAGAGAAGCCACGCGCACCTGTTCTGCATATAATTCGCGTTCGTAACTGTTTGCACGACTATAAAAACGAAACAAGAATATTATTGCTACAACTAAAAGAATTAGTAGAATTATTATTATAATATATGTCATAATGTTCTATTGTATTGTGTTATGTATCCTGTTTAATCTCTGTTGTTTGTGTTATAGTTTATCTTTTCATCTTCCGCCTCTTCATTACCGAAAAGTCCTTTTATTTTCAGAAACAGTTTCTTAAAATAATCGACCTCTGTAAGTAATACAGAGACGTTTGAAAACATTGAGGCTACTAAATTAGCAAATGAAAGTGAATCTTTCAAATCGTCAAGCCCTGTTTTTACATTTTTTCTAACCTGCAGGGAACGAACGTCGAGTTCCAAACGTCTTCTCTTTAGTTCCTCCACACTTCTTATATTTGAATAATCAATACGTTTCATCATTAATTTCGTTTTTAGGAAAGAATAATTTACACAAACTATTCACCATGATATCAGCAAACAGTTTCTTGCGATTCATATAAATAATAATACCAATACCAAGTGATATAAATGAAACAATAAGTGCCGAAAACATAAATCCCACGATTGTCGACAACAAGAACATCAATGCTGCAAGCATAAATATTAAAGTGATAAACAGAAATACAAAAAACAATGTATGAGAAAGCAAATTACCGACAAGGAGCGACAACGCCTCTATCATATATAGTTTTGTACTATCGATACGCAGATTTATATATTCGCGTGTTTCATCTGTCAGACGTTCAAAGTTCTGTTTTACATCCATATTATTAAATTTTTATTTCTTATATAAACCATTTATGAAAGCAAATAACTATCTTCGCACAGCATTATATTTGTATTATATAATATCAATAAACAAACAATCGGAGTAAAATTGTTTATAGATAAGTACCGGAGAATAGTAACAATTCAATAATATGAGAACTTTTTTATACATAATAACTCTTGTAACGATAATTGCGTCTTGTAATAATTCTTCTAAGAGAGATACCATAATAATTTCCGAGGAAAAACATGTAACGGATTCATTTATCATAATTAAAAAGAGCGAGAATTTTTCCATAGATAGTTTTATGTCCGGTTCGCCACAACTTTCGGTAGAATTCAATATACACTGCTTTGTATCGAAAAACAAAGAACGAGAGTCTAATATAAACAACTCTGTCATTAATCACATTTTTGGATTCAAAGATATTTCTATAAAATTGGCAATGGATTCCTTTACTAATGCTATTAAAGAAGAATATATTCAATTGTGGCCAGAATATTACAACGAGAAGAATATCAATGGCGGAGATGGTGAATGGTTTAACTATAACTACAATATAATTTCGGAGATAACTGAAGGACGAAACAAAGTAATTAACTATTCCATTCACAATATATCGTATACCGGAGGTCCACATGGTTCCGACTTTTACACATTTATAAATTTTGATCCCAAGAGTGGCAAGGAGATAAAATTGGACGATATATTCAAAAACAATTATTACGAAGCATTAACAGACAGACTTATTGTTGCACTTGCAAAACAAAAAGGTGCAAAATCACAAGAAGAGTTACACGAAATGGGATATCTGGTATTAAATGACATGTATCCTACTGACAATTTTATTTTGGGAAACGACAGTATAACATTCCACTATAACCATTACGACATAGCACCCTACGCTATGGGAGCCACAACGCTCTCCTTCTCATACGACGATTTAAAAGACTTACTAAAACATACAAAATAAAATACAATGCAAATAATAGAAAAATATTTTCCAAATTTGAGCGACAAACAAAGAGAACAATTTGCTCTTTTATACGACCTATATTATAATTGGAACAACAAAATAAATGTTATATCCCGAAAAGATATAGAGAATCTATACCTTCACCATGTATTACATTCCCTTGCTATAACAAAGGTTATTAATTTTCGTCCCGGAACAACTATTATGGATATGGGATGCGGTGGCGGTTTTCCCGGAATACCGCTCGCTATTATGTTTCCCGAGGTAAGTTTTCATCTGGTAGACAGTATAGGTAAAAAAGTACGTGTTGCAACTGAGATTGCAAATGCAATAGGATTAGAAAATGTAAAAGCATCACACAGTCGAGCACAAGAAATTAAAGAGAAATACAGTTTTGTTGTCAGTCGTGCCGTAATGCAATTGCCTGAGTTGGTAAAGATTTGTCGTAAGAATATCAGCAAAGAACAGATTAACGCTTTACCAAACGGAATAATATGTCTTAAAGGTGGAGATATAAATGCCGAAATACATCCTTACAAAAACTTCGTGGAAGTTACAGATTTGGAGGATATATTTCAAGAAGAGTTCTTTAAGGATAAAAAAGTTGTTTATGTACCTATTGGATAATTATGAAACTCAAAACATTTGTATTTAACCCCATACAAGTAAACTGTTACCTGCTTTGGGACGAAACAAAAGAGGCACTACTCATAGACTGCGGTTGCTTGTTCTCACACGAAAAAATGCAGTTGCAGCAGTTTATCGAAGAGAATGAATTAAAAATCACACAATATCTTAATACACACCTTCACTTCGACCACATATTTGGTAATCCGTTTGTAGAGAAGATGTTTGGGATAAAAAGTAAAGCGAATGATGCCGATTGGACATGGGCAGAAAATATTTCGGAGCGTGTATCACGTTTCGGTTTGCGTTACGATGAACAAATATCATTGCCGGAACAAGTTCTACACCATGGTGATATAATAAAATTTGGAAAACAGTCGGTAAAGGTGCTTGCTGTACCGGGACATTCACCCGGCAGCCTTGCCTACTATATACCGGAGCATAACATGGTATTTACAGGCGATGCGCTATTTCGCGACAGTGTTGGACGTACAGACTTCCCCGATTCCAACCATAGACAACTGATAGAGAGTATTAAACAACAGTTGTTTACACTGCCCGATGAGACAATTGTATATCCGGGTCATGCAGAACCTACAAATATAGGATACGAAAAAGAGTATAATTTTTATATAAAATAAGTATATTTCACAAACACATAATCATGAATAAAATTTTATATTTATTTCTAACATCATTTGTTATGATTACAAACATTTCATGCAACCCCAACGGTAAGGAAAATAGGTTATTATTGGAAAGTGAAGCACCTTTTGGTGCACCCGAATTCCATTTATATAATGTAACAGATTATAAGGAGGCATTCGAGACGAGTATTTCGGAGAAACGAAAAGAGATAAAAAGCATTATAGAGAACAAACAGGAACCCTCCTTCGAAAATACAATAGATGCATTGGAATTAAGTGGCAGAAACCTCAATAAAGTGTCTTCAATTTTTTTCAATCTTAATGAGAGTGATAATACACCTCAAATGACTGAGATTGGAAATGCAATAATACCAATGCTAACAGAATTGTATGGTTATATATACATGAACGATTCCTTGTTTGCACGTATTAAAGTATTACATGAACAGAAGGAAACACTTGGTTTGACCGAAGAACAGCAAATGGTACTTGAGAAGTATTACCAACAATTTGTGCGAGGAGGTGCATTATTAAAAGGAGAAGAGAAAGCAAAACTTTTAGAGATAAATACACAGATAGGACTTGCACAAATTGAATTTGGCAACAATCTTTTGGCTGATAGTAAAGAGTTTAAATTAATTATTACAGATGAAAAAGATTTAAGCGGACTGCCTTTGGAGGTGCAGGAGTCTGCAAAAGATGCAGCAAAAGCCGAGAATCACGAAGGTTGGTTGTTTACACTCGACAAACCAAGTTGCATACCATTTCTACAATATGCCGACAACCGTGAACTACGTGAAAAGGTATACAAAGCATATTATGGACGTGGAAACAATAACAATAAAAATAATAATAAAGAGGTTATTAAGCGCATATTACAGTTGCGTAAACAAAAAGCCGAACTGTTAGGTTTTGAGACATTTGCCCACTTTATGCTCGATGAAAAGATGGCAAAGACTCCCGAGGCTGCCTATGACTTATTGATGAGTATATGGAATCCTGCAATAGAACGTGCCAAAGAAGAGGCGAAAGCATTGCAAGAGATTATTGATACAGAAGGTGGCGATTTTAAATTAGAAGGATGGGACTGGTTCTATTATACCGAGAAATTGCGTAAAACAAAGTATGCATTAAACGATGCCGATATAAAACCATACTTCGCTTTAGAAAATGTGCTTGCCGGGGCATTTGACTGTGCAAACAAACTTTATGGTGTTAAATTCGTAGAACGCAACGATATACCGGTATATCACCCCGAAGTAAAAACATACGAGGTCCTCGATAGAGACAATGCTCATTTGGCAATATTCTATGCAGATTTTTTTCCAAGAGCATCGAAACGTCAAGGGGCATGGATGACAAACTATGTAAACCAACTTAATATAGGTGGAAAAGATATACGCCCAATGGTTGTGAATGTGTGCAACTTCACTGCTCCTTCGGGTGATACTCCCGCATTGTTGAATATCGACGAGACTCGTACCTTGTTCCACGAGTTTGGGCATGCATTACATGGAATGCTCACACAGACACACTACCCCGCAGTAAGTGGTACAAATGTAAAACACGACTTTGTTGAACTTTTCTCACAGATAAACGAAAAATGGGCCGTTGCTCCCGAGGTTATGCGTACATATGCCAAACACTACAAAACAGGTGAAGTTATTCCCGATTCTCTTATAGAGAAGATGCAACGCAGTTCGCACTTCAATTCCGGATTCGAGACAAGCGAACTTGTTGCAGCGGCTATACTTGACCTTAAGATGCATCTTGTAGAAGATTATAGCAATTTCGATTGCAACGATTTTGAGGACGATGTACGCAAAACATTAAACTTTATCTCCGAAATTGAGTATCGTTATTGCAGCACTAATTTTGCGCACATCTTCAGTGGTGAATATGCTGTGGGATATTATGCCTACTTGTGGGCAGAAGTCCTGGACTGCGATGCGTTTGAACTCTTTGAGGAGCGTGGCTTGTTCGATGCAGAAACGGCGTGTGGTTTTAAACAACTTTTACAGATGGGTGGTAGCAAAGAACCTATGAAGGAATACAGAAAATTCAGAGGAACCGACCCAAATCCGGCTGCACTATTACGTGAAAGAGGACTTATAAAAGAATAGAATTATGGAAAGCAGAGTAGAAACAGCAATAGCACTGTTTAAAGAGGGATATAACTGCTCGCAGTCGGTAGTGGCGGCATATGCCGACATGTACGGATTTACTCGTGAGCAAGCCTTAAAGATGTCTGCATCTTTCGGTGGCGGAATAGGACGTATGAGACAGACATGTGGAGCGGCATGCGGGCTGTTCATTCTTGCAGGATTGGAGACGGGATGCACTGATGGTGAAAACAGAGAAGGGAAAGAGGCAAATTATAAACTTGTTCAGGAATTTGCCGAAGAGTTTAAGAAACGTAACGGTTCTATTGTTTGTGGTGAATTGTTAGGACTTACAAAAAACAGATCAATTTCCACTACCCCCGAAGAACGTACAGCCGAATATTACAAAAAACGTCCATGTGTTAAAATGGTGGAAGAGGCCGCAAAAATTTGGGAAGAATATTTGAAAAATCGCAATAAATAGTGTTTTTTTATTAAAATACGTTGAAATTCACCTCTTTTCATTGATTTATTAAAAAAAAGTCGTACCTTTGCAACCGTTTTAGAAAAACAGTGTAAGAAACTGTTTTTAGAAGGTCTAAAACAGTGATATTAAGCAAGAATATTGCTAATGTATTGTAAACAATATAAAGTGTTGAATTTAAAAAAATGATTATGATTACAGAACAAACTGGCGAGTTTGCAGGTCGCATTTGGAATGCCCTCAATGAAACAGAAGGTCTTACACTCAAAGAGATCAAAAAAGCAACAAAATTGAAAGATAAAGAACTTTACTTGGGTCTTGGTTGGCTTCTTCGCGAGGATAAAATATTCTCGGGTATGGCAAACGAGGAGGAAATCTTCGCTCTTAAGTAAGAATTTCTTTTAAAATAAAAAAATATCGGTAATCCTTGATTACCGATATTTTTTTTATACACTCATTTACATAAAAGGAGTCAGTAAATTTCCTAACCAACCACAGAATTTTCTCCACCACGAACGTTTCTTCCACTCTTCGTGAGTGAGTTTATGCGATTCACGTTTGTCCTCATTATAATACTGCAACAGTTCGTCGGCATCATCTTTGCCAAAAATAAACAAATTGCTTTCGTAATCGTAACAAAGACTGCGACTATTGAGATTGGTTGAGCCAATGGTTGTCAATTTTCCATCGACTGTCATAACTTTGGAGTGATTGAATCCTCCGTCGTACATATAAATATCGGCACCCTTTTTCATAAGTTTGTATGCCACATAATGTGTTGCATCGGGAGTAAACGGAATATCCGATTTAGTGGATACCATTATCTCAACCTTTACACTATCTTTAAGTGCCTTTTCTATTGCTCGTCGTACTCGCTTGGTAGGAACAAAGTATGGACTTATTAGTTGTACACTGTCTTTTGCAGCATTTATGGCATTTGCATATACATAACGCATCTGTTCTCCATTGCGTGTAGGCCACCTGTCAACAACAGCAATATCGGCATCACCTTTTAATGAATGAACAGGGTAATATTCCTCACCGCCTATAGACTGTTCTGTTTCACGATTCCACATGGCAAGAAATATCTTTTGCAACTCATTTACCACCTCACCTTCAACGCGTGCGTGCATATCGCGCCATTCACCTATACCCTCAAGACCTGTAAGATAATAATCGGCAACGTTTATTCCTCCGGTGTAACCTATTTTTCCATCAATAACAACTATTTTTCTATGGTCTCTATGATATGCATGATTCAGCCATGGAAATTTTATAGGGTCGAACTTCACTATTTCAATACCTTTTTCACGAATCTCTTTTAAATGTCTCTTTTTTAAAGGTCTATTGTTTGACATATTGCCAAAGGCATCGAACATAGCACGAACCTCAACTCCTTCGGCAGCTTTTTCGGCAAGGAGAGTTATTAGAACTTCATTTATTGAGTCGTTTCTAAAATTGAAATATTCGAGATGAACATGATGTTTTGCTGCACGAATATCGCGGAACATACGCTCAAACTTTGCATGCCCGCCATTGAGAATATCAACTTTGTTTCCTTTGGTAACTGCTATACCTTGTTCATGAAGATAATTAGAAAAAGCAGTATCGGAACTTGCATAATCGTTGCGTTCTATTGCATAGAAACTACTCTTGCAAGAGAACAAGAGAACAACGATGGCAATTATAGAAAGAAATTTTAGTATTCGCATAATCTTTTCAATTCCGACCGCGAATATACAAAAAAACAAACGAAGAGGAATAAACAGATAAGATGTATTTACCATTGTAGCATATATTTAATATTATTAAACATACGCTACAATAGACTTCTTATGAATACATAAAACGTTTTATACTGCCTTTGGGAGTTTTAGCAAAAGATTCATCCCTTAACTCGTAAGCAGAAACCTGTGCATGAATAGGTATTGAAGCATTCAGTACTTCTAAATTTCTATTCATTATATCGGCAAGCGTTGTCGAAGAAACATGTTCGGAAACAAGTTGTTCTACGTTTGGAACTATTATTGCAACAAATTTCTCGCCACGTTGTACAATTATTGATTCTGCCACGTATGGTAATGCATTAAGTTTAACCTCTATTTCCTCGGGGTACACATTCTCGCCATTACTTGCCAAAAGCATACTCTTGCAGCGTCCCACAAGGAACAAGGTATTATCCTTATCTATAATTCCCAAGTCTCCTGTACGGAACCACCCATCTTTTGTAAACACCTGTTTGTCTGCCTCGGGATTCTTGTAATACCCCGAAAATGTATTTGCACCCTTAACCCACAACTCACCAACAGTATTTTGAGGATCGGGAGACTCTATATGTGTTTCAACACGCTTAACAACCTCGCCGCACGATTTTAGTTTATACTTTCCTACGGAACCTAATGTTATTAATGGAGCACATTCTGTCATTCCATATCCTGTAATAAGTGGTAATTCCAACTTAAGCGCAAGTAATTGTTCGAGTTGTTCGGGGATTGCTGCACCTCCGGTCATAATAACCTCGCAATTACCTCCCAAATAGGACATCATTATGGTTCGTAAAGCCCTACAATATTCGGGATGTGATTTGTAGTCGGAGAGACGCGATTTACCGGTTTTGCTATGTACAAATTCTCCTATGATAAAGTCGGTCATTTTACTCAACACAAGAGGTACCATAATGAGCATACGAGGGTGCACTTCTTGTATTGCATCTTTTAGTATCGACGGTGCCGGAAGACGTCCTAATACCGTTACGTGCATACCTACCGAAAGAGTTGTAATCATATCAAAAGTCATACCAAATATATGTGCAAAAGGCAACACACTAAGATATGCTTCACCACAATAATACGGTAGGCTTTCTGGTAATATGCTGACATTACTGCTTATATTACCCAACGAGAGCATTACACCTTTTGGAACACCTGTTGAGCCTGATGTATAATTCAAGCAACATAAATCGTCCATTCCGGTATTTGCGTATTCTACATTTTCAGGCGAAAAACCGTTGGGATAATGTTCTGCAAGTAGTTGTTCACGATTAGCATATATATCGGAGAAATTACCACGCGAAGCAAGCAATTCCCTACTCTTCATATCTATTACAGCAATAACTTGTGGCATTTCATCAAAGTTCATTCCGGCAAAAAGAGCCGGTTCTGTATATAGTATCTTGCTTTCTGAGTGGTTTGCAAACTTTTGAGCATCCGGTGCAGTAAATCCATGGAATAATTGACACGATACATAACCACCGGAAACAACCGCCATGAATGTTGTGGCCCAGTTTGCACTACTTCGAGCATTGAGTGAGATTTTATCACCCGGTTGTAAACCGGCCTCCTTCCATACAAGGTGTAGAGTTGCAATCTCCTTGGCCAAATCGGCATATGTTCTTGCAGTACATTTATAATCGTTTATTGCCGGATTGTTCCAACAACGTTTTACACTCTCTTCAAAAGTCTTTATAAAACTTCTCATTATATTAAATAATTATAGGTATAGACAAAGTTTATGCAAAAATAGTAATTGAGAGTTTACAAATTGCGCAAAACAGAGTCATTTGTGTAATTATTTATATAAAATTTACATTTTAAATACAAATAATTATATTTATCGTTCTAAAAAATAACATTGTAAAAAAGCAGACAACCTTTTGAATTGTCTGTTTTTTGAGTTAATTAAAAAATCAATTTCTCTACAAAAGAGGACTTTTCATTTACTTTACCTTCTATATAATAAATTAAAGTTCCATCTTCAGTATTTTCACTATAACGATAAATTTCTACAATATCACCGGCCTTTATTTCATTGTTAAAGTTTATAACAAGTTCTTTTAACGGTTTATTGTTTGCAACCTCTAACTCAATGACATTCATAGACCATTCGGTATATTTCACATTGTTTACATGACCGTTCATATCTAAGTCGGAATAGCATACTGCATGCGACATTACATGTACAGACTCAAGTTCCTTCGGTATTGATATTTTGGGAGCTGGTTCCTCAATTACATGCTCGTTAATCGACTTACTTTCATCATTTGCCAGTTCGGGATACTTAGACAAACGACGTGTATCGATATCTATCACCAACCATGATGTTGTTGCCGATATTAGTTTCTCTTTTCCTTCGGCATCGTACACAACGAAATCACGAAGAAACTGAAAACCGCTTGAACCCTTGTGCCACGACTGTACATTTATATGTTCTCTCCATCTTGGTAATTTATGAAACTGAACATGCATTCTGGCAAGAACCCATGCTTTACGTGTAATGTGCATATTGTCATAACCAACACCAATATAGTCGGCATGAACATTTGCTGCCTCTTGGGCATAGTTGAGGAATGATGCCGGTTTTAGTGTTGCCGACATATCAGTATCGAAACTGGGGATACGTTTTACTACATTGTACTTTTCTATCATATTCATTAATTTTGAGTTAATCGAACCAATTTATGAGTCTGCGTTTAACAGCATCGGTATCCAGAAGTATCTTGATAAACTCTTTTGCCGATGCCTTGTGATAGGAACCTTTAAGACGTAACAACGAAGCCTCCATCACATTTCCAGGTTCATCGAGTGTAATAGATTTAAAACGTGAATTTCCGAACACGACCGATGTCGAGAGTATAGTTATATAACCACCCGATGCTACGAGTTGAAGCAATATATTTGTTTCGTTCAACTCTACATGAGACTGTAATGTAAACGTTTTATTTTCCATTAGTTTATCAAGCATCATACGTGCCTGCAATCCCTCGGATGGTAGGATTAATTGATAAGACTGTAAATCGGAAAGTTTAAGTTTGTTATACGATGCCAGAGGATGCTCTTTGCTGACAACAACTGCAAGCGCATTTTCGAATAAAGGCATAGAATCGATATCGGGGTTCTCGTTTATCGGTTTGTATGAGAGAATGAAATCGAGTTTTCGCTGTTGTAGTAATTCCAATAATTCATTTACTGTCTTGTAATATATCTCCAATTTTATTCCGGGATATAATTTCATGAACTCTAAAACTCCCTCGGTAAGCACAGTGTTAAGACTATATGTTACACCAACTCGCAGAGTTCCGGTTTTTACATGCTGAAGGTCGTAAAGACGCTGTACGCCATCTTCGGTATCTTGTATTGTCTTTATGGCAAACGGCAGGAATTCTTCACCTGCCTCGGTAAGTACAATATGACGACTGTTTCTGAGAAAAAGAGCAAACCCCAACTCAAATTCAAGTTGTTTTATCTGTTGCGACAAGGTACTCTGTGTTATATATAGATGTTTTGCCGCCTCGGAAAAATTCAAGTATTCTGCACTTTTAACAAAATATTTCAGTTGTCTTAATTCCATAAAGATGTCTATTTTCGAGTGCGAAGATAAGAAATCCGACTCACAAAACAGATAATTATTTTAAAAAATTATCTTTTCGTGAGTCGGATTTATAAGTTAATATGTATCGTCCTAAAAAAGGTTTACTCTAAGAAGGGTTAATATTCAGTTTTT
>CAZEKX010000044.1:0-16074 GCA_964512955.1 uncultured Bacteroidaceae bacterium
TTACTATCTCTTACCAAGAGATATTGTAAATATTTTTTCTTTTTGTAGTGTATAAAATTCCTTTACACTGTAATATGTCTTGAATATTTGATTATGATTTCCCTTACTTCTCGACTTTACTATTATAGAGGTGGTCGCAGAAAGAATTATATAAGCGAAAATAAGGGTTTTGGGATTTTATGCAAAATTTACACAGTTTAGAGCATTCCAATCTCCACGAGTGAAATCGGGAATCTCTATAGGTGTTCCTCCATTTGTGGCAGAACGTTCACTCAGTTCAACCAAACAACTCCACTCTACGGCATCGTACACATCCATGTCCAGTGGCAACCCATTACGCAGACAATGTATAAGTCTGCTGTCCATGGCATAGTCTATCCAACGGCGGCCACATAGTTTCTCTCCTTTGGGTTTAAATTGCTCTACAAATGGGTGTGCGTATTGTTTAAGAAGGTGGCTACACTCCTCTCCGGTGATTGCTCTCTCTCCCTCGGGGTCGAATGCCAATTGCGGTATTGGATATTTCTGTGCAAAACCTTTTGTTCCGCTTAGCAGGAATGAACGGCTGTAGGGGTGGGGAAGGGATATGCAGTGTTGCACCAGAATAGTATGTCCTTTCTCTGTTTTTATTATAGAACTGTTCATGTTGCCTACAAGGGCCTGTTCGTATTCTCCTGCAACCAGTCTCTTCGATGATACCGAAACAACGCTTTTCATTCTGTCGCCTCGGTGTATATTCATGGCAAGTGCTATGGGGCCCAATCCATGTGTGGGGTAGGGATTGCCGTTGTGTTTCTTCATGAATTCTACTTGCCAGTTAGCCCATTTTCTACCACCTTCGTCGTTCGATGCTATACGTTCCCGCAGGTCGTGGAGGTAGGAGCCTTCGGCATGTATAATCTCGCCTAGTCTGCCTTGACGAACCATTTGCAACAGTGTCAGTTCAAACTCGTCGTAGCAACAGTTCTCCAGCATTATACAGTGCCGACGTTGCCTCTCGGCTGTGTCCACCAAACGCCAACAATCTTCTATGGTTGTCGCTATGGGAACCTCTACTGCTGCATGCTTGCCATTGTTCATGGCGTATATGGCTATTTCGGCATGGCTCGCCCAGTCGGTACATATATACACTAAATCTACTTGTGGGTGGGTACATATATCTCTCCAACCCTCTTTGTGGCAGAACTGTTCTGCTTCTGTCCCTCCGTTGCGTGTAATAATTTGTTGTGTCTCGTCTACATTCTCTTTTACAAGGTCGCATATAGCCACTACCTTAGCACCTTCAATATGCAACATACGTTCTATGGCACGTTTAGCCCTCACGCCAAGCCCCACGAATCCTATGCGAACCATTTCCAATGGCTCACATCGTAGTTGCAGGACATTGCTTGTCCCATTGGGGCGTGGGGTGTGGTTGCTCATTATTTTCTGTTTTTGTGAACGTACTTAAAATATACAATGCTGCATATTGCTATTGTGGCAATACCACCAAGTATGTATGCTACTGTGTGGTTCTCCATGCCGAACATCATTGGGGCAATGAATACGTATGTTGCACAAACGTAGGTCATGATAATGGCTGGAATAAGACCTATTGCAACAGGTTTTTTCTTGCCCATGAGGTATATTGTTATACACCACAATGTTATTGCCGCCAATGTCTGGTTACACCATGCAAAGTAACTCCAAATTGTCTGGAACGGTAATGCAAATATTATAATCAGTCCCAAGGCAAACAGGGGTACCGAAACCAAAATACGTTTCATGGTGCTGCGTTGCGATATCCCGAACATGTCGGCTACAATCAGTCGTGCGCTACGGAATGCAGTGTCGCCCGATGTTATGGCACATGCCACGATACCTGCTATTACAAATAACGCTATTGTACTGCCAAGTGTTGTCTCCGATATAATACTTACAAGGCGTGCCGCACTGCCGTTATATTCGGCTATAGCATTGTTCAGCCCTTCGACGCCTCCCCAGAATGCCATGGCTATGGCAGCCCATATAAGTGCAATTATACTTTCTGCTATCATTGCACCATAGAATATGCTACGGCTCTGTTTTTCCGATGTCATGCAACGTGCCATCATGGGCGATTGTGTTGCATGGAAACCCGAAATGGCTCCACATGCTATGGTGGTAAACAGCATGGGTATTATCGGGTTGTGTTCTGCATCGGCTATCTGGTTATGTAACGATGTCAGTTCGGGTATAACGTAACGGTCGCTCTGGAACAGCAACACGAACAGAATACTTACTGCCATGATGAACAGTGCAATACCGAATATGGGGTAGAAACGTCCAATTATCTTATCGATGGGGAGTACTGTTGCCAAAATGTAATACACAAGTATTATCATTAGTATGGCAAACAGTTCCCACGATATGCTGTCGAAGGCAATAAATTCTAAACCGGGTATGCTTACATTCGATGCAATGAGTTCTGCCGGTTGCGAAATGAATACTGCTCCAACAAGAACCATCAGTAACACCGATGCAATTCGCATGAACATTTTTGTTATGTTACCCATATATTTACCTATAATCTCGGGCAGGCTTAGTCCGTTGTTCTTCAAGGATATCACTCCTGCTACGAAGTCGTGCATCGCTCCCATGAATATACCTCCCAACGTTATCCATAGAAAGGCTACAGGGCCGTATGCTGCACCTAACAATGCTCCGAATATGGGACCTAATCCGGCAATATTCAGTAACTGAATAAGGAATATTTTCCATCGGGGCATGGGAATATAATCCACTCCGTCGTACAGCGTTTGCGATGGTACAGGGTTTCTTGCATCAATATCGCATGTCTTCTCAAGAAACCTTCCGTATGTGAAGTATGCCGTTATAAGTGCTGCAAGGCATATCAAAAATGTTATCATGCTCTTTTGTGTATGTTATTTTACAGGTGATAGACGTAGTTTATATGTCATCTTCTTGTTAGGAACGCAATATTCGGGCAGTGTGCCTACATCGTGGCCACACGATGCATTACCAATACCGCGCATCCCAGCGTCGAAGTGAACAACGGTGTATGGACGTTTGGTCATTTCCCAATAGTGTCCGCTTCTCATAAGGTCTTCGTCGGTGTAGGGTAGTGCCGAGAAACTTACGTTGCCTTCAGTCTCAACTTTTACACCCTCGCCAAGTTTGTTTGTAAATGTAACTTCGCGTAATCCTTCACGGCTACCACTGCTTTGAGGCTTAACGTATGGGTCGGCCATTGTTTCAACTGTTGTATTGTAACGTCCTACAACAACTCCATCCTTGCGGTCTACTGTATTTTCCCAAGGTCCATAAGCGTAGTAATTAATATTACTTAATGTTGAATCGATACCGCAGATAAGACCGGCACGACGTAATTCTCCACTCTTTGGAATAAATGTCGCCTCTACATCCACTATACCTTGGGGATATATTATGTATTTTATTCCTGTGTCGCAGAGTGAACCATTACGTGTAGTCTTAACAACTGTATTACCGTTCTCTTCGGCAACCTCTATTTTGCCTTTATCCTCAAGTCCATCGGCGGTTTGGCTATATTTCTTGTCCGGGTTGTTGCGTTCGTATTGGTAATCGTAACCTTGTCTGTCATTTTCAATCCAACGGTGGTTGCTGTATATGAAACCTTGACCATCGGTGATAATGTTCTTGCCATTGAATGCAAGTGCTGTGAGTTGTGCAGTTTCGGTGTCGAAAGTCAATGAAACTTTATCATTTCCGATAATTGTTTCGTGTAGTGAAGATGTTGCAGCCAATGCATCACCTTTCGATCTAAGTGTTGCTAAAGAGGCACGTTCGGCAAGTGTGAACTGTTGCATAGCAACTTCGTGTCCGGCTGGAGCGTATAACTGCGCTTTACGGTGTTGCAGACGTACTGTTATAAGCAGTTCGTCGCCACTCTTTCTTGCTTTCTTAATATTTGCTTTCTTAACAGTGAGGTATACTTTAGCATTCTCGCCGCTTGCAGCCATGGGAGCCTGAGTGCGTCCTGTATATACGATATTACCATTCTTTACAATGTCGTATACAACATCGAACTCGTTGAGGTTGGTAAAATTGTATTTGTTCTTCAGGTCGATGGTTACAATACCGAACTCCTCTGTAACTTTGTGCATTGTAAAATCTACAAACTGATGTGCTGCTTTTACTTCTTTTAGTTTGCCACCCTCTTGACGTAAAGGAGAAACAACTCCGTTGGAGCAGAAGTTCCCTTGGTGAGGACCGGGATAGTCATAACCGGTATGTAGGTTGTATATACCCTGTTTCATCTCTTGTGGGTCGTATATTGCTTGGTCTACCCAATCCCAAATACAACCTCCTATACATGAGTTTGATGCTTCAATCTTTTGCCAATACTCCTTAAGGTTACCTATGGCATTACCCATTGAATGAGCATATTCACAAATGAACATAGGCTTGTCGAGGTCGTTGGTGTTCTTTAACATCCATGCCTGTCCTGGGTACATCTTTGAGTAGAAATCGCTGAAACGTCCACCACCGTAATCACCGTTGGAGCGTGTTCCCTCATAGTGTACGGGGCGGTTGTCGAGACGTTTAGCCTCGTCGTAGCAAGGACCAAAGTTTTCGCCGTTACCAGCCTCGTTTCCTAAACTCCACATAACCACACTTGCATGGTTGCGGTCGCGAAGTACCATACGGTTTATACGATCTACAAACGAAGGAATCCACGACGGACGGTCCGAAATCGTTTGGTTTGCATGGTCTTCAAGGTCGGCCTCGTCACAACAATAGAGACCATAATAATCGAACATTGCATACATCTTTGCCGCATTGGGGTAGTGGCTTGTACGTATTGTGTTTATGTTGTTCTGTTTCATCAGGAATACATCCTGTAACATCGATTCCGTTGTAACGGCACGACCCAATACGGGGTGTGTGTCGTGGCGGTTTACACCTTTAAAGAACACTCTCTCTCCATTTATATATACAAGTGAGTTCTTTATCTCAATATCGCGGAAACCATATTTTGTGGAGAATGCCATCTCTTCGTTGCCATTCTCATCGAACTGTGTTATGCGTACAGTGTAAAGGTTTGGTTTCTCTGCACTCCACAATTTAATATCATCGATAGTAAACTTTAAGTCGCCGTTGAGAGCCGCAATTTTTACCGCTGTGTTCATTACAACAGAGTCGGCTGCAATAAATTTATCGGCAGTATCGTATATTGCTGCTTTAATAGTCTTTTTACCGGCAATGAAGTCGCGGTTGTCGAGTTCAAAATTAACATTTACCTCGGCTGTAAAACGGTTGTTGGTAAGTTTACTTGTGATGTAATGATCGCGAACCGATGCCATAGGTACGTTGTAAAGATATACATCGCGGAATATACCGCTCATGCGGAACATATCTTGACACTCCAGATATGAACCGTCGCACCAACGGAACACCTGTACTGCAAGTTTGTTCTCGCCTCTCTTCAATTGTTTGGTTATATCGAACTCTGCAACATTATTTGAACCTTGGGTATAACCTATGTACTCTCCGTTTAGCCAAACAAATGCAGCAGAATAGATACCGCCAAAATGTATGAATGTGCGTCGACCGTTCCAGTTCTCGGGAATCTCGAATGTACGTACATACGAACCTACGGGGTTTATACCATAGTTTTTACCACCATCGTTAAAACCGGGGCGTGCATTGATAAATGGAGGTGTATTAGCATGTGGATACTCTACATTGTTATAAATGGGTTTGTCGTATCCATGCATCTCCCAGTTCGAGGGAACAGGAAGGTTGTCCCATGAACTAACATCGTAACCCTCTTCAAAGAAATCCAAAGGACGTTGTGAAGGCTCACTTACAAGGTTGAATTTCCATGTGCCGTTGAGGCTCTGGTAGCGGCTGTTCACCGGCTCGGTCCAAGGTGTTGCGTAGTATGCTGCGTCGGCAAGCATCTCTGCCTGATTGTTGTAAGGCATATATGTTGCAACTCCACGCTCCTTGTTCTCGGCAAAGACTGTTTCATCCTCCCATTTGGGCGATGCAATCTTGGGCTTTTCTACCTGCTCGAATGTGAACCATGCGCAACTGTCTGCGGGGTTCTTCTCTACACGCATCATACGTCCCTCATTCAAGGTGTACATGGTACCATCTTTTCCTGCCGATACAATAATGTATGCACCGTTTTTGCCTTCTACAGGCTCGAAGCGGAATTTTGCATTGTTCCAAATACCTGCAACTGCGGGCCATTGCAACAAATAGTCGATGCTTGAGTTTTCACCACCATCATCAAAATTCTGTCCGTAGAAAGCATTTTCCACTGCGAATGTGTGCAGGTCTATGGTCTTTATGCTCCAATATTGTCCGCGGTTGTCGGCATTTACAACCTCGCCAACGATACGTGCATTGTTCTCACCCGAATCGTTGTTTCCCAAAACTGTTTCGGGGAACGAAACTGAACGTATGTGGTATGTGAGATCGTCGTCGAATCCTGCGTACAGCGACTCTTCTATGCGGAATTTCGCGGTTTTATGAGTAAGTGCTGTCTCTTTCTTAATGAGTACAAGACCATCTTTCGATTTTGCTGCTGCAACATGAGGACTGTTCGAGGGAATGAGAAGTCCATCCTCGAATTTCCATAATTGTGCCTCATCGGAACCGTTGTTCTCACCAACTTCCACCTTATTGCCATTTACACGCAATGCGTGGTTGGTTACAGGGTTTATTATACGCCAACTACCAGACAACTCCGAAATTTTCCAGAACTGTGCGGCATTACCTTTCTCAAAGTCTGTTAATCCAACAGCATTGTCCTTCATTTCATAGACAACATTCTTTGTCTTGCCTGCTGAATAGATGTGATATAACTTGCCTTTCACAAATGTCTCTTGTGCAAAGCCTGTCGTAGCAAATAATACTGCAATGAGTGTCAGTATCAAGCCGTGTCTCAAAAAGTTGTTTGACATAATTATGTTTGGTTTAAGTTAATATCTTTATTTCTGCGAAAATAGTAAAAAAATATTATTTACCGAATTTTCCACCCATTTTACCGCCCATTTTGGCTCCACCCTGTGATTTTGTGGCAAAAATGTTCTCTCCGTAGTTTACTGCCTTGAATCCGGCATCCTGTTTACGACGGAATGCAATATCAATGAGTTTATCTATCAGTTGGCTGAAATTTATTCCGCTATACTCCCACAGATAGAACGATAATGAGCCGGGAATAGTATTAATCTCATTTACAAAAATTTCGTCGCTTGCCTCGTCTATTATAAAATCGATACGTGCAACCCCATCGCAGTCGAGAGCGCGGAATGTGTCGCATGCCGCTTGTTGAATAAACTCTGTAGATGCCTCAGGTAGGTTTGCCGGTATCTCACGTACTGTTGAACGCATGCCTTGCGACTGCTTGCCACCACCGCTCATGTATTTATCCTGATACGACAAAATTTCTCCACTACGTACGGGAACTTCGCAAACCGATGCTTGACACTCGTAATAGTTTCCCAAAACAGCGCAGTTAACCTCCTTCAGTTTTTGTACATATTTCTCTACGATAATACGGCTTGTAAATGAAATGGCATAATCTACGGCATCTAATAACTCTTCGCGGTTGTGTGCGGCACGTATTCCGACACTGGAACCGCTGTTTGCCGGTTTAACAATCACAGGATATCCCAACTCCTCAACCGTGGCAATGGTGTTCTCTTTCTTGTCGTCCCACTCTTTGTCGCTGAACCAGCGGTAATCCACTACGGGTATTCCGCACTCTTTGAGTATCATCTTCATGGTTATCTTGTCCATACCATTTGCCGATGCAAGTGTATTGCAACCGGTGTAGGGTATACCACAGAACTCCATTATGCCTTGGAATGTTCCATCCTCGCAATTCGTTCCATGCAGTGCCGGCAGTATAACATCGAGTTTGGCGAATACCTCTTTTTTGAATATCCCCTTATTGGTGCGGTATAAGTTTGTATCACCGTATATGGGACGCATGTACACCTCTTCGCACATGGAGAGTAGTTTCTTTGTATCGCGATAGTTGTTGACATTCAGGAGTGCATCTCCACTATACCATTTTCCTGTTTTGGTTATATAAATAGGCGTTATGGAGTATTTTTCTCTATCCATTGCCTGCATTGCCTGATTTGCTGTAATTACCGAAATCTCGTTTTCTACAGATCTGCCGCCGAAAACGACACCTACATTAATTTTCATTGTCTTGTTTATATTTTGTTTTAATTATTCTCTATTTGAAGTTGTCGGGCAGGTCGTTCTCGTAAAGAACCACATCGCCCGCTTTTAATATTGTTGCAAGGTGTGCATGTGCTTCGTTGAGTGAGTCTGCAAGGAATAGTTTGTCTTTGGCAAAGCCCTGCTCCTGAATTCCGTTACTTATTGCCTCGCGGTTTGTGGCATTTACAACTATTGCATAGTCGCAACTTGTTGCAATTCCTTTTCCTAATTCTTTGTTTGCTTCGTATTGTCGATTGCCCATCTCCACAAATCCGGGTGTAATAATTATTCGTTTGTTATTTTCGTTTACAGCAAAGTTACGCAACACCTCCAGTGCCATTTTTGCTCCTTGTGGGTTGGAATTATATGCGTCGTCTAAGACTGTAATACCGTTTGTACGACGCATCGACAAACGATGCTCAACCGGTTGCAAACGTGCTATCGCATTCTTTTGTTTGGAAACAGGAACTTCCAAATGTTTTGCAACTGCAATGGCTGCAAGCATGTTCAACAGGTTGCCGGCTCCTAACAAACGGCTTGTGTAGTGTTCGTCATCAACTATAAATGATATTCCGTTGGCATTGTACTCTACGTTATTTGCCTTTAGCGTTGCATCCTGTTCAATGGCGTATGTTAATAATTTACAACTGCTTGTTATTCCGTTATACTCACGTACCGGTTGAGAGTCCATGTTTATAATACCTAATCCATTCTCCTTTAGGGAGTTTATAAGTTCAAATTTTGTCTTTTGAATGTTCTCCACACATTTGAATGTCTCCAAGTGCATTTCACCTACCGCAGTAACAATGCCTATAGATGGTTGCACCAGGTCGCAAATCTCTTGTATGTCGCCCACCTGTTTTGCCCCCATCTCCACTATGAATACTTGGTGATATGGTCGTAGATGTTCGCGTATGGTGCGCACTACACCCAATAGTGTATTGAAGTTGCCAGGTGTAACAAGTACATTATATTTTTCGGCAAGTATGCTTGCAAGGTAGTTCTTTGTACTTGTTTTTCCAAAACTGCCTGTAACACCAATAATAATCAACTCTTTATGTGAACGTATGATTCTTTTTGCATCGTTGTAATAACTACGGTTGATAGCCTTCTCTATCGGGGTGTTTATGGTGTTTGCCAATAGCATAACAATGTTGGACAAAACAACCGAAACTCCCACAGCGATAGTTAAATGTTCGGGTGTAAACAGTGCCGAACATGCAATAATGGCAATAAACAGAAGTATACATGTCGTGAAGAGACGTTTTACACGATTTGTGAACACAAGAGGGGTCTTATATTTCTCTTTCACTTCTGCTGTTATGTACCACAATGCTAAAACTCCTGCAATTGCGGTGGAGGTTATGTGTGGTATAAGCATGCAAATGAATATCAGTAGCAGAACCCATTTGCGATGTGTGTGAATATTGGCAGGGAAGAACCAACGAAAATATCGGCTATACCTGTATGAGTTCAATTGAAACATGTGAATGTCGTATTTTGTTGCTACGACAAACAGTACAAAACCAATAACCCAGTTTATTATCGTATTAATTACCATTATCGACATGTTTTATATCTTAAAAAAACTTTTCATTACCGATGTGAATAGTCCGGAGTTCTCGAGGAACGAGAAATGCCCTGTTCCATGTGCTACAACTAACCCTGCATCGGGAATAAGGCGTTCCATAGTCTTTGCATCGGTAAGAGGTGTTGCTGTATCCATATTGCCCCAAAACAGTAATGTGGGTGCAACTATTTTGGGTAACAGATGTGTTAAATCTTCGTTTACCACCTTGGAAAGTATGGCGCGCATCGTGGGCGAAGCATTGCTGTAGTCGCTCGACCCGGCACTCTTACGTTTTTTATCTATAATCTTTTGTGCTTGCTCTTTAGGAAGAAATGTGTTACATAACCATTTCATCATTTTAAAGGAGTACACTTTGAAATAGTATTTGAATGGACGTTTGGGTTTTATTCCAGCCGCATCTACCAATACTACACGACTCACCTCGTTACGCGAGGCAAAAATAATGCTTATTCTGCCACCGAATGAGTGTCCAACCAATGCAGGGCGTGAAATATTGTTATCCTTTACAAATGTTTCTACCATCTGTGTGTACTCTTCTGTACCCCATATATCGATAGGCTCTTCCGATGCTCCAAAACCAGGAAAATCGAAATTGTACACTTTATATTTCGTAGATAGCACCTGTTGAATGGCTGAAAAGATTTCATGCGTGCATCCCCAACCATGAAGCAGAAGCACAGGCTCTCCATTGCCTGCTATATCAACGTATATATCTCTATTTTTGTATTTGTAAATCATAGTGTGTAAATTCGTGCGAAGATAACAAATTATATTCGAATCTTCTTACTCCATTGTCAAAAGTTTTACCCTTTATATAAAAAGATGAAAGATGAAACAGTTTTCATAGGTTGTTTGAACTTTATCCCCCTCAACCTCTATTGCTCTTATTTGAATTTTATATTTTTGCAGAAATTTAAACAGTTTCTTAAATAAGTTCTGAAGAGATGAATAAAAGAGAAGATAAACAAAAACGTCTTATGTCGCTTGACACTTTACGTGGTTTCGATATGTTTTTTATTATGGGAGGTGATGCACTCTTTCTCTGTTTAGGTGCATTGTTGCCCGGTACTGTTTTTGAAACATGGGGTGGACAGATGTTACATGTGGAGTGGCATGGTTTCTCGTTCGAAGACCTCATATTCCCTCTATTCCTTTTCTTAGCAGGTGTGTCGTTTCCTTTCTCTCTTTCGAAACAGCACAAAAGTGGCAGTAGTAATACGGCTGTGTCGTTACGTATACTAAAGCGTGGTGTTATACTTATTCTTTTGGGTATGATTTATAACGGATTGTTACAATTCGATTTCGAAAATATGCGTTATGCAAGTGTGCTTGGACGCATAGGTTCTGCATGGATGTTTGCTGCATTACTCTATGTGTGGGTAGGACGTAAATGGTGCGGAATAATCTCTTTATTGTTCTTACTTGGTTACTGGGCGTTACTCGCTTTAGTAACCTCTCCCGATGCGCTCTCCTCTTCGGGATATTCCATGGAGGGAAGTATTGTGGGATATGTCGACCGTATGATTCTGCCAGGACGTTTGCACTTGACTGTTCACGACCCTGAAGGAGTGTTATCCACCATTCCTGCTGTGGTTACTGCACTGCTGGGAATGTTTACCGGTAGTTTTGTTTGTGATAGGCGTGGAATGAATGGATACGCTAAAAGCCTGTTGTTATTCTTTGTGGCAGTATTACTTGTGGCAATAGGTCTTTTATGGAATATGGCTTTTCCTATAAATAAGAATCTGTGGACAAGTTCATTTGTCTGTTTTGCAGGTGGTTTGTCTATGGGGTTGTTCGCCCTCTTCTATTTTGTTGTCGATGTGCTTGGGTGGCGTAAATGGACTCTCTTTTTTCGCGTAATTGGTTTAAACTCCATCACAATATACTTGGCACAACAGTTTATCGATTTTTCGAAAATAACCAATTCTATTTTTGGAGGCGTTATAGGTCTTTTTCCTCACGATTGGCATTCTGTTGCTTTTTGGGTAGGATATATAACACTCTGCTGGTTGTTCCTATATCTTCTTTATAGAAAAAATATATTCCTTAAGGTTTAATTAAGCCATAAGGAAATATATTGTAAGTGAATCTATCGGCGGGTTAAGCATTGTCTGTTTCCGGGCTCTCGCCATAGTATTCGTTCCACTGTTTTAGGACCTCTTGCCAATCGACCATCTCACCATTTGCTACCGCTTCGGCTTGTTGCAAAGCCTCGTCGTGCATTCTTTTTTCGGCATGACGTTGTTTCATGGTCTCTATGGTGGCATCGTCAAGAATCTGAATGCGACCACGACGTATACACTCCTGTAGATCTTCGTATCCAAAGGCCTTCCCCTGTATGTTAAAATCGGAAATATTAAATTCAAAAACGGTACGCAATGTGTGTCGTACCATTTTCTGTTGCGAACGGTTGCCGGCGGCTTTACGACGCAGTAATTTTCCTATAATCTCAATCTCTCGTTGTGAAAATTTCTTTCTACCCATCTTTAAGGTTTCTAAATAACTAGTAAAAATAATCGGTAATAAACGATGTGTTTCGTTTGTAATTACAGATTGCAAAGTTAACTAAATTAGTTTATTTTGTACTAAAATGTAGTAGAATACTATTCAGAAGTGAATCCTAATATTATTTTGTTTTTAATACTCCTCTTCGTTGAAGAAGATAATTATTCCTTTATCTGTTTGTTTACAATGACAATATTGTTATCCAGTGTATTTGAGAGATGCATATTTGACCATAAAAGACAACCAAACACTATTCATTATTCAAATGCACGTTTCTGTCCTTGTCCATTATAAATTCTTGTTCAAATGAGAAAAACTGCGGATAATCATTTGCAATTTTTACAAAATCTGCATCAATTATTATAACTTCAGAATATGCTTTTACAATTCCATCACTGACAAATAAAAGTGTAGAGAAAGTGTCAAAATTAGTATTACTTTTACACGATATTCTTAAATTTTCTGACATCTTAAGATTGACAAAATCCTCACTCTCTATATCGACGTAAGGAGATAGTAACAAGATACTATCATATTTTTCCTCACAATAGTCCGCAAAAGAGAAAGGTTTTCCTATAACCTGCTTATCAAAATTTAATTCAATGTTTGTTTCTGGAGTGTAAAGCATTCCAAATGCATTCAACACAAAACACAAGTCCTCTCTCATCTTTTTTGTACAACTTGCAAGTGAGATTGCAACTACAAATATGACAATAGTTACTTTAAAACCCAATTTGTAAAATCCCTTCATCTGCTGCTTTTATCAATGAACTATGTTTGTATTACTCTTCTTTGTGGGGTAACAGTGTGTGGTAGTTTATTCCATTATAGAAATATTTGAATGCAGTATATGATATTTCCATTTGTTCAGGATATTTCTGTTTGTTTAGGCGGTATAGTTCCTTGAAATCATGAATTCTATTGCATTCAGTAACAGTGGACCAGCAAAATTGCCAAAACTCCATTTGATGCCCTTTCTTTAATTTTGAGAGGTAATCAAGTACTAGTTCTTCGTTACTTAAAATGTAACCAACCAAATAATCTTGATAAACTCCAGTACACTCACCACATTCTTTCATACCAATCGTGAGGTCTACTATTTTCTTGCATTTAATGGTGTCATTTATATGGGACAGGCCAAACAAAGTAGAGGTATGTTCAGTACACAACTGGCTCATTTTGATGTCATATTCTTTGTTATCTATATAACTGTATGTCATATAGAACTCCAACCAAGTAGTCGGGTAGGCTTCTAAAAACTCTATTTCTGTATTAGCATTGTGTTCTCCGCTTATTATTTCCCTAT
This sequence comes from uncultured Bacteroidaceae bacterium, assembly GCA_964512955.1. Lineage (GTDB taxonomy): Bacteria > Bacteroidota > Bacteroidia > Bacteroidales > Bacteroidaceae > HGM04593. The sequence goes on from CAZEKX010000044.1 coordinate 13,614, forward strand.
ATGCATTGTTCAGTTTTGCTGTGTCAATGGGAAAGTACTGGGCTTTTACGGTAAATAACGCTGTCAGCAACAGCATTGTAAAGGTAATACGTCTCATAATATTGCTATTTATACCAATTTCTTAAATCGGGGCCAACGTTTATTTTTATTCCATTCCTTGTTGCTATTCTTTTTTTTTATCTCGTTTTGTGGTACCACATCGTATTCTCCACTCATTATGGCTGTGTCACAACCTTCTCTCTTTGCCCTATCATAATCTGTGCCAGGTTCAAGGAAGTACCCTCTCATTGAATTTATAGTGTTGCCTTGTTCGTCATATGCCGTTGCAAGGAATGCGCTGACAGTACTGTCTTTTCCGTACCACAATCTGTTTGTGTTAATTACAACGTTTGTTTTTTGTTTTTGGTTGATTTCACCATTCTTTCCATCCTCATATGCTGTTGCAATGTCAAAAATACTTACTCTTTTAAAATAATTGTCCATTATAAATTACATTTTATGGTTAATAGTAATGCAATATTATAGTATTATTTGTTCGGCATTGTTGTAAAATTGACACTTTAGTATATTTAAATTCAAAAATATAATTAATAATAGCGTTTGTCAATATGTTTTTTTAAATCTTCATTCCTTTTTGATGTATTTTAACATTTCAAAGGGCGGTACAAACAAATTTGTTTGTACCGCTGATATTTAATCTAATATAAAATTCTTAATACTCCTCATCGAAGAAATAAATAATATTTGAGAAAAAAGATTTTTTACATCTATGGATTTGCAGTTTGATACAACCTTTGATGTGAAGATACGGAATTTTTCTTCATCATTGTTTGCTATTGTCGACAAAATACCACTCACTGTATAAAATGTACTTTTCTATCCTTGTCTATAATATAAACAACTGATTAAAAGAATATAAGTTCTCATTTTGCATAGGAACATTTTATTCATCCAAATAATAAATCTTTCTTACCGAGTAGTCATTACGATGACCTATGGAATCCAAGTCAATAGTTTTTCGCTCTACCCAATTGCCTTTATTGTCGTATTTATATTCTGTTTTGATATTACTCCAGTCGGAGGTATCTGCGGGCATATTTTCACATTCCTCGACAATGTTGCCTTGCTTGTCCCTCTTTCTTTTAGTAATGGTATAAATGTCACCTGTCACGGCCAAAGAGCATTCTTCTACCTCAGTGCCATCACCATTGTAACTATAGCGATATTTGTATGGAGGAATTCCGTCACTATAATATTCGAAGGCAACATCAAGGCGATTTTCCTTGTTGTACGAATTGTGCTTCATATACACTAATGCCATTTTTGTTGTATCGGGGTATATGTATTCATAATTTCTGCGTAAAGTGATATTCTTTCTATCATCGAACTCTACAATTGTGTACGATGTCTCTTTGTGGTTGTTGTTGTAATAATGCAGATCAACTCTGTGTGAGCCATTATAGTGGTATTCACAACAACCATCCTCTTTGCCATCGGTGAAAAAGATTGCCTTCACAAGATGTTTATTTTTGTTGTACACAAACAAAGTGGAATCACTCCCGTGTCCATCGCTATCGGTTATAGCAGATATTTTACCTTTTAAAAAAATGCACCCATACAGCGTGGTAGGCTCTATTGCAATAGCGGACTCTTTGTCTGTGCTTTTATTTTCTGCACACGAAAAAGAAACAAAGAGGCAAGTTACAAACAAAATTGTATTGACAAATAATCTATTCATTGCCGAGACATTAAAAACCGATATTTATCTTAATTCCTTTTTTACCGTAATTGTTGAAAAACTTAAAAAGTTTATCCTTTGTTGTTCTAGAATTTTTTATTATATAACCATATTTATCATTGTATTCAAGAGTGTCACCCGGCAACAAACAACCCAATGTGTGTTCTCCGTTCACACCACTATGTATCGCAATACCACTACGTCCGGGTACATTATCTATATACCATTCATAACTCAAATTAACATCTTTTTCCCCGTTCTTGCGTCTTGTACTATTAATTCTTTCTTCAAGTTCTTTTTTCGGTACAACATTGTATGTGCCATACATAATTGCTTTATCACTACCGGCAACTTTTGCGCTATCATAATTTACTTCCGGCTCTAAAAAGTAGCCTTTCATAAAATCAACTTTATGCCCATATTCATCGTAAGCAGTAGCAAGAAAAGCACTGACAGTACAGTCTTTTCCGTACCACAATCTGTTTGTGTTTACTACAACATTTGTCCGAGGTCTGATTATTCCACCATTACCATTCTCATACGCTGTTGCAATCTCAAAAATATCGGGACCACTTTGTCCTTTTTCGTCATTGTTCCACATGATCTTTTTTTCGACAAAAGTAATGCATCGACAGCGCTACAAGGTCGCAGAAATAATATTTTTACACTCATTAGTGTCCCATAAAAATTAGGGACGAGTTAAACATTAAATAAATTAGGCCC
>CAZEKX010000045.1:0-15965 GCA_964512955.1 uncultured Bacteroidaceae bacterium
GAAATTGTCGGCACAGTCTGCAGCGATAGAGGAGGGTGTAGGTACCAAAGCCGACAGTGGTATAACAAAGAGTGAAAAGAAGAGCAAAAACGAAAAGCCGGTTTTTAAAGTGCAAATTCTTACGTCATCTAAGAAACTAAGAGCAAACGATACACGTTTGAAAGGGGTAAAAGCCAATTACTACATAGAAAACGGGGTCTATAAATATACTTATGGAGAGAGTATCGACTACAATCATATTGTAAAAAAACGGAAAGAGATACAATCCAAATTCAAAGAGGCATTTATTGTTGCATTCAAAGATGGCAAAAGAGTAGATACCACACGTGCTATAGAAGAATTCAAAAATAAGAAACGGTAGTTAGTGGTTTTTTGTACTGTTTGACAATAACTAAACAGTATTTGCGTTATTATATTCGATGAGAAGAATTTTGTATATATTGCTACTTCTTTGCCCATATATAACACTCGTGGCACAAGAACGTAAACTGCAGAATAAACCTTATATCGACTACCGTAGGTTGCATTATGGTTTTTTTGTAGGTATACATATGCAGGACCTTGAAATAGCAAATAATGGATTTGTTACCGAAAATGGTGAACAGTGGTATGCCGATGTAAATGCTTATAGTCCGGGTTTTAGTGTAGGTGTTCTTGCCGACTTGCGTATAAACAGTTATTTGTCGGTACGTGCCGTACCTTCTTTGCTTTTTGGCGATAAAAAGGTGCTTTTTCGTGAACTCAAAAGTGGTAATACTGAACGACAACAGATAAAATCAACATATCTCTCCTTGCCGTTAGAGGCTAAAATTACAGCAGAACGTTTCAATAACTATCGACCGTACGTTATTACCGGAATAAATCCTATGATTGACTTGACGGTAAAAAAACAGAAACAACTATTGGTTAAAAAATTCGATTGTATGTTTGAGGTTGGTTTGGGATGCGACTTCTATCTTCCATTCTTTAAACTTAATCCGGAACTTAAATTTTGTTTCAGTATCCTCGATGTGCTCGAAAAGAACCGTAACGATTTGCTCGATGAAAATTACTTGAAATTCACCCGGTCGGTTGATAAGGCTGTTGCCAAAATGATAGTTTTATCGTTCTATTTCGAATAAAAAGACAAATTTATCACTGTTTTATTTGCATAATTTGAATATGTGCCTATCTTTGCAACCGTAAAGAGTGGTATGAAAGCCGGTTTTCTTTAAAAAAGCGAGAGAGAATGAATAATTTATTGAATAACTTGTGGTGGCGATGCTCAGAATTAAGTTCGTGAGCCGTTGTTCTGTGTGTGTTCAATAATAATATGTACAGGGATTGTCTCACGAGGCAATCCCTTTTTTGATAATAATATCTTAAAATATAAATGCTATGAAGCAGAAACGCTATTTCCTGTCCGAGAGTGAGTTGCCTAAGCAATGGTATAACCTATTGGCCGATATGCCAAACAAACCGCAACCCATGTTGAGTGCAAAGACAAAAGAACCAATAACAGTCGATGAACTGTCAAAACTTATATCGCGCGAGGCTGCACGTCAGGAACTGAATACGACCGACCGTTGGATAGATATTCCGGAACCGGTCCTAGAGATGTATCGTTACTATCGTTCAACTCCCTTAGTGCGTGCCTATGGTCTTGAAGAGGCTCTTGGAACTCCTGCACACATATATTTCAAGAATGAGAGTGTAAGTCCGGTAGGTTCGCACAAATTGAATTCTGCTTTGCCACAGGCGTATTACTGCAAACAAGAGGGCGCTACAAATATAACAACAGAGACTGGTGCCGGACAGTGGGGTACCGCTTTGTCATATGCCTCAAAAGTCTTTGGGCTTGAATGTGCGGTATATCAGGTTAAAATCAGTTATAATCAAAAACCATATCGTCGTAGCGTAATGCAGGCATTTGGTGCACAGGTAACACCCTCTCCATCTATGTCCACCCGTGCGGGAAAGGATATACTTACACTCTATCCCAATCACCAAGGTTCTCTTGGTACTGCAATATCCGAGGCTGTGGAGTTGGCTCTTACTACCCCTAACTGTAAATATGCTTTAGGTTCTGTTATGGGACATGTAAGTCTGCACCAAACAATAATAGGTCTCGAGGCTGAACTGCAAATGCAAAAGGCAGGGGAGTACCCCGATGTTGTAATAGGTTGTTTTGGTGGTGGCTCGAATTTCTCGGGAATAGCATTCCCTTTTATGCGTCATAACATTTTCGATGGTAAAAAGACGCGCTTTGTTGCGGCAGAACCGGAATCATGCCCAAAACTGACACGTGGTAGGTTCTGCTACGACTTTGCCGATGAGAGTGGATATACTCCACTTATGCCAATGTTCTCTTTAGGACATAAATTCTGCCCGGCAAATATTCATGCAGGCGGTTTGCGCTATCATGGTGCAGGAGTAATTATCTCACAATTGCTTAAAGATGGTCTTATGGAGGCTGTCGATATGAGTCAACTTAAGACTTTTGAGGCAGGTCTTCTCTTTGCTAAGAGCGAAGGTATAATACCAGCTCCGGAATCGTGCCATGCAATTGCAGCCGCAATAGATGAAGCCAATCGTTGCAAAGAGAGTGGGGAGTCAAAAGTCATTCTTTTCAATTTGTCGGGACATGGTCTCATGGATATGGCAGCATACGATCAATATCTCTCCGGCAGTCTCACTAACTATTCCATAAGTGATGAAGATATAACAAAGAATATTCAGACACTATAATTATCTTATGGAATACAGAAAAATAATGTATGTTCATGGGTTTGCATCATCTGGCAGTTCAGGGACTGTTATGGCATTGCGTCGCTATCTGCCGCAATGGCGTGTTGTTGCTCCCGACCTGCCGATAAATCCGTTCGAAGCAATGGAGTTACTGCATGACACTATAGAGAAAGAGTCGCCCGAACTCATAATAGGAACCTCTATGGGTGGTATGTTCACTCAGCAGTTGTGGGGACATCGTCGTATAGTGGTCAATCCCTCTTTTGAAATGTCGCGCTCACTTCTTTTTGGAAAAATGGGACGTAATAAATTTATGTCTAAACGAAGGGATGGGGCTACAGAGTTTAAGGTCGATAAAAATATTGTCGAACAGTTTAAACTTATGGAGAAAACTCAGTTCAATGGCATAAATGACAATGAGAGGGAATTGGTTGTGGGATTGTTTGGAGATAAAGACCCTATAGTACACTTCCAACCATTGATGGCAAAATTGTATGGTGAAGAGCGATGCCGTTGGTTCCATGGAGAGCATCGTTTGAACGACGAAATAGTAAAAAATACCTTGCTGCCACTCATCGACGAAATGATGGGAAAAGATAGTGTTACAGGATAATTAGTGAATTATATATGCCTTTTCAAAAAAAATACTATCTTTGCACTCAAAGATAACTCTACGGCATATTAAGAATCAAATTCATTGAAAATATGAGTAAAAAAGTTTTTGTTTCGGGATGTTACGATATGTTGCACTCAGGACATGTTGCTTTCTTTGAGGAGGCATCACGTCATGGCGAACTATATGTGGGTATAGGCTCCGATAAAACAATCCATGAATTGAAAGATCGCAAAACCATTAATACCGAACGCGAGCGTTTATACATGGTAAAATCTATACGTTATGTTAAAGATGCGTTTGTGAACTCGGGTAGTGGTATCATGGATTTTGCCGAGGATGTAAAACGTTTGAAACCCGACATTTTCTTTGTAAATACCGATGGTTATACCCCCGAAAAAAAACGTTTTTGCGAGGAGAATGGCATTGAACTGCTCGTCAGCAATAGAGTTCCGGCGGCAGGCTTACCACGCCGTTCTACCACAGCACTTCGACAAGAGTGTAAAATCCCCTATCGTATAGATTTGGCAGGTGGCTGGCTCGACCAGCCCTATGTAAATAAATATGCAAAGGGTCCGGTTTTGACAATAAGCATAGAGCCCGATTACGAATTCAATAACCGTAGTGGTATGAGTACCTCGTCGCGTAAAGCGGCTGTAGAGATGTGGCAAGTTGATATTCCCGAAGGCGACAGAGAGACTCTAGCAAGAATGCTCTTCTGTTTTGAGAATCCTCCCGGAACTGAATATGTCAGTGGTTCGCAAGATGCTATAGGTATTGTAATGCCGGGACTTAATCGTCTCGACTATGAAAACAACTATTGGCCGGTGAACATAGAGAGTGTTCTCGATTCCGATATTCTCGATTTCATAGAGCAGAATTTGTGGCTTATTCCTCTATCTCCACGTCGTGGTGATTACGATGTTCTTGCCGACACCGAAATAGACGAGGTGGGCGCACGTCGTTTGGCAGAGGCTTCCGACAGGTGTTGGAATGCGGTACTCAATAAAGATATCGATGCTTGGGGTAGAGCAACAACCGACTCTTTCCATGCTCAGATAGCAATGTTCCCCAATATGGCTCCTGGTTATGTCCTCGATGCGGTTAAGGAACATATCGATAACGTGAAAGGTATAAAAATATCCGGAGCAGGCGGTGGAGGCTATCTTGTCATCGTGAACGATAAACCGGTAGAGAATTCTATCCAAATACGTATAAGACGTAAATAATTACAGCCTGTGAACTATATCGTTGCATTACTATATCTGCTTTTGCCTTTTACAGAAGAACCATTGGATTCTGTTGTATTGCAGGGTGTAGATATAGTTGCTTCGGTAAAGACATCCGATGTGGAAAAAGGTGCCTATTCATCCTCACATTTCGGGAGAGTGGAACTGGAGAACCGCCATATTACCTCAGTAAAAGAGTTGTCGGCATTTGCACCAAACTTCTATCAACCCGATTACGGTTCACGCATGACCTCCTCGATATATGTTCGTGGGTTTGGTTCGCGTATCGACCAGCCTGTTGTGGGCATGAATATCGACCAACAACCGGTTCTCAATAAGAATAATTACGATTCCGACCTGTTCGATATTGCAAGTGTTCAGATTGTTCGCGGCGCGCAAAGCACTCTTTTTGGTCGTAATACATCGGGTGGAGTAATAAACATACAAACTTTGTCGCCTTTAGTTTTTCAAGGCAAGCGTCTTACACTGGAGTATGGTAATGAAAACACAATCCGTCTAAAGGCTTCTCACTATGCTGCGCCAAGCAAACGCTTTGGTTGGTCGGCAAGTATATATTGCGGTCATACCGACGGTTTTTTTATGAATCAAGAACGTGGAGAGAGGTGTGACGAAAGCAATAATGTTTCAACTCGTCTGCGTTTTCAATACATACCGTCTTCTGCGTGGAGTATTGACAACACTCTTACAATTGGCTTTGTCGATGAGGGAGGCTATGCCTATCGTGCCTATAATCCTCAAACCGGAACACTTGCTCCTGTTGCCTACAACGACGCATGTACGTACCAACGTTTCAATATATCCGACGGATTGGTGGTAAAGCGTTTCTTCGAAACTTTTGAGTTGTCTTCTGTTACGGGTTATAGTTTTTTGAATGATAGAATGGATATGGATAACGACTTCTTGCCGTTAGACTACTTTTCGTTGGGACAGTATCAGAATGAACACTCTTTCTCTCAGGATTTTGCAATGAAATCCATAGATAATAAAGCCTTTAAATGGCTAAGCGGTATGTCGGTATTTTATAAACATCTTAATCTCGATGCACCTGTTCTCTTTAAAAAATATGGTATAGATAATCTTATACTAAAAAATGCAAATGAGCATTTCTATCATCCTAATGGCTACGATTTGCAGTTTCGCGATGCAACATTTCCTATTGAAGATAAATTTACTATTCCCACCTTTGGCGCGGCTCTTTATGGCAGAGTTGGATACACAATAGGTGCCTTTGAATTGGCAGCCGCTCTTCGTCTCGACTACGAATACTCTTTAATGGATTATAACAGTTATGCAAACATTCATTATAAATATGAAATAAACAGCAATGAATTTAAATTATTGAATTCACGTTTCAACGGTTCTAAGGATATAGATGCTTTTGAATTGTTGCCACGCCTTTCTGTTACATATAAAAACAGATTTGGAACCATATACACCTCTGTAAGCCGTGGGTTTAAAGCCGGCGGCTTTAACACCCAACTCTTTTCCGATATTTTGCAGAACAAGATAACCGATGATATTATAGGCAACAGAAATAACGATGATGCATCGGCAACAGTTTATCATCCCGAAACAAATTGGACGTACGAGTTAGGAACACATCTGTCTCCATTCAGTGATGACCGCTTGAATATATCGGCAACACTCTTCTTTATCGATTGCCACGACCAGCAACTTACGGTCTTTCCTAAAGGAATGTCTACCGGACGCATGATGTCCAATGCCGGCAGGTCGCATAGTTATGGTGGTGAGGTGGAGATTACATACAACGTAGGGCATGTTATTCTAAAAGGTGGTTATGGTTATGCTCATGCAACCTTTAAAGAGTATATAAGTGGCAACGACAACTACTCGGGTAATTATCTTCCCTTTGCTCCACGCGAAACAATGTCGGTAAATGTTGCCTATAATATTCCTGTGTCACGTAGTATTGCCAATTTCCTAATCCTTAATATAGGATGGAACGGGGTAGGGCGCATATATTGGAACGAGTCAAACACGCTAAAGCAATCGTTTTATGGATTATGGAACGCCTCGTTAGTGTGGGAAAAAGGATATTTTGGAGCATCGGTTTGGGGAAAGAATCTGCTTGATGAGGAATATAATACATTCTACTTTAAATCGATAGGAAATAACTTTTTTGCACAAGGCAAACCATTGCAGTTTGGACTTTCATTACATGTAAATTTATAAACTTTAAAAATAATAGTATGAAAAAATTTATTTTATTACCGCTTTTGGCCGTTTTGTTTTTAATCCCCTCATGTTCAAACGATGACGATAAGACACCTCCTCCGGCAAGTACAAGTGCTATTGGAACTCTTGAGGTTCTTGCAGCCGGGGAAACCGATATCTTTGAATGTGAAAATGTAGAAACCGAGGCTGTCGTAAATGGTGAAAGAACTGCACTCGACCTATGTATCTACGGTGCAAAGTTCGCTCAAGCAATGCCAAGACCTGTTGATATTACGTTGCAGAATATTCCTTGTGTAGTAACAGAAGATGCCGTTGTTTTTGAGAATGACCGCGACATTGTTCCTCTTGTAGGTACACTCCCATCTCCTGGATTTACATTTACTAAAATAGAAGGTTCTATTGATAGAGAAGGTAATATCTCTTTCAATGCCGAAATGACTCGTGGAACTTTCACATATAGTGGTATTGCAAATAATTAATTCTATTTCAGTATAGTTAAACCTCCAAAATTATATATGATTTTGGAGGTTTAATAATTTTTACTATCTTCGTATTTAGTATATATTAAAGCAATATGAGAAGAATACTATTACTATTTTTTATCTCCTTTGCGCTGTTTTCCACAGCGCAGGAAAAGATACGTGTTGCCTGCATAGGCAATAGTGTAACTTATGGTTATGGGCATGAAAAACCATCCGAGACATCCTATCCGTCGCAACTTGCAAGAATGTTGGGCAATGGTTACGAGGTTGCAAATTTCGGACATTCCGGTGCAACTCTGCTGAGCAAAGGACATCGTCCATATATACAGCAAAAAGCATATACCGATGCACTTGCTTATGCTCCCGATATTGCTGTTATACATCTTGGTCTGAACGACACCGACCCACGTAATTGGCCCAATTATCGCGATGAATTTGTTCGCGACTATCTCTCGTTGATAGATACATTACGTGTGGTAAATCCCAATGTGCAGGTATGGGTATGTCGTATGACACCGATATTTCATTGGCATCGTCGTTTTAAATCGGGTACACGTGAATGGTTCTGGCAAATACAGGCTGCAATAGAGCAGGTGGCGCATCTGTCGGGTGCAGGATTGATAGATTTACACAAACCGCTGTATTCGCGTCCCGACCTTTTTGCCGATGCATTACATCCCGATGTCGAGGGAGCACAAATAATAGCAAACATTGTTAGTGCTGCACTCACCGGGAATTACGATGGTTTATCCCTCCCTGCAATATATACCGACGGGATGGTTGTTCAGCGTGGAAAACCGTTCTTTCTGCAAGGAACAGCAGATGCCGGAAAGAGAATTACGGCAACTATTGGAAAACAGAAACGTAAAACAATTTCAGGAACCGACGGTTGTTGGTCTCTTATGTTCGACTCTCTCACTGTAGGTCCTTCTTATAAACTTACAGTGGAGTGCAATAATGACAAAATAGAACTCAACGATATTGTTGTAGGTGAGGTGTGGCTTTGTTCGGGTCAATCCAATATGGAATGGATGATAAAACGTTGCAATGACGCAGAACTTTATATTGCTGAGGCTGCCAACAAAAACATTCGTATCTATGACATGAAATCTCGTGTTCATACAGATAATGTGGAATGGGAACTATCCGATTTACAGAAACTGAATAAGCACGACTACATACTGCCTACAAAATGGCAACAAATAAATGAACAAAACGCATCCGATTTTTCTGCTGTTGCCTATCATTTCGGTTCAATGCTTGCCGACTCTCTTGGTGTACCAATCGGCCTCATTTGTAACGCTGTGGGTGGCGCACCGGCAGAATCTTTTATCGCTCGTAAAACACTTGAACATAACCCACAACTTGTGGATATTCTCTATAATTGGCGTGAGAATGATATGATACAGGATTGGTGTCGAGGACGTGCTGCACAAAATATTAAGAATGCAACAAATTCTTTACAACGCCATCCCTACGAACCTTGTTATCTCTATGAAACGGTAATAGAACCTTTGGTGGGCTTTCCTATAAAAGGTGCTATATGGTATCAGGGTGAGTCGAATGCACACAATGTGGAGTTACACGAAACAATATTCCCTGTATTGCTGGATTGTTGGCGCAATGCATGGGGGTATGAATTCCCATTCTATTTTGTACAGTTATCGAGTATCAATAGACCTTCGTGGCCACATTTTCGCGATTCACAACGACGCATGGCAAAAATGATAAAAAATTGTGGAATGGCAGTTTCAAGTGACAAAGGTAACTTTTACGATGTTCATCCGCGAGATAAACAGCCTATAGGCGAACGTCTTGCTCGTTTGGCTTTGAACAAGACATATGAATGTGGTAATGTGGTATTCTCTGGTCCTGCAATATGTCGTGCCGAAAATAATGGAGACGAAATAGTGCTGTTTTTCGATTATGCCAGTCTGTTGCGCAGTTCCGATGGAACTCCTTTACGCACATTCGAGATTGCCGATGAAGGCGGGCTATATCATACTGCCGACAAGGTAACAGTAGAAAAGGGTACAATACGTCTTTCGGCAAAAGGGGTGAATAAACCTATGCGTGCGCGATATGGCTGGCAACCCTTTACCGATGCCAACCTTGTGAACGAGGAGGGGCTGCCCGCAAGCACTTTTGAAATATCTGTAAATGATTAAAACAAAATATATTATGAAATCAAAAAGAATTTTTGTATCTCTTCTCTCTATTGTACTTGTTCTACCTGTTGTGGCACAACTGAATGTACGATGGGGAAACATCGACACTCGTTATCCGGCAGAGCCCGGTGTAACCGTAAAAACCAAGTCGGTAAACAGTACTGTGGCATGGCGTGGTGAACGTGTCAATTATCAACTGTTGCTGACAAATAGTGCCGACAGTACAATCCTTCAGTATCGTTTCGGTGAACTTAAGTGTGGTAAACATTCTATTCCTGCAACAAATGTTGTGGGTGGTTTGGTGGAGCCTGTTATAACGGACAAGTTTACTGGCTGTGGTCATCACGAGGTAGATGCATACGGTTGTAATCTATCGGCAGATAGAATAACCAATACCAATCCTGTGGTTATGGAACCGTCTGTGTCACGAGGATTATGGCTCACAGTGCAAGTTCCTCACGATGCTAAACCGGGAACTTATTCTGGATATGTCGAGATTACATCTAATGGCAACACCTCTAAACATAAATATAGTGTAAAAGTTCTTGAACGTACCTTGCCTGCACCACAGCAGTGGCGTTTTCATCTCGATTTCTGGCAGAACCCCTATTCTGTGGCACGTATCCATAATGTACCGTTATGGTCGCCGGAGCACTTTGAGGCATTACGTCCCTACATGAAGAAACTTGCCGGTGCCGGTCAAAAGGTTATTACAGCGACACTTATACACAAACCTTGGAACGGACAGACATACGACCATTTTGGCAGTATGGTAACATGGGTACGTAAGGTCGATGGTACATGGTGGTACGACTTTACAATCTTCGACCGTTGGGTAGAGTTCATGATGCAGTGCGGAATAGACAAAGAGATAACTTGTTACTCCATGATTCCTTGGCATCTTACATTCCGTTACTACGATCAAGCAAGCGACGGACATAAAGAACTCAAATGTTCTCCCGGCGATGAAATATACGAACAGTTCTGGGGTGGAATGTTGCGTGCATTCTCTACGCATCTTAAGGAGAAAGGATGGTTCGATAGAACATTCATTGCAATGGATGAACGTAGTCTGGGGCAGATGCAAGCGGCCATAAAGGTGATAAACAAATATGCTCCCGGAATGAAAATATCTATGGCAGGTCTTTATCATCCCGAAATAGAGTCGGATATTACAGACTACTGTCTCGATATTGAGACATATCATTCATATACTCCCGAACTGCTTGCTCGTCGTCGTTCCGAAGGAAAAGTATCTACCTATTATACTTGCTGTTCTGCGGAGTATCCCAACCTGTTTACCTTTACCGACCCAGCCGATGCCGAATTTATTGCTCTGGAGGCTCTGGCAAAGGACCTCGACGGTTATCTGCGTTGGGCATACAACAGTTGGACAAAAGAACCCGAAAAAGATTCTCGTTTCACTGCATGGCCTGCCGGTGATACCTACGTTGTATATCCTTATAGTATAAGTTCCATACGTTGGGAGCGTTTGGTACAGGGTATTCAGCAGTTCGAAAAGTACAAGATTCTATTGGATGAAGCAGAACGTAAAGGTGGTAAGCATGTAGAACGTTTGCAAAAGATACTTAAGAAAGTAGAAATCTCTAAGATTGCCAATGAAAGTGAAAGAATGGTTAATGAGTTTAGAGATGCATTGAACAGGTTATAAAGATAATAAACTAAAAACAGCCCATAAGGGCTGTTTTTAGTTTATTACAATTTCATCGGTGAATAGCCATGCTCCCGGTCTCTCATTCTTTGTGACATTAATACGAATAAATCTTGCCTCTTCGTTACATACCACTGAATATTGTTTGAAGAGAATCTTAGGTATTTCATTGGGAATATCTCCCCACACAGTTCCTGCATGCGTAAAATTCTCACCATCACTCGAAAGATATACATCCATTTTCTTTGGAACGTGCACCCAGGCACCTGCGGAGTGCATGAATGTTGCACCCACGTATTTTACCGGTTGTATGCTACCAAGGTCTATTACAACATCCATATTTTTCATTGTTCCTTGCCAGCGTTTGTCCAGGTATGTCCAACCGCCTAAAACACCATCGGTAAATGTAGAATCGCCGTTTGCAGAGTATTTTGAGTTGTAGGAGTGGTTGTAAATAACCTTGCACCCTCTTCCAAGATGTTCTATGGGGGTCAAACTCTCTTTACGCTCACCAAACTCATTTGCAAGGTCGAAAGTGGTGTATCCTTGTGTCTGCAAAATAGAACATAATCTCAATGAGCGCTCTCTGAAGTTGTCATAATCCTTATTTTCGGGTCTGCTCCATCCTGTTTCGGCAATGGCGAATGCTCGTGGATAATACATATACTCGGCATGGCTGTCTTCGGTAATGTATTCACTCCACAAGTTTCCTTGCAACCCAAGCAGGTGCTTTGCCTCCTCTTTATCAATACCCTCTTCCAATGGCTCATACATATACACCTTTTTCAACGGAGTGTAACCACCAATAGAAACAGGTTCCTTAAAGGCTGCATCCTGAGTGAAATCGAGGTAACAAGTCTCACCCGGTGTCATAATGACATCGTGTCCTGCTTTCATTGCCTTTATGCCTCCTTCTGTACCGCGCCAAGACATCACTGTTGCATTTGGAGCAAGTCCTCCCTCCAGAATCTCGTCCCATCCTATAATCTTATGCCCTTTGCTGTTTACAAATTTCTCAATGCGATGTATAAGATAACTTTGCAGTTCGTCTACATCTTTCAATCCTTCTTCTTGCATACGTCTCTTACAATGTGGGCAACTCTTCCATCCGGCTTTGACTGCCTCGTCGCCACCAATGTGAATATACTCCGAAGGGAATAGTTCCATAACTTCGGTCAGTACATTTTCCAAGAATGTGAATGTCTCCTCTTTACCTATGCAAAAATCGGAATTCTTGTATGGTTCGCCACTGCATGATAGTTCGGGATAGGCGGCTAGTACCTCTTCGCTATGTCCGGGCATCTCAATGTCGGGAATAACGGTTATATGTCTTGCTTTGGCATAACTCAAAATCTCTTTAATATCCTCTTTGGTGTAGTAGCCTCCGTATGCTGTAGGATAATTGCTCTCGCAGTATCTTGTGTCGTCGGCCCAGTCCATCCACGACCTGTAGGGTCTCCATGCCGCAAAGTCGGTAAGTCTCGGGTAACGTTCTATCTCAATTCTCCAACCTGCTCCGTTTGTCATGTGCAGGTGCATCTTGTTCAGTTTCATCAGTGCCATGGCGTCCATCTGTTTCATCAGGAATTCCTTTGAACGGAAATGTCTCGAAACGTCGAACAGCAGACCTCTGTATACAAAGCGTGGGGCATCGTTTATTTTACAACACTGCAACTCTCTGTTTTTTCCACCGGCACTCATCTGTATCAGAGACTGTATAGCATAGAATGCACCTGTTTCACTATTTGCTTTTATGTTTATATAACCGGGAGTAATATTCAGTTTGTAACTTTCGCGGTTACTCTCATCTGCTTTTTTGCTATCTATCTCAATTCTTATATCGGCGTTGCGAGCCTTGTCCACTTGTTGTAGTGCCAAAGGTGAACTCTTAAGGTAATCACAAAGTGTACAATCCTTTATTCCTTTAATATGGAATGTAGCACCATCATTAGGCAACGTGTATGTTCCTGCTACCTTTTCTATACTCTCGGGAACGGGGATAATGTCAAAAGGCGAACCGACAGATGGCTGTATGCCATCTGTCGCGTATGCCATTGCAACAACCAATGTTGCAATTATAGAGTTTATAACTTTCTTCATTTTGGTTCTATTATTTGGACTTCTCGGTGATAATCTCAAAGATTTCACCCTTACCCTCGAACTTTACCTTTACCACCTTCTTTGTGTCTGCAATCTCTACTTTAGAGAATGGCTTGTCGAGCAAGGTTTCTGCAATAAGATTACCCTTTTTGTCCCATTGGGTACATTTAACGGGTGATTGTAACTTGTTCATCAGAAGTGTATATCCCTGAGTGCCTGCGGCTACCTCCATGGCTATATCTATATTATCACTCTTATACGATGTCCCTAAGTTGCTGTCAAACGCATAAAGAGTCTCTTTAGCCTCCTTTGTCTCGAGTGCGAAACCAAGCCCTTCAATACTTAACGGGTTTACATCGAACGAACGTACTGCTGCATAGTTAGTACGTTTTGAATCTAATCTTCTAATACGTACATAACGTGCTTTTACAGCATCTCCTTCCCAGTTTATGATATACTGTTTCTGCATGCCGTCTATCATGGGTGTCCACTCTTTTCCATTTGCTGAATACTCCAGTACGGCATGGTCAAAATAATCGACATCATCAACAGAGTTGCGCCCTTGCAGAATAGAAACTTTAGTAACGTCGCGTACACTTCTTAAATCGACACCAATCCAGTCATTAGCCTTCTGAGCCATTCCCGATGTGTAATGTGTTGTGCTGTCGTCGTCGAACATCTGTTTAGTTAGAATGGTTCTTGCACTACTGAATGAGCCTATTCCCTTGTAGTCTTTGGGAACTTCACCGGTAAGTTTCTTCAAGAATCCGTGTGCCATATCATCTGTGATATTTTCGTAGAACGGTTGCAGTTTCATTGTACCCGATTTGTGCGCATTGTAGTTATCTCTATCCTCTTTGCTCATAAGGTTCTCTATGAATTTTCCCCAGAATAGAGCATCATCGTTTTGATTACGGTATATACGTCCGAGTTCAATAGCGCGGCAGCCTCTTGTTCCCAACTTGCCGAACTCGGTAAGCCATGGACGCAACTCCTTAAGTAGAATTTGGTTATCGCATCCATTCTCCATTGTTACGGGTACTTTCTCAATCTTCTTAAACTCATTTTCCAGTGTTTCTGCTTTTTTGTCGTCCCAATTGGCAAGGGTAAAGGTCTCTGTTTCCCACGACTCATCACGGCGATAACCGTTTTCGGTATCTGCTGAATGTATTGCAAAAGTACGGTAAGCATCGCTCACTTTGGGGGCAAGTTCTTTCAAACCTCTTTCCCAACTGTCTATGGCGTTGTATGCCTTCATATTCCAACAGTAGTCGGCTACACTGTACAGAGCCAGTTTCGATGCCTCGCCATGCTCCATAGGGTTACTTATTACTCCGCACACCTCATTACTTGTAAGTGATGTATCCAAACCATAAACAGGTCCTTGCATTAATATATGGCGAGCATAATCCGTTACAGGGAAGTTCCACCAATAGTAGGCAGGACGTTTTATGCGACTGTTTATAAAGTCCAATGTCGATGCGGTAAGGTCGCTACACACTACATCACCGGTCCAGAACACCTTTATATCGTTGTATAGTGTTCTTCCATAAATGGCAAGAGCACCATTTTCACCAGGTTTTGCCCATAGTTTAGAATAATCGGTAGGACAAACTGTCAATGGAGATACATCTCCTTTAGCCTTCACAAAATCATCGGTAAGGCGGTTCAGTAATTCAGTCTGCTTTAATGGGTTTGTACCTTCACCATCAATGTCGTCAAAGAATATCGCGAAATGGCGTACACCAAGGTCGTACATCCAGTTGAATTTTCTTACAAGGTTCTGGTAATCCTCCTCGTTCCACTTTATGTCCTGTCCGGGGTGAATTGCCCAAACAAAATCTACTCTGTTGCGACGGCTTGCTTCAACAAGGTCTTTAATATTCTGCGCCTCTTTTTCGGGATAGGGCAAACGCCAGTTGGGACAACTGTGGTAGGGGTCGTCCTTGGGACCGTACAAATAACTGTTCATCTTGAACTTACCATAGAAGTCTATGAGCGATGTACGTACTTCGTGCGACCATGGAGTGCCGTAGAAACCCTCTACAACTCCACGATTGGGCAGGTCGGGATAGTCGTTGATTTTTACTGAGGGTAACAGACCGGTAATATTCTTGTTGTTCATCAATTGTTGCAAAGTCTGTATACCATAAAAAGCACCTCTTTCATCGTAACCGATAATAGAAATTCCCTTTTTGTCGATATTCAGTGTATATGCACCCGAAACCTCCTTTACACCATTTTTCTTTGCAATCTTTGCACCAAAGTCAATAGTCAGTTTAACACCTTTTTTTGCCTGCTTAACAAAAGATAACTCCTTGTTAAACATCTTCTGCTTATCCTTAATAACCAAGCCGTTTTCTATGCATATTGCATAATTCCAGTCGTATGTAAATTCCTGTGGTGTAGGGTTAATCACTAAACCTTTATGGTCTACCTTATGTCCGGGTACAGGCAATACATCCTGTACTTCGGAACGCTGAGATGACAAGTCGAATCCATCATCTTGTGCTTGTGCATTGCCAAGTGCTAAAATGGAGAGTACACCGGCAAAAAGCATTTTTTTGTAGTTAGAGATGTTCATATTTTATATTTTTAAAGAGTTAGCAATGGTTATTAATAAAATACCAATTTTATGCAAAGAAAAAACTTTTTAATTAAATATGAAATCATTTATTGTATTTATTTATCGCAATGAATAATCCGCAGAGTCAACCAGCAAGTGCAACATTACGAAATAAATTTGTAAAAGCACTC
>CAZEKX010000046.1:0-14755 GCA_964512955.1 uncultured Bacteroidaceae bacterium
AGAGTGCTTTTACAAATTTATTTCGTAATGTTGCACTTGCTGGTTGACTCTGCGCAAACCCAAACACGTATGGCTGTAGAGAATTTTATAGCCAACTTTACAGCAGAATATTATAATTATGTACAACAATTATTGCGTTTGCACAATTTTCGTTATGCAGTAAAACTTTCGCGTGAACGTATGCGTATTGTCCAAGAACGTTACATAATTGGTGAAAATTCACGTCTCGACCTTCTTCAAGCACGTGTCGACTTTAATGCCGATAGCGCAGAGAGTGTAAAACAGAGTGAGTTGCTTGCTACGTCACGTATAAAGTTACATGAACTTATGTCAATAAAAGAGATAAATGAGGATTTCTCTGTTGCCGACTCTGTTATTCTTGTCGACCGTTCTCTTAGTTTCGAAGAGTTGTGGAATGCAACATTACAACATAATACGGCACTGATAGAGGCTTCCCAGAACAGTCGTCTTGCAGAGATAGATTTGCGTAGTATTCGTTCGCGCGATTATCCTTATTTACGTTTCAATGCCGGATATGGTTATACACATAACATGTTCGATACCGGTGATAAACGTAAAGAGTGGGGTGCCGATTTTGGACTTACATTAGGTTTTCGGCTGTTCGACGGTACGCGAAGCAGGGAACGTAAGAATGCCAAACTATCGGTTAGGAATGCCGAACTACAAAAGCAGGATATAGAACTTACTCTATATGCCGATCTCTCAAATCTGTGGCAAGCATTTGAAAATAACAAACGACTCTTGTCCTTGGAACGTCAGAATGTTGTGGCTGCACGAGAAAACTACGAGATTGCCTACGAACGTTATATGCTTGGCGACCTTTCGGGAATAGAGATGCGTGAAGCACAAAAGAGCCTGCTCGATGCCGAAGAACGTATTTTGGTTGCACGATATAATACAAAACTATGTGAAATATCTCTGTTGCAGATAAGCGGAAATATATCGAAATATTTGGAATAATCACATTTGAATAGAGGGAATATGCAAATAATAAAACGTGTATATTATATGTTGCGCTCTTTCGAGAAGAAATTGCGTGTAAAATACTATCGTCAGGTACGTGAACATCGTTTTATGTGGTCAATATTTAATCTCGTTTCGGGGTTTTCGCGTCTTAAACAGGCTTCGGCTGCACTTACGTATCACACAATATTTGCAATAGTTCCTGTTCTCTCTTTAATGATAGCCATAGCAAAAGGTCTTGGGTACGATGAACAATTTAAAGTACAATTACAATCCTTTTTTCATGGTCAAGAGGAGGTTTCTAACAGGTTGTTGGATTTTGCCGGTAGTTATCTTAGTAATACACAGGTAAGTGTGTGGTGGGGTGTAGGTATTGGTATTATCCTGCTTTTATACTCGGTGTTTTCGATATTCCAAACAATTGATGTAACATTTAATCTTCTGTGGAATGAAACCGGACGCAGTTTTAAAACATTATTGAAAACTTTTGCTTTCGTCATGGTCATTCCTTTTGTGGTTATCATTGCTTTAGGATTGTGGTGGAGTATATCGTCGTTTTTTAACGATACTCCTGTTAAAGAACTTAATATTTTTATAATATCTGTTGTCTCATATATTGTAGTTCTTCTTGGAGTCTATAAGTTTATTCCAAAAACCTATGTAAAACTGAAATATGCCTCGTTGTCGGCTGTTGTATGTGGTGTTATTTTTGCAGTGATGCAATATTTTGGTTATACAATTATTGCAATGTTCAGTAGTTATCGTAATGTCTATGGCGACCTTGCTACAATGATAATATTTCTATTGTGGATATATTTGTCATGGACAATATGTCTTGCAGGTTCGCGATGGAACTATTTTTTGCAAAAAGCCGATGAACAAGAAGAGGAAAACAAATATAATGGTATAAGTTATAAGTATTTCAAATTTATATTGTTATTGATGATGGAACGTATTGAATCGGTGTATCCTTTTTCCGGTAAGTTCGATGCAGATATGTTGGCCGACAATGTATATAAGGTTTATGGTATTCCATCGCATGTAACACTGGATATGTTACAATATCTGCGTATTCATAAGATTCTTTTCAATGGTAGTAACGATACTCTCTATTTGAATCCTAAATACTCCGGTCTTACAGTAAGGGAGTTTGTGGAACAACTCGATTTTGCCGGCAGGAATACCGAGGTGATTTCTCTGTCGGGAAAGATACACGAGAATATATCACTACACAATCTTTGGCTTGTGATAAATGGTGAAATTGAGGATAATACATGCTTAGATATTCCTACACGTGATATCTTGGGGTTGAAATAATCAATTGACGTCAATTACTCCTAACTCATTTATAAGTTCTTTATATAGTTGCGAGGCAGAAAGTGCATCGTAATTACCAAAGATAAACATCTGTTTGCGTGCGCGAGTGATTGCAACATTTAATTTACGGTCAATAACAACACCATCGACATTGGATGTTAGTGACGACAGCATCTCTAACTCTTTGGGGTTAGATATTGTTGTTCCAAAGAGAATGAGTTCCCTCTGAGAGCCTTGAAAACGTTCTACTGTATCTATCACAATATCTTTACTGTTAGGAATTTTCAGGTTGGCTATTTCGCGTGCAACCATTGCTATCTGGTTGCGGAATGGGACTATTATACCAATCTCTTCCGATGGGTTACACGGAATATCATTCTCTATATGTAATTTGTAATATGCCTCAACAAAACGGGAAATACTTTTTGCTTCGTCTCTGTTTGTCTTTTGTTGTTCATTGTTGTTCTTTTTCGTTGCAATGAATGCGGTTCTTCTTGTTGCAATAATGGCTTGATAACAGTCCTTGTTGTTATATTTCTTAAAGTTTAACTCTTCTGTTTGGTGTGGTAATGAAACAGATTGCAGAATGTTATTATAAAAAAACTTATTGGCAAAAGAACATATCTCGGGGTGCATACGTCCTTGTCTGTTCAGCGTTGCCATTACTCCTTTTATCGGATTTCTATAATACCACATGTAGAGTCTCTCAAAAAGGGACATTCCAAAGTTGGTTATTCCTTTCTCTTGTAATATTTCACTTTTAGTCCTAGATATATTTGTCGGTTGTATTACAACAGCCGGTAACTGTTTGGGATCGCCAATTAGAATAAATCGTTCAATGGCTACTGTTCCATCGGGGGATGTTGCAGATATCAGTCCTGCCATTTGTGATTCCAGAATTTGCGATGCTTCATCTATTATGGCAGTGTTGAATTTTTTCAGTATAAATAGTTCTTTACGCGATGTAAGTGATGCTAATGTACCTACTATTATGTGATTCTCTCTTAATACATTGTGTATCTCCTCTCGTTTACTGCAATGTGCAATCACATTCTTGAGTAATCTATGGCGATATTGTGGTGAACAACTTTGTTCACTTCCAATTCTTATATATGCGGGATGTTGTGGCAGTTGTTCCAATGTTTGGCATATCTCATCTACTGAACGGTTAGTATACGATGCCAACAGAATCTCTTCTCCATCATTGAAAAACTCACAAACCATACCACGCAATGCCTGTGATGTCTTTCCTGTTCCCGGTGGTCCGACAAGCATGAATAACTCCTTTGCTTGCTTTGCTTTCAGAATAATATTATTAATATACTCGTTTCCGTAGTTCCCACAAAGCGTCTGTTCATAATCGAATTGCGGTGTACGTTGCGATAATAGTAATGAAATTCTATCTGTTGGTGTGGTAAGCAGACTATAAAGGTCTCGGAATGTTGCGCGGAAAGTACTATCCATGTGGTCGTGTTCGATAGCGTATCTGCTCTCTGTTGGAAATATTATTCTGTTGCGTTGCTTATGACGAAGGTGCAATGTCAGTTGTGTCGGAGTAATCTCAGTAAGTGTACCACGTGTAACCTGTCTGTTTATTGCTGTATCATTCTTACTGTCGCGACGATACATAAATATGGTATCACCCGCTCTAAAGTTGGGGTAGAAGTCATCGGTGTATTCTGGTATCGATAAAATTATATCGCATATACCCTCATTCTCTTCGAAACGTATAATCTGTAAATCGGTTAGTATATTCCCATTACTTTGTTTGCTCTCTACCGACGAACGCCATACATCGGCAAAGCATCGTCCGTTATCACGTTTTATTTCTCCGGTTTTAGCATAAAGCATCTCTCTTGCTACAAAAATAATATTCTCGAAAAAATAATCGCGTAGCAGAGGAGATGCCTTTTTTATTGGGGTCAGAATCTTTTCGAATCTTGGACGTAGATAGTTTGTCCACAGACGCGACGTATCATAACTCTCATTCAAATCATCGGGGGATATACTCTCTATTGTTGTGCGTAATCCATCTTGTGCCATTCTATAGAGTAGTGCCACAATTTTGTTTCTTAGCATAAGAGAGTTGCTTATGACTGTGATACCCGATTCTTCGTTATAGAAACGTGGGTAACGCGAATAAAAAAGGTGCGCACGTATATTATTACGTGGAATTGTAAGGTTGTAGCATAGCATCTCTTTGTATAGAGACATCTGTAGTTTATGTTCCTCCTTTGCACAACCACGAAACTCGTCATATTTTCCCGATTTAAGTTCTATAAGGTTGTGAAAATCACTTTGTAAAAGGTCGATACGTCCTTGTAAACCAAGTGCTTCGCAAAAAAATGATGGCTCTAACTGTATATTATCGCGACGATATCCTCCATCGGACTCTATTCCTACATTACCAACTTTCATCTGTATATTGGCGAATTGTATTGCCAACTGTTCAAAGAATTTTTTGTCAATATCGCTACACGCCGACAACTGTAAAGGATATTCGCGAAAGAACTTGGCGGTGGAACGTTGTAGTGTTGCCGGTTCATTGTTACTTTCATTTGCGCAGTCGTCGAGAAACATGTTGGCAGCCTCTCCTAAAAGACGTGCCGCGCTCTCTTCACTCTTCTCGAACATGTTCAGAATATATCCCATTGCTGGTGCTCCATAGGGTTGAATACAGCGCGCAAGCGATGAAATATCAATTAAATAATCCGGCTCAAAAATTATATCTTTGGGGTATAAAATTTCATCTTCATCAATAGTTCCGGAAAGAAGATTTAGTTTACATCCATTGTAGAGCAAGGTTGGGAGTTCTTTATAACATTGCAGTTCGGGTAATATTACTTTAACCGAAATACCATCCTCATCTACACCTTGCAGGTATGCTCCATCGTATGATGTGAATGTAATCTGTTTTCGCAGAAATCCTTTTATCGCCATCACTTCTACTTCTCTCTAAGTACCTCAACCGTACTGTCATTTTGCAGAATCTCAAAGATTGAGTCGTTATATACTTGTTGTTTTTCCTGATATCTTTTCCATGTGCGTTTTACCTTTTTAATGAATTGCAAGGTCTGTTTCCAATCTTTGAAACTACCGTTTTTACACACACTGTCATTATAATATTCAGGATTACTCTTAAGAATCAAAAACGTATCTACGCTATTCTCCCATTTATATCTGTTTCGACCATACTTTTCTGCAAGACGCATTGCATCACTGACTTCTCCTATTCCAGCGTTGTACGATGCCAATATAAAATTCGAACGCTCCTCAAAGTCTTTTATTCTACGAAAAATATGATTTAGGTCCTTTAAAAGTCCCGATGCCGCCATAATATTACTTTCGGGTTGCATGTGCAGTGAATCGGGTACTCCTTGTTGCCGTAATGTACGTGGCATAACTTGCATCACGCCACATGCTCCTGCTTCGGAACGTGCCATACTGTCAAAACGAGACTCAGTAAATGCTATAGCGGCAATAAATTTCCAATCGATATTAAGTGAGTCTGCTGCTCTGCGAAAATGTTTGTCATAATCTGAAATCTCTATGTATGGTGATACATATTTTTTCTCTACCAAAACCACCTCTTCAATTGGTGGTTTTGGGGTATGAAAAAGCATATCGCCTTGCGATACAATTATAGTAAATATTACTATGAGCAGTAGAGAATAACTCAGTCTTTTTCGCATGTACTTAGGGAGCGTAAGGTGTTTTACGTAAATATGATATCACTTAATTGTGTCGCATTATCAGCGATATGCTCAGGGGTACAATCCATCAATCTTTCGCGATTACAGAATCCCCATGAGACTGCAATCGATTCCACATTTGCATTCTTGGCTGTATTCATGTCTACAACTGAATCCCCAATATACATCGCATCCTCTCTCTTACAACCGGTAATGTTCAATATCTCCTCAACAATGGCAGGATGTGGCTTAATGGGAATCCCCTCACGTTGTCCTAATATTGCCGAGAATTTTATTTGTGGAAAGAATTTCTTTATAAGCCCTTCTGTAGCAAGTTGATATTTATTGGATGCAACGGCTATCAGTGCGCTTCTTCTCTGTAACTCTTCCAGAATATCTGTTATACCATTGTATGGAACTGTTTTATCGGCCTTGTGTATATTATAATATTCCCTGAATTTAGGAAGTAATCGTTCTACTTCATCTTTTGAGGCTTTCTCTTTTGGTAATGCACGTTCTAATAATTTTGCAATTCCATTTCCCACAAAACCATAGTATGCATTTGTCGGGTGAACAGGATACCCTTCTTTCTTGAGTATATGATTGGCACTTCTCCCCAAGTCTTTAACAGTATCAAGTAGTGTACCGTCAAGGTCAAATATAAAAAGTTTCTTCATTATTATCCTCTTTTCGTTTGCTAAGATAATATATTTCGCCCTATTTTCGCTATCTTCGCAAAATAATATTCAAAACTCTTGCTTAATAAATGGAAAATGCACTCTATCTGTTGCCTGTAACATTAGGAGATACCCCGCTAGAAAATGTTCTGCCATCTTATAATGCTAAAGTAATTTCCGGGATACGCCATTTTATTGTGGAGAATGTGCGTACAGCACGTCGTTTCTTGCGCAGTGTCGATTCACAGTTCGATATTGATGGTTCTCAGTTTTATGAACTCAACAAGCATACAACTCCCGAGTCAGTTGCAGGTTATTTAAAACCTCTTATAGATGGATACCCAATGGGTGTAATATCCGAGGCGGGTTGTCCTGCTGTTGCCGACCCTGGAGCCGATGTTGTTGCCATAGCACAGCGCAAAGGTCTCAAAGTGGTTCCTTTGGTGGGGCCATCAAGTATAATATTATCGGTTATGGCATCGGGTTTCAATGGGCAGAGTTTTGCTTTCCATGGGTATTTACCTATTAAACCCGAGGAGAGAGCCAAAAAATTGCGTCAATTGGAACAACGGATTTATAACGAACATCAAACACAACTGTTTATAGAAACACCATATCGTAATAATAAGATGATAGAGGATATTCTTAAGAATTGTCGTCAGCAAACAAAACTATGTATTGCTGCAAATCTCACCTGTTCCGATGAATATGTACGTACATGTACCGTAAAGGAGTGGCAGGGTAAGGTGCCCGAATTATCTAAAATACCCTGTATATTTTTACTTTATAAATAAGAATCTGTTTAAAATCCATTACTATGAATAAGAGACGTGTATTTGCCGGTTTATTGGCAATATCTCCAATAATAGTGTTGCTTGTTACATATCTTGCAGGTGCTGTGATAGCAGGAGATTTTTATAAGATATCTATTGCTGTGGCATTTGTTGTGGCATCGATATACGCATTATGTACCATGCGTGGCAAAAATATCGATGAACGTGTGAACTGTTTCTCGGCAGGAGCATCAAATTCACGTATCATGTATATGGTATGGATATTTGTACTTGCCGGTGCTTTTGCATCTACAGCAAAGGCTATGGGAGCAGTAGACTCTACCGTTAATCTCACTTTGCATTTTATTCCCGGGAATTATCTCCCCGCAGGAATCTTTATTGCAACCTGTTTTATATCCATGTCTCTTGGAACATCTGTAGGTACAATTGTTGCATTAACCCCTGTTGTAACAGCGCTTGCTCCACAAATAGGTTGTGATGTGGCATGGCTTGTTGCAATAGTTGTGGGCGGTGCATTTTTTGGCGATAATCTATCTTTTATTTCCGATACAACCATTGCCGCAACGCAGACACAAGGTTGTTCCATGCGTTCTAAATTTCACGAAAATATATTACTAGTAACACCTGCTGCAATTGTAACATTGTTGCTATATGCTTTTAGCGGGTCTACTTTAGGTGCTGCCTCAACTCCCGAAATTACATATCTCGATTGCATAAAGGTCATTCCGTATATAATAGTAATAGTAGTCGCTCTTTGTGGCATGAATGTACTTTTAGTGCTTATATTAGGAACTCTTTCTACATTGTTAATAGGTGTGGCATGTGGCTCATTAGATGTACTTACCTTTTTCGATGAAACAGGTAAAGGTATTGTTTCAATGGGCGAACTCATAATAGTTACAATGTTGGCTGGTGGTTTGCTGGAGATTGTACGTATTAATGGAGGTATAGATTTTGTTATACGTATTATAACCTCACGTGTTCGCTCCAAACGCATTGCAGAGTGGGCTATTGTTTCTATTACGGCACTTGCAAACATGTGTACGGCGAATAACACTATAGCAATATTGACAGTAGGTGAAATATCGCATGATATTGCTCATAAATTTGGAATATCACCACGCAGGTCGGCTAGTTTGCTCGATACCACCTCATGTGTTGTACAAGGCATAATCCCATATGGAGCACAACTGCTCATGGCATCGGGGCTTGCATCCATATCTCCCATTGCTATAATACCATATCTTTATTATCCACTGTGTGTTGCTTTGGTTGTTGTTCTGTCAATAATAATTAAGACTAAAAAAAATTAAGTTCAAAATACTTAAAAGTTCTAATACCCCAAAGTTTGAATAAAAAACTTTGGGGTTTATTTGTACCTAATAAAAACCAATAGCCTGTTTGGTTTGTTAAACGGAATGAACAATCCGTTAATTTATGAATTTTAATACAGGAAAAGGCAAAATAGGTCTTGCCGCTTTGTTGGGAGTTTGGTCGGTTTCGGCACTTACATCATTGCCGGGGCTTGCAGTATCGCCTATCTTAGGCAATTTATCGCACATATTTACTCATGCAACCGATTTAGATATTCAGATGCTTACATCATTACCTTCGTTAATGATAATTCCATTTATCTTATTGTCGGGTTGGTTTACAGAACACATTGGATATACACGTCTTTTGTATTGGGGCTTATGGCTTTTCTTGCTTAGCGGACTCTTATATCTCTTTTGTGGAAGTATGAACGAACTGCTTGTTGTGAGTGCATTCTTGGGTATTGGTTCCGGTATTATTATTCCATTATCAACATCGTTGATTTCTCGCCTTTTTGTGAATAAGTATCGTACACAACAGTTCGGATACTCGTCAGCAATAACAAATATAACATTGGTACTTGCCACTGCTGTTGTAGGCTATTTGGCAGACATACAGTGGCGTTTGCCTTTTGTGGTATATCTGTTGCCTGTTTTTTCGTTGCTGTTAATGCCGGCTGTTACACGTGCCATGAAAGAGGCAACTGTTACTCCTGTTGCCGGCAATTCGGTACAAGCAGGTGTTACAGGCGTGATAAGATACAAGCAACTACTCAAGTATATGCTTTATTATTTTCTTATAACCTATCTTATTGTTGCAATAAATGTCGATTTACCATTCTTAATGAGTGAATATGGGCACGACAGTGGCAGTTCGGGACTCATAATATCACTATTTTTTCTTGCGATGATGTTACCGGGATTTTTCCTTAACTTCATAGTGAAGTACATGAAACATAAATTGGTCGCCAATACTCTTGTAATGATTGCGTTGGGACTACTTATTATATACATATATCGCTCGTTGCCACTTATTACTCTTGGGTGTATAATCTCCGGTATAGGATACGGAATAGCGCAACCTTATATTTACGACAAAACGTCCTCTGTGGCATCACCCGATAAAGTCCCGTTTGCATTTGCTATGGTGATGTCCATGAATTATGTTGCAATTTTGGTTGCTCCTTTTATTTTGGACCTCTTTCAAAAAATGTTTAATATTCCGTCGGAACGTTTCCCGTTCGGTTTTAATACGTTGGTAGCCTTTGCTGCACTGTTTATATTATTAATTTATAGAGTTAAAAGGGAGTATAAATGAAGGTAAGTAATAGAATAAAGGGGCATTCAGCCCTTTTTATTGCAAGGCTTTTCAGTGGGTTTAATATGAACGCACTTAAGTTCCTACTTCCCGTTTGGATTGCTCCTCTCAGTTGTGTTACTCTACGTCTGCTTTTTGGAATGTTATTCTTTTGGACAATTGGAATCTTTGAGAAACCCGACACATCCTCTATTTCAGACAGGGTTAAACTATTCTTTTTGGGTGCGATAGGCGTTTTTGGTTATATGGCATTGTATGCCATAGGATTAAGTATGACGACTCCTGTAAATCTGGCTATACTGAACTCAATGCAACCAATTTGGGTATTTATTCTATCAGCAATATTCTTGGGCGAAAAGATAACATGCAACAAAGTTTTGGGTATATCTGTCGGCTTTCTTGGGGCAATACTTTGTCTTTTGTCTCAACCCGACAAAGAATTGGCAGATAATCCATTATTGGGTAATCTGTTGGGCCTTTCATGCTCTGTATGTTATGCTGTATATATAATTCTCTCTGGAAAGATTTTGTGTAGAGTAAGCAATATGACTATGCTGCGATACACGTTCCTGGGTGCATCGGTTTCTTCTCTTATTGCAACATTTATAACCGGTTTCAATGCCCCAATCTTCTCTTTGCATATAGAACTTATGCCTGTTATAGCACTTCTTTATATACTGTTATTTCCAACTGTGCTTAGTTATTTGCTAATTCCTGTAGGGCTTAAATTCTTAAATGCAACAGCGGTATCAATATATGGTTATATGACTCTTTTTGTGGCAACCATAGCATCTGTAATACTTGGACAAGACCGACTCGATGATATACAACTATCGGCATTGGCAATGATGTGCCTTAGTATATATTGGGTGAGTATTGCCGAAACCTCTACGGAAACAAAAGTTTAACATAAAATAAATGATGTTTTTACGTAAATTGATGAAAATGTGCTATTTTTGTATGTTTTTCACATATAAAATTAGATAATGAAAAAAGTATTACTCTATCTTGTAATTTCGGTTTTGTCGATAGGTGTTTATGCAATACCTGCGAGAAGGCAATTTTTTACAAACAAACAGTCCGACGGAACAACAATTGTTGTACGTGTTGCCGGTGATGAGGCTTTTAACTATTATTTAACAACAGATAATATCCCTTTGGTAAAAGAAGAAAACGGTGATTTGTCGTATGCAACATTGACCGCTGAGGGTAATTTGGTATCTACAAATTGTTTAGCACACAATAGCGGAATGCGTTCCTATGAAGAACAAGCAATAATAGATGCCAATGAGTTTTCTAATATGTATGCCGACATGAAAAGGAGTGCAGCCCAACGTTCGGCAGTATTAAATTCTACAAGAAGTGTACGTAGCGTACGTTACGAAGGTGTTATAAATATTCCGGTACTTCTAGTGGAATTTGCCGACGTGAAATTTACCTTCCCTAAAGAGGATATTGAACCAATGTTTAATGGCAATAATTATACAGGTCCCAACTCACCATATTTGGAAGCATTAAAAATAACATCCACAAAAGGTAGTGTACGCGACTATTTCATATCGCAGAGCGATAGCATATTTCAGCCAAACTTTGTTGTCATGGATATTGTTACTCTCGATAATGATATCTCCTATTATGGAAAAAATAATACAGTAGGTAGTGATAGCAACGTTAAGCAGATGATTAAGGATGCTTGTAGAAAACTGGATGCAACAGTCGATTTCTCTAAATTCGATAACGACAATGATGGAACAGTCGATTTTGTACATTGTCTCTATGCCGGGTACTCCGAGGCTGCAGGTGCCGATAAAAATACAATATGGCCACATCAATCGTATTTATCTACCGCTTTCACATCATTAATTTTAGATAATGTAAAAATCGATTGTTATTCATGTAGCAGTGAACTTGCATTTAATGAAAATATTGTGGCAGAGAGTGGTGATATGTATGCAAATAACCTCTGTGGTATTGGTTCGTGTTGCCACGAATTTTCTCATTCTCTTGGTCTCCCCGATTTCTATGATACAAGCAATTCCGACAATCCGGCATTTGGAATGGACTATTGGGATGTCATGGACTACGGTTGTTATAATGTCGAGGGTTATATTCCCATTGCTTATAGTGCTTACGAACGCGATTTTATGGGATGGCGCAGTTTGCAAGAGATAGATTCAAAAGGAAAATTTTCTATGAATGCAATCACATCGGGTGGTGTCGGTTATAAAGTTGTGAATGATGCAAATCCCAATGAATATTATGTTCTTGAGAATCGTCAACAGGAGGGATGGGACAGGTATATATTTAAAGCGGGTATGCTTATAACACATGTCGATTACTCTTCATCGGTATGGTTCGATAACAAAGTAAATGCCGATGCCAACCATCAACGTGTAACCATAATTCCTGCCGATGCAGAACTGACAACATATTATACTGCTCCTTCTACAGCCGATTATAGAACAGGACTAAAAGGTGATATATGGCCCGGAACTACGGGGAATACAGCGCTTACCGATACATCAGTACCTGCAGCAAAAGTGTATACAGGTGGATATATGCATAAACCAATTACAAATATTACCAATGAAAATGGGGTAGTTACTTTCTTGTTTATGAGTACCCCTGTAGATGCACCACAGGCAATGGATGCAACAGGTGTAACTCACGATGCTTTTACTGCCAATTGGACATCGGTTGGTGACGCCAAGGAATATATTGTAACACTCGAACAAATATCGGAAAGTGAGAGTGAAACAAAACTACATACACTGCTCATGGACGACTTTATGAAATGTGTAAGTGGCAATGTTGCAATAAATACCCCCGATGATTATTTTACAACATCCGGGTGGTCTGTTGTAAATTGTTTTACAGAAACAGGAGCGTTACGTATAGGTTCATCGAATAATGTAGGTACATGCGAAACACCTTTAATTAAAGAATCGGGAAAATTCTCTCTCTCATTAAAAAATCGTTTGTATAATGAAAACGATGCCGATGTTACATTAACAGTACTTCTAAAAAATAGTATTACAGGAGAAGAGACAGAACTTCTATCGGTTTTGGCTGAAAATGATTGGAAAACAACAGATGTGGTGTTTACATCAGATAGCGATTTTACATTAATATTTACAACCTCAAGTTCCACAGGAAACAAACGCCTCTCTATCGATGATATAGAACTGTCTCTCTTGTCGAAAGAGTCTGTTACATTGGTAGAAACTGTTACAACCACAGAAACGAATTACACGTTTACAGAACTTACCGAAGGGGCAAAGTTCCGTTATTCTGTAAAAGCATGCGATATAATTGACGTAGAGTCTGTACGTTCTAATTACATTTATGTAACATTGCTCTCTACTTCCATCGATAATGTTGTAAACACTGCCGATGCAGATATTGTAGATATTTACTCCTCAAAAGGATACTTAATTCACCGTGGCTCTCGTAGCGCAATATTGGAACTTCCTCGTGGTGTATATATTATTCGTTGTGGCAAACAAGTCGAAAAGATTATAAGACCATAAATATATATAATACTGTGTATTAACATATCAATATATCCGTATACAAAAAGAGTTGCACATGTGCAACTCTTTTTGTATACGGATATATGTATGTCTTTTTTTCTCCTATATCTATGATAAATACCGTTTATTGTTCTGCTACATGAAATATAAAGGTAATGCTTTTTTCTTTATTCTCTGTTGGTAGTGTATAATAGATATAAAAAAGGAGCGAACTTCAAAAGTTCGCTCCTGCTATGTTTGCAAAGACATATCAATTATTCAGCACCTTCGAGTTTGCTCTTCAATGCTGCAAGAGCATCGATATCG
The DNA here is from genome assembly GCA_964512955.1 of uncultured Bacteroidaceae bacterium. Lineage (GTDB taxonomy): Bacteria > Bacteroidota > Bacteroidia > Bacteroidales > Bacteroidaceae > HGM04593. The sequence goes on from CAZEKX010000046.1 coordinate 13,935, forward strand.
CCCAAAGTTGTTGATGCAGCCTGGTTTTGGATTGCGGGAACCTCCTCTGCAGCCTTCTTGCTCTTGCGAGCAACTGCAGCGGCTTTCTTCTCCTGCTTCTCTTCCTCTTTAGCAGCATCTTCGAATATACGGCTGTGTGAAAGGATTATTCTCTTAGCCTCTTTGTTGAACTCAATTACTTTGAACTCGAGTTTCTCGTCTGCTTTAGCCTGTGAACCGTCCTCTTTTACAAGATGTTTGGGAGTTGCAAAACCTTCAACACCGTAGGGGAGTGATACTACTGCACCCTTGTCGATAAGTTCTGTGATAACACCCTCGTGGATAGAACCAACAGTGAATACAGTCTCAAATACATCCCAAGGATTCTCCTCCAACTGTTTGTGACCAAGGCTCAAACGACGGTTTTCTTTATCTATTTCAAGAACCTGTACCTCGATTGTCTCACCAATTTGTGTGAACTCAGAGGGGTGTTTAATCTTCTTAGTCCAAGAGAGGTCACTGATGTGGATAAGACCATCTACACCCTCTTCAATCTCAACGAAGATACCGAAGTTGGTGAAGTTGCGAACCTTAGCAGTGTGTTTAGAACCAACGGGATATTTATCCTCGATGCTTGCCCATGGATCCTCTTTCAATTGTTTGATACCCAAAGACATCTTACGCTCGTCGCGGTCGAGTGTAAGGATAACAGCCTCTACATCGTCGCCAACTTTCATGAAGTCCTGAGCAGAACGCAAGTGCTGGTTCCAAGACATCTCCGATACGTGGATAAGACCCTCAACACCGGGAGCAATCTCAATGAATGCACCGTAGTCGGCCAT
>CAZEKX010000046.1:14765-15911 GCA_964512955.1 uncultured Bacteroidaceae bacterium
AACCTTACCCTTAACAATGTCGCCAACCTTCAAATCGGGGTCGATAGCATCCCAAGGATGGGGAGTAAGTTGCTTCAAACCAAGAGCGATACGTTTCTTCTCATCATCGAAGTCGAGAATAACAACGTTAATCTTTTGATCGAGAGTAACAACCTCTGTAGGATCGTTTACGCGACCCCAAGAGAGGTCTGTGATGTGGATAAGGCCATCAACACCGCCGAGGTCGATGAATACACCGTAAGAGGTGATGTTTTTAACAGTTCCTTCGAGAACCTGACCTTTCTCCAATGTGCTGATGATTTTCTTCTTCTGCTCTTCGAGTTCAGCCTCGATGAGTGCTTTGTGTGAAACGACAACGTTTCTGAATTCCTGATTAATCTTAACAATCTTGAAGTCCTCTGTCTGACCTACGTATGCATCGTAGTCGCGGATAGGCTTAACATCAATTTGTGAACCTGGCAAGAATGCCTCAATTCCAAATACATCTACAATCATACCGCCCTTAGTACGGCACTTGATGTAACCACGAACAATAGCCTGGTTCTCCATAGCCTCGTTTACGAGATCCCATGAACGGCTTGCACGTGCTTTCTTGTGTGAAAGGCTTAACTGTCCTTTTTTGTCCTCCAAGTTCTCAATGTAAACTTCAACCTGGTCACCTACTTTAAGGTCGGGGTTGTAGCGGAACTCGCTGATAGGAATGATAGCGTCTTGTTTGTAGTTGATATCTACAATAACCTCACGCTTGTTAATACCGATAACGGTACCGTTTACTACCTCACGGCTTGATACTTTGTTGAGAGTGCCATTATAGGCTTGCTCCAACTGCTCTTGTGAAAGACCCGAGATATTCTCGCCTCTTTCGTAAGAATCCCAATTGAAATCGGGTGTTCCTGTTAATACTTTTTCTTCGCTCATAATTTGTTTTGTTTTAATGAGTTAGACATTATGTTGATTGAATTCGGGTGCAAAGATACTGCTTTTTTATTAAAAAACATTGAAAAATTCCTGATTTTTATAGAGATATAGTAGTTTTTACTAAATCGCAGAGTCAACCAGCAAGTGCAACATTACGAAATAAATTTGTAAAGGCACTCTTTTGGTGTTGAAAATTTCAGTTTTTCTCTTGGTCTTTCGTTTAATTTG
>CAZEKX010000047.1:0-15756 GCA_964512955.1 uncultured Bacteroidaceae bacterium
TGGTCTCAAACACCAGTGGGGCAACCCATCCCGGTTCGACCCCGGGTCTGGGTACTGAAGCGGAGAAAGTTGAAAAACTTTCTCCGCTTTCTTTTTTTTCAAGAACTCTATTTATATAAAAAATATTATCTTTGCGTTGTGTATAAAGAACATGGCTTTTGCAAAGCAGATAATCAGTTTCACCCAACCATTAAATTCAACCGACTATGTTTACTAAAAAAGCAGCGCACCTCATCCTTATTATTTTATTATTTTGTTTCGCCATCGAAACAAGCGCACAAAGCAGATTATACCCAAAAGGCAGGGATAACTCTAAGAACAGTCTAACCGCCTACGCTGCAAGAGTTGACAGTCTGCTGTTGAATAACAGAAAGTTTAGCAGTTTTGCCTTTACAATAAGACCATCTTTTACAGGCGAACAGGGATGCTACTACAACAGCGAGAGTTCCGAACTAGTATTAAGAATCGCCGACAAGAACATCTGGTATTCAAAGAACACAGAGATTAATGAATATCGCTGCAAGATTTCGGATGAAACCGCAAACAGTATAAATCAACTGTTCTCTGCAGCAATATTTTCATCGTCCTATCTTGCCCAACCAAACGGGCTGGACGGTGAGACATACGAGATACTAATTAAAGGAGGATATTGCACTGCCGAATGTTGGAGTCCGAAGAAAGATACAAACTGTTACAAATTGGTAGAGATTCTAAACAAATTATCATTGGCTGTAAAGAGCAACGACGAAACATTGATAGTGAGCCTTATCCCTAAAATGTCGGTTCTGACAGAGGAGTTTAAAAAACTATTTCCTAACGATATAACAGAGTAAAACACTCAACCACACTCTTTTTTATATCTTTTTATGCTGATGTAACAAAAATTTAGGGTAACTTCGCGACACAAAAACACATTTCATTAATCTGCAAAACAATGAAAAAGATAAAAAACCCTTGGCTGGGACTTACCGATAAAGGATATAACTGTTTTGCTTGTGCGCCGAGCAACCCCTACGGGCTTAAGATGGAGTTTTACGAAGATGGTGATGATATTGTTTCGTTTTGGACTCCCGATGACAACTACCAAGGTTGGATGAACACATTGCATGGTGGTATTCAAGCGACACTGATGGACGAGTCGGCAGGCTGGTTAATATCTCGAAAGTTACAGACGTCGGGTATGACAACCAATTTGAATGTAAAATACAAAAAGCCTGTACCCACCGGAAAGGATGTAAGATTGGAAATACGCGCACGAATAAAAGAGAGCAAACGCAATTTTGTATTTATAGAGGCTACCATATCTCACAATGGGACAATTTGTTCTACAGGCGAACTGACATTCTTCTGTTTCTCGAAAGAGATTGCCGAAAAAGATTTCTATTTTACAGGATGCGAATTAGAGGAGTAATCATGTTCAATATCAGATCCTTTATATTTATATTTATTTTATTGCTTTGCATAAACACATCAACCGCTCAGCATATTGGTACGAATGATGGACTACATATTCTGGCGCAAGGCAATTACATATATTCCAACGGAGACAACGCACCTTATTGGTTGACTGCACGTCGACAGGGACTATCCTCTATTGAAACAAGGAACGGTTATATTAGAATTGGTGGTATATACAACGACTGTTTCGGCAGAAACAATTCGTTTCATTACAAGATTGCTGCAGATATTACAGCCAACGAAAACAACAGAAGTGATTTTTTCTTGCAACAGGCATACGGTGAAATCGATTGGCGCTGGCTAACACTGAGCATTGGTAGCAAGGAGCGATATTCGGAACAGAAAGGCGACGATAAACAGTTTACCGGTACTGCATTTGGCAAGAACAGGATAAATACACTGTTTCCCAATATATATGCAATGCAACTATGCGATTTAAGCAGTGGCGGACTTGCATATAGTGGCAACAGTCGCCCCATACCACAAGTGAGAATAGAGATTCCCGAGTACACCCCCTTCCCCGGGACAAACGGATGGCTGCATGTACGTGCACACATAGCATACGGTAGATTTGCCGACGCTGCTTTCCAAAAGGATTATACACGCGACTACCCCACTGCTCGCTACGGAGAGAACATTTTATTCCATAGCAAAGCCGCTTTTATTAAAATAGGTAAAGAAGAGCGTTTCCCTCTAATTTTCGAAGGAGGTTTAGAGATGTACAGTCAGTTCGGAGGCGACATTTACAGCCACCGTAGCGGGCATATACTATCCATGCCACGCACTATCAAGGATTATTTTAAAGCATTCATACCGTTAAGTGGCGGTGATGATACTCCGCTCGATGAACAGACAAACATATCGGGCAACCAAATAGGTAATTGGCACATCGCCCTTACCATTCCCACAAAAGTATGCGACATACGCCTCTACGGAGAGCACATGTTCGAAGACTTTTCGCAATTATTCTTTTTTGAATACCAAAGCAACAAAGATGGTAAAAGAAGAGTCATTTACTACCCTTGGCGAGACATCATGCTTGGTGCACGTATTACCAATAAGAGTGATTTTATGCCATTTATAAGTGCCGTGCAATATGAGTATTTAAGCACATACGACCAAAGTGGAGCACTATACCACGACCCAAGTGTAAACTTTAACGACCAAATGGATGGCGTGGATAATTATTACAACCACGGTATATACCCCGGATGGCATCATTGGGGTATGGGAATAGGCAACCCACTTATTATATCTCCGTTATATAACAGGAATGGAGACCTTGAGTTCCGTGGAAACCGACTTATTGCACACAACATTGGAATTAACGGACATTTGGGTTCCATCATCCCATTGGCATACCGCTTGCAATACACCTATAACGAGAATTGGGGTTCGTACTACCACCCATTCAGCAACAAGAGGTACACCACTTCGTTACTTGGAGAGTTCATATATGCGCCAAAAGAGAGTCCTTGGATTGCATCACTCTCTGTGGGGTACGACCGAAGCAATCTTATAGGAAACAATTTTGGTGCAATGGTAACATTGGCACATGCCATTTCAATTACAAAAAGCAGAAAATGAAAAAGATATTATACATAATAATACCTATGCTTACACTGTTTGCCTGCGACAAAGTGTACATAAACGGCGACCTCGACGGCATGTGGAACCTATGCAGTGTTGAGTTGCCGGAGAAAACAATATACCCCAATAACATATATTACTCGTTTCAACGACACTTGACACAGGTGAGCAAACACAACGACGTAGGTTTACCTGAACGATATTTAGGCAATCTTCGTTACACAGGCGATTCCATTATAATGTGGGGATTCTACATTCATCCAGGTGAAGGACATGAAGCCACACCCGAGGAACTTGCACAGTTTTACCTGTACAGTGATACTACCGCATTTGCAGTAATAAGTATCGATGACGAAAATCTTGTTATGCAGAATAAAGAAATGCACACCTACACTTTGCGTAAATGGTAAGTATAGATGTACTACATTTAGAAATATTTTATACCAAACTCTTTATAAAACCTCTTATAGCGTAATTGGCATAGTAGTATATAGAACTGAGCAGACCCAGTTTTTCCACTCTGCGGTATATATTCCATTGCCAACTGAGCAGACGCAACTTCTGAGATGAGACAGAACCGTTTGCAACGCGATATAAAGCCATTACCGCACCTGTATTGCGAGCGATAAAACCACGCTTAAGTATTGACAGCCACATGGCATAATCCTCGTGACGTACTTTGCGAAAGAATACCTTTCCAACCCGTTGCGTATCGTACATACCCGTTACATTGCCAATAACATTACCAAGGAGCAACCTTTTGTAGTTCACATAGGTTGGAGCCTCCACTACGCGATGTTTACGATGAGCATCGGCATCAACCTTCTCATAGTTCGAGAAGACAACTCCGATATTGGGAGATTCGTCGAAGAACGACAACTGATGTTCCAATTTATTTGGCAACCACATATCATCGCTATCGAGGAAAGCAATATAACGTCCACGAGCCATATCAACAGCAACGTTACGCGGTGTTGCCGGATACCCGGTGGGGCGGTCATTCTTTAATATACGTATGCGCGAGTCCTCATGTGCCAACTTACCTGCTATATTCATAGAGATGTCGGACGAGGCATCATCCACAACAAGCAGTTCCCAATTGGTATATGTTTGGGAAATAACCGAGCGTATAGCAGCCTCAATATAGCGTGCGGCATTATGCACCGGCATTATTATTGAAACGAGTTCACTCATGCAATTTATTTTTTCGAGAACAAGAAGTGTTTCAGTTTACCAAAAGCCTTCAACGAACGTTTCAGGTCGGAAGGGTCTGTTAAACCCACACGCAGACGATGCATAATATACCTTGGACGAAGATAATACTTTTTACGTGCCATATTACAGAAATCGACCATCTCTTGTGCTGTCAGATGTGGCATGGAAAGCACTGTATTGTGAGTACCATCGGGCAAACAATACTTTTCGTAATCAAGTTCTATATAATTATTCTTGCGCGCCCAGTCGTATGCCTCTGTACCCGGATATGGTATAAGAGGGAAGAATTGCGCTGTATCGGTGTTCAGTTTCAGAGCCAAATCCAATGTCTGTTGCATTGTCTCACGAGTTTCGCCACAGTTTCCAACCATATAACAAGCATGTATGAGCAGACCTGCTTTCTTTGCATTATCGACATACTCTTGGAAAAGTTCTGTTCTTGTACCCTTGTTTATATTATCGAGAATTTTCTGACTACCGGATTCTATGCCCGGTATTATTAGACGACAACCTGCCTTTTTCATTGCCACCATTGTTTCCAAATCGAGGTTGACACGTGCATTGCATAACCAACGCAAACGTTTGTGAACACCCCTTTCCACCAATAATGAGCAAATCTCCATTACACGCTTTTTATTTGCAGTAAAGGTATCATCTTCTATAACCACCTCTTTTACATCGGGGAAAGTCTTTGCAATATATTCAAACTCTGCAACCACATTCTCGGCTGAGCGAGTACGGAAAGCATGTCCGTGCATTGTCTGCGGATAGACACAGAAATTACAGCGGAAAGGGCAACCACGAGTTGTAAATATTTGAATAGAAGGATATGTAGCGGCAGCAAAGAAGTAATCGCGAGGGTCGAGATATTCATGTATGAATTCCGATGCAAATGGTATTTCGTCGAGGTTACGCATTGCCGGCATAGGTGCAGTACGTTTACACCCATCGGTACTGTTCAAACATAATCCACGCACTGTAGACACATCACCACCCTTTTGCAAAGTATTTGCCAACTCCAGAACAGTCTCATCAAACTCACCTATTGCAACTGCATCAATAAGAGGCGAATAACCTAATGTCTCTTCGGCACATGCCGAGGGATGAGTTCCCACTAACAGAGCAAAGGAGTTCGGATATCGTTTCTTTAATTCAATAGCAAAAGCAACATCGCTTTTGATAGAAGGAGTACTTGTATCGTAAACAAATAAATTCGCGTCGGTTACATTGTTTTCTATCAAAGCCAACGACTGTTCCTCATTTATCTGTTTTGCAGGAGCATCGAGGAAAAAGATTTCATGACCCGCTTTTTTGCAATATGCAGCAGCATAAATGAGCCACAAAGGATAATATAGTGCACCACTCTTTGTAATTGCCGGACTACGGGACTCACGAGAGAATTTTCCGTATTCCGCTTTAAAAGGTGGATTTATAAAGCATATTTTCATATAAACAATAATCTTTCGAAAATTTATATAGTATTTTTAACGCAAATAAACATTATCAGCAAAAATACAGAAAAAATATGCAAAAACAATCTTTTAACTATATTATTTTCTTTTTGTCAATAAAAGATTAGAAATAAAACAAAAATTCAATTACCCGACTATGCTTTTTTAAATATAAAAGGCAAAGAGCGCACAAAAAGAGACCATGCAAGATACAACCTGTATTCTATTTTAAAAAACAGACTGTTTTTACTTTTTTCACCTGCAAAAGATACTGTATTGGAATGACGTCGGTACAAATGTAAGACTTCGGACATATAACCACACTTAAAATGCATCTGAGCAAACAGACATAGCCAAAGATCGTGCGCCACGACCCGTTTAGGGAAAGGTAGCGATGCCTCTAAAAACGAACGTCTGAAAGCCATGCAACAACCCAGCCACGAGTTCTTCACAAAATTCCCCCATACCGATTTAACTTGTGGAAACTCATCATCGTAATATTTCTCCTTGATTATATTCAGATTTGAGTCGGTAAGCGAACAATTACACTCTATGACATCATAATCTGTAGAGTTAAAGAACTGTACCATACGAGATAATTTACCCGGCAACCACACATCGTCTTGGTCGGCAAGGAAAATAATATCGCCTTTACATTTAAGCAAGGCATTCTCGAAGTTATGAGTTACTCCCCGCTGTAATTCGTTAATATATAGTTTTATACGAGAATCGTTGTAGGACATTATTATCTTTGCTGTATCATCCGATGAATTATCATCGGAAATGACAAGTTCATCATCAGCACCTAACTGACTAATAATACTGTCTAACTGCTCTTTTATATATTTCTGACCATTATAAGTGGCCATGCATACCGATACCACAACTAAAATACTTTATTATATCACAAAGATAACACCATTTTTAAATTTCTAAAACATTATATCTATTTATTCCTACCAATATAAGATTTTAGCATACTTAAAGTTAGTTGAAATGCCGATTGTTTCCAAAATAGTACGACACCCGACACCACACCTATAAACAAAGATAAGAACAATGTCACTATTGTCGGATATTTAGAGAAGAGTCCCCCTACTGCTAAAGAAATGCCAACCATCAACAACAGGCGTACAAGTATTGGATATATATCCTTTAACTGTTCACCAAGTGTATAGCCTATAGGACGTCCACAATAGTACAGATTCAGAAACAACAACACTATTGAATACAGTGTTAAACCAAAGACAAAAATCTTTATATCGAAATTTATGGTTACAACAAGTATTATTATCATGATTGCACGACGCACCACCTCCAAAAATAGGACAGTCTTAGAATCGCCTTTAACCATCAATATATTCTGATTAACACAATGTAAAGGATAAAGTATACCATTTATACCTAATAGTAAGAAATAGATTCCTGCAATCCTCCAGATTGGGTTACCGCCCATCAATATCTCAAATAACTCCATAGAGCATCCCATTAATAGAGCCATAATAAAACCGACAAAAACAAGCGTAATAGATATAATTTTCTTATATCCACTTTTTATATCTCCATTCTCGTTGTTTATCTTGGAGAGAATTGGATACGTTACCGACTGTATAACCTGCGTTGTTGTTTGGGCCCCCAGATTCTTAACACGTTCTGCCTGCGAATAGTATCCCAAGTCGATAGTAGAATAAGCCACTCCAATTATTAACGTATAGATATTATTAAAAAGGACTCCTATAACAGAAGATAACAAAATATTTTTAGAAAAAGTAAAATACTTTTTCAATGATACTAACGAGAATTTCAAAATAGGAACAAAATCGGTTGTTACCCATAGAAACAACATTTTCAGGAAATATATAAGTAAATTTTGAATTACCAAGGCCCAAACATTACGAAAGCGATATGCGCAATACAATGCAACTATAGTTGACAGGACTGATGCAATAAATGAAATAATACAAAGTTTTTTGAAACGAACCTCTTTTTGCAGTTTTGTTATCTGTACAATAGATAGTGCATTTAATGGTAACACCAAAAATGTAACCTTACAAATTTCATTTAGTTTAGGTTCTGAATATAAGTCTGCAATTATTCCAGTAGAAAAATACAAGACAATATATATTAGTATAGATATTATGATATTAAAATATAGTATTGTCGAATAATCGAGTATTGTAACATTTTTTTCTCTAATAATTGCCTGACCAAAGCCGGAATCTATAATAACATTTGACAATGTAGAGAAGACTACAACCATTGCAATAATACCATAGTCTTCCGGAGTAAGAAAAGATGCCATTAGAAATGTACTGAGCAACTGAATACCGGTAACAGATATCAGTTCACAGTATTTCCAAAGGACATTATTTGCAACTTGCTTACTTAAACTCATACTAATCCAATATGCTAGCAAGTTCTTCTTCTTTTGCAAGAAACCAACTGTTACTCATCTCTACACCAATTTTAACAACCTTCGCAGGATTACCCATTATAAGCAAATTTGTACCCGAAACGGAGAAATCTCCATTTACTTTAGAAATACAAGATATTACTGAGCCATTGGGAATTATTGTACCCTTTCCTATTGTTGTTCCATTACCTACAAAAACATTATCGCCTATAACTATTGGTTTAATACGAGAATAATACTTATCATCTATAATATTATGTAGGAAGTGAAAATCGGTATCGAAAATTTGCGAGTTCCATGAGCATCTAAAATCGTTTCCTATAGTTATTGATTTATAACAAATTATTTTGGAATTTCCACCAAACCCAACACGATTTCCAAGATTTAAGGTAGCACCACTTTTAACCACTATTTTTACACCGGGATGAATTTTCACATTTCCTTTAATTGATATTACTCCACTATTATTAAAAATAGTTTGACAAGAGTTATTTTCAAAATCACCTATCTTTATGACTCCAATAGAGAACATTCCTATATGTGCATTCCCTTTCAATACAATTTTTCCTATATTCTTTATTTTCACATTATATGCAACAATAATAGGCAACTTTACTGCATCTTTAAAAGAAAGAGCACTAAAGTTCAACCAAATAGTCTTTAACCAATTTATATCGAAAAAGAAGAGTCTCATAAAAGACAATGAATAACGTTCATCGTCATTTAATCGTTTTTTTAAATTATTTATAAAACTCATTTAATAATATATTAATTAACTATTGCACATAAAATACATAGAAACAAGCGAGATAAACAAAGTTTGTTTTGGTATCTCGTGAGTTCACCAATGTTTAGTGCAAAGATAGCAATAATCCTTTTATATGTTACAATCTAGAAACTAAATATACAGCATGAAGGAATACTCTCTATTTTCTACCGGCTAAAATTCTCAATAGATTTGGAGTATAACGATTAAGTATATAAAACGTCAATAATAACAATGAGACACACATAGCCACAGCCAAAAGATATAAAAATATAAAACTGATAGAATTAGATGGTCTGATTAGGTAGTATAAGGATTTAAGCACTTCATTATATATAAGAAAATGTGATATATATATATAAAAGCTTGCAGACGACAAAAATTTGTTAGGTTTACAAATAGAATTCTTTAAAAGATATGCCGCAATATTATAAGCAAAAAACAGACCTGCTATAATATTCAATCTCTTTATTACATTACAAGCATCAGGATACACATACGCACATATCATATAACCGATGCCCAGAATTAAATATGTCATAAACGAAGCCTTGGAATAACGTCCAAATTCAGTTATCATATCCTTGTTAAATATACTCATATATGCACCCAATGAAAAAAAGGTATATGCAGTAATTATCTGAGTGATATTCTTCAAAGAATAAGTATCTGCTATAAACCACAGTATCAATAATATATACACAGCATAGATACGTAGTTTCTTTATAAATAGATAGATGAGCGGGGTGGTTATAACAACAATCATAAGGTCTCTTATAAACCACAGGGGAGAATTTATCGGATAGAACTGATTGGTAGAACTATCTATTGGTATAACTCCTTGTGATGCATCCCAAAACGTCATAATTATCGCTTTTAGGGAATAGTCATGAGATATTGAGTTCAATCCCGGAGCCAAATTCTCGAAACATGGCAATGATTTAAAAAGCATCCAAAGAAGTGCTAACATATTCCAACACGTAAATGGAATAAACAAAGAGTGAAAACGATTCTTTATTTTATTTATATATATATCCCAATTAAAATTAACACCGAGAAAGAAAACAAAACCGGAAATAAAATAATAGACCGGTACACTCTGAGATCGTAAAAAACCATTTATAAAATTCATTATAAACTCTACTGCAGGAAATGTACTTGCATCAACACTTGTACCATTCACAGTCAGTCCGTTCGGGGATATAACATGTACAGTAAGTACAATAACCGCCAAAGGAAATCGCAAAAGGTCGAGACTTTGAGAGCGTAAATCGGAATTAACAACGGTTTTATTATTCATTTTTACTTTATTTACAATAAATATTCTCACGAATTTTCGCAGTAGCATCTATTGAATATTTTCCAAGAAACATTTTGCGCGCCTCGGTTGTCAATTGTTTGCGTAATTCATCATTACTCATCATCTCCATCAACGACTCTGCAAATTCTTGGGCACTACTCGCTATAAGGCACGATTTTTTATGCTCAAAGTCTATACCCTCTACACCCACAGATGTTGTAATAATAGGCATACCCATGGCCGCAGCCTCCAATATTTTCATTCGCATCCCGCTACCCGACAAGATGGGAACTATCATTATAGAGTTTTTAGCCACATCGGAAAGTTTCTCTACAAACCCTAAACGTTTTATCTTTATTGTATCTTTCAAACTTTCAACCGACTCGGGCCAGCCACCACCTATTATCTGTATTTCTGTCATAGACATTTTGCTCCAATCGACAAGAGGTACTACTCTATCTATAAACCACTCCATTCCCTCTTGATTGGGAGTATGTCCATAACCACCTAAGAATGTTATCTTACCATTCCATTTATTATAATCTATCAATTCGGAGTTTATAGAAGCCGGTGAAGCGTATACCGGTACAGTTACTCCATTGCCACAAAGTTCTTTTTTATCTATATCGGTCAATGTTATAACAGCATCGTAAGAATTAAGGTCGGCAATCTCCTGTTTATACAATTGCTCCATGTACGATTGCTCAGCATCTTTAAGTTTTATTCCCGATAAAAGGCGTCTGTTTCTGATATATCGTATTTCGTGATGTATAAAAATCTTTTTTACTCCCGATGGCAACTTATGAACAAAGTTTAAATATGGATAAAATTCTATTTGAACAATATCAGCCGCTTTCTTCTTAACAATCTCATTAAAAAATTTCACAAATCGTCGGTCTGTTGGATATCCATATGGTTGCAACATTCTTTCAACGAAAAAACGTTCATTACCGGGAATTAACGTCTTCTTTATTGCTCTTTTAATTTTAGAAAAGAAGAATGAAGGATTAAGCAGTTGGTTTATATAACGATATGGACAAAATTCAACTTGTGGCCATCTTTTCTTAAGTTCATCGAGAGCCGACATCTTATTCATTTCGTTTTCGGGGAAAACGATTGTTATGTTATGATTGAAACGTAATCGGTCAATCATATTATATTGTGCCTGTGCACCACCTGAATCCAGTGGATATGGCAATATTATTGTTAGAATAACGATATTCATAAATTACTATTTACGTAAAAGGGGTATCCCAAACACAATGATATTCTAATATATTATTTCGAACCCCAATATGTTTTGCAGGGACACCTGCCACAATTTCATAATCGGCAACATCTTTTGTTACAACAGCCCCGGCAGAAACTACTGCACCTTTTCCTATTGTTACACCCTGCAATATTGTAGCACCCACACCTATCCATGCATAATCCTTTATAACAATAGGTTTGAACACTCCTATAAAATTTTTGGACATATGATCGTGTCCACCGGTCATTATATTTACTCTATGTGATATTGAGACATTTGAACCAATAATAATATCCCCCCTTGCATCGAGTATCACATCTCTGTTTATATGAGAGTACTCACCAATAGACATCCTGTTAGGACTCTGAATATAGACATTCTTCATCACAAAAGAATTCCGACCTATTTTTGTTCTGACTAACTTCAAATATAGTTTTCTAATACACCAAAATGGTATTATAGGCAGAATGTCATTTAATAAGAATTCCATAAAAAAGGCACGTACCCACATGTATAAAAAAGATGATGTAAATGCGTAAACCATGCAGTTATAAATAAAATATAACAGTTTACGCAATGAAAAATGTCCTTTAGCAGTTATCTTATAATTATACCAACGACTTTTGTATGGATGGTTAGAAACACCATCCTGCAAAAAAGCCTGTATAAATATATTTATATTCTTAAACTTACACCCATCGGAATACATTCTATATATCATTTCCCAATCCAAAGCATAGCCTAATTGCGATTTAAGATTTGTATTGAAAAGGAAACGTTTTTGTGTACTTGCACGAACAAAAGAAGAGCCATGACGATACAATGGATACAACTCCATCTTAGAGACATCGGGATTGGCGTAACGTTCCAATTTTGCAGTATCTGTTACCTCAATACTATTACCATAAAGAACATCGTAAGCATCTTTGTCGGGGAATGACATTGCGTTGGTTAATACGTCTGCATTAACAAATGTATCACCACTATTCAAAAAGATAATCCATTCACCGGTAGTGTGCGTAATGCCCTTATTCATTGCGTCATAGATTCCATTATCGGGTTCAGAGCACCAATAGGCCATTCCTGATGAATACTCTTTTATGACATCAACAGTTCCGTCACCACTACCACCATCTATAACAATCAATTCCTTCTCACAATAGGTTTGTGAGAAGAAACTATCAAGTGTATCTTTAATACCCTTAACATTATTATATACAACTGTTATAATAGAGACTTTATCCATTTTGCCAAATATTAGATATTTATAGAAGTGTTAATCCTCCTTAGTCATTAAATAAATAGAATATCGTTCCTCATACGATTTTGCACCAAACAAAATATTATCATATTCCAATTTTGGCTGGTTTGTCATGCTATTAACTTTTAATATTGAGTAACATAATATAAACGACAAAAAGAGATATCTATTACTCTTATGAATAAAACATTTTAATAAATCGCCCCATAGAACCCAATAACAACATACAAACAATATTGCAACTCTTCGTGCCATAACATCAAACTCTCTAAGGAACGAAAATGCAAGTATATAACATATAAAGAAGTTTATAAATATTACATTATCCTTGCGAATATTCAATAGTTTATCGTAATAGCAGAAAATTAGAATTCCGGTTAACAAGCGTTCCAAAAAGCCAATAGAAATTATAGCAGGAACCTCAGCCATTGCACCTTCTATATAAGCAAGCACCAACTCCACATATATTTCTCCCATTCGTGATGCAATCATAAGCATTATAGGTCCTATGAAATTTATTTGCATAAGAAGAAATATATTGCAAAATAAAAAGACTGCCAGATATACCCATCGAGAAAGTCTCTTATGAGCAAAGAAATATAATGGAATAAATATAACAGATGTTATATGTATACTCGTAGCCAATATACATAATAGGAAATACGGGAGTGGTTTACGTTCAGTTATAAATTCTAATGCATTAAGGCAAATAAAAAGAGATATTGAATTACGTAAAATATTTATTTCTAATCCAATACCAGACATAGCCAAAAATATCATGCATGCAAAAGGAAGATTATCGACACGTTTAATAAAGAAACGAAATAGAAGTATCGTATTTATTACACAACATAGAAATATAAAGAACTCATAACTATTAAATGCATATTTACATAATGACATAAAAAGCATGAAACCCGGTTCAAACCCCGAGGATTCTATCGAGTGTATTATATTTCCTATATTGTCATTGTATGTTCCATCGAAACAGGGATAATATATAACCCAATCATCCCCCACAAATCCCCTAAAACCGAAAAACAATAAAAACAACACAATGGATATTATTTTTATTGTCTTCCTGTTTTGTTCATCGGCATAATGATATATGAGAGCCAATATACAATATGCTATTAAAAGAAGTATGTATGGCAAAGAATACATTATACAGAAGTTAGAGTTATATATAATTATTTATATGTAACTATTTTATTTCTTTCTCTTACGCTTACGATAAAGTGCCCTAAGATACTGACACCATACAACTCCTATAACGCCACCAAACATTGCAAAAATTATCACCATATAACTACGAGGCATACTGGAGGCTTGCAGTGCGACAGTAGCAGGTTGAATTACAGTAAATGCCGGAGTACGTTCTTGGACTCTCTGCATTGCCAATTGTTGCTGCTTTGCAACCTCTGTATACACTGCCAATTTAAGTTGCATATCGTTTTCGAGATTATCTATCTTTGAACGATAACGAGACTGCACAACCTTTGCGTTAGCATCGGCATATTTTGCATACTCCTCCTGCGCTTTCAAATACTCCGCTTTTGCCTGGTCATAAAGATTATTTATATATGCCAAATCATGTCTTGCCTTCTTTGTTCTATATTCTGTAATATAGTTCTGTAGCCTTAATGTAACAGTGTCGGCAATACTTGCAGCAATTACTGCGTCCATATCTGTTACAGTAACCGTTATAAGACTTGTACGTTGATCCACAACACAAAAAACATTGCGTCTCATTAAGTTGCATATTCCATCTTGTTCTTTTGTAAGATGGAAAGAATTTACGCCATCACCATTTACAGCATCATCTTCATCCTTAAATAAATTTTTCACCAAACTACTTATCCAGATTTTAGGATATACCCAGAATGGAATATGTGCATCATAAAGCAGATGGTCGTAATAACTTTTTACTTCACCGGTTTCCACCAATGTAACAGGAACATCAAAAAGGTCTATTAAGAAGTCGGTCGATGCAAATATATTTGGATACAATTCGGGAGAAATCGCATCGGAACCGGATGATGAGCCTAAATTTATTCCAAACATACTGCTTACAGAACTTAAAGTTCTATCGACCCCACCACCCATTTCCGGAGCGAGCAAAACCGATGTAGTATACGCCTTAGAAGTATTTAAAGCAACAACAACACCCACAAGAGCCGAAATAAACACAAAAACAGATAGTGTTTTCCACTCTTTAATCATTTTACGTATAAAACCTAGAACATCGAATTCTCGGCTTTTTACTTTATCATCGAGATTATTCATACTACAAATCTTTTTATTTCAACGCATTTATAAGCATCACAATCATAGATGCAATTGAAACAGTGGATGTTCCAAGAGACATAATCTCACCGGTACTCAGTCGTCTGTTGCTCTTTCGTGGAATAACTATTTCGCATCCCGGTTCTATTGCTTTTTTTGATGATTTGGGGATTTTCTCGACACTACCATTCATATAAACCACATAAACGCCACTCTTTTTTGCCATATCGCTATATCCACCGGCATGTTTCACATAATGGCTGAGTTTTTTACCATCCTGCCAGTTTACAGTTACCGGATGACGTACTTCGCCCGATATTTTAACTGTAAACGAACGTTCCGGAACAGTTAAAACATCGCCTTGACGCAAAACGATATCATTTTCAGAACCGGGTTCTTTAAGCGCAGCCTCCAAATTAATGGCAACCGGATAGAAGTCGGTTGTGTTTAGTTTTGCCTTGTACAATGAATCAAGTATAGCCAAATCTACATTTTTATCGGTACGCAACACCTCTTCGTACAATGCAATTTGGGTAGCATTAAGAGTTGCATCACGTTGCGCAATCTCCTCCTCTGTCATTTTACGATATAGATATGCACCTTTGGGGTATGCATTGGCTGTAAACCCACCGGCTGAGTTTATAAGGTCGCTCAACTTGTAATTTTTACTTGTCATAAGATAATCTCCGGCAAAGTTCACAGAACCCTCTATTGTTACATTCTGTGTTTCGAAGTGTACCGGAGTGCGACGAACATAAACTTCG
>CAZEKX010000048.1:0-14941 GCA_964512955.1 uncultured Bacteroidaceae bacterium
TGGAAATGGTAAATGCATTAGGCAGACGTAAAAGCGCAGTTGCCCGTATTTTCGTAACAGAAGGTACTGGAAAAATTAC
Organism: uncultured Bacteroidaceae bacterium; assembly: GCA_964512955.1. Lineage (GTDB taxonomy): Bacteria > Bacteroidota > Bacteroidia > Bacteroidales > Bacteroidaceae > HGM04593. Next base: position 80 of record CAZEKX010000048.1, read on the forward strand.
TATTAACAAAAAGGATCTGCAGGATTATTTTCCCTCGAGCATTCTTCAGTATGTTGTTAAACAGCCTCTGATGAAATTGGATGTTCTTGAGAAATACGATATTAAAGTTAATTTGGATGGTGGCGGTTTCACCGGTCAGTCACAGGCATTGCGTTTGGCAATCGCTCGTGCTTTGGTGAAAATCAATGCTGACGACAAAAAGGCTTTACGTTCCGAAGGATTCCTTACTCGTGATGCCCGTGAGGTTGAGCGTAAGAAACCCGGACAGCCCAAAGCTCGTCGCAGATTCCAGTTCAGTAAACGTTAATATTCGGCCCGAAAAGAGACGTTTAGTATCTAAACCACTCGGGACTTCACCTTATATTATATATTATCTGTTTGGTGGGCTACCCGAGAGGTTGGTTCAAAGTAATTAAAAAGAAGGTAAACGATTTAAATTTAAAAAACATGTCTAGAATTTCATTTGAAACACTTTTAGAGGCAGGTGCACATTTTGGTCACTTGAAACGTAAATGGAACCCCGCAATGGCTCCCTACATCTTCATGGAGCGTAACGGTATCCACATTATCGACTTGCATAAAACTGCCGCTATGGTTGATACAGCAGCCGAGGCTCTTAAACAGATTGCAAAGAGCGGTAAGAAAGTTCTTTTTGTTGCTACAAAGAAGCAACTTAAAGATATTGTTGCCGAGAAAGCACAATCTGTTGGTATGCCCTACGTAATAGAGCGTTGGCCCGGTGGTATGCTTACAAACTTCCCCACAATTCGTAAGGCTGTGAAGAAGATGGCTACTATCGATAAACTTACTCAGGATGGTACATACTCAAACCTTTCAAAACGCGAAATCCTTCAGATTTCTCGTCAGCGTGCTAAGTTGGATAAGAACCTTGGTTCTATTGCCGACCTTACACGTCTTCCTTCTGCTATCTTTGTAGTAGACGTTATGAAGGAGTATATCGCTGTTCACGAGGCAAACCGTCTTGGTATTCCTGTATTTGCAATTGTTGATACAAACTCAAACCCCAACGATATCGATTTCGTAATCCCCGCTAATGACGACGCAACAAAGTCGGTTGAGGTTATCCTCGATGCATGTTGTGCTGCTATTGCTGAGGGTATCGAAGAGCGTAAGGTAGAGAAGGTTGACACCGAGGCTGCTGAGGGCGAAGAGGAGAATGCTGAGGTTAAGAAAACAGCACGTCGTCGTACTACAAAGGCTCGCGCAAACAAATCTGCCGAGGCTGAGAACACAGAGAACGTTGCTGAATAATTATAAACAATAAAATAAAAAGATACTATGGCTGTAACAATGGCTGATATTGCCAAACTTCGTGCAATGACCGGAGCTGGTATGATGGATTGTAAAAATGCTTTGACTGAGGGTGAAGGCGATTTTGATAAGGCTATTGAGATAATCCGTAAGAAGGGGCAGTTGGTGGCTGCTAAACGTAGCGACCGTGAGGCTTCAGAGGGTTGTGTACTCGTAAAAGCAGAGAATGGCTTTGCCGCTATCATTGCTCTTAAATGTGAGACCGACTTCGTTGCTCAGGGTGCCGACTTTGTGAAACTTACACAGGATATTCTCGATGCTGCTGTGGCTGCTAAATGTGCTACAATAGAAGAGGTTAAGGCTCTTACTTTGGGTGAAGGAACTGTTCAGGATGCTATCGTTGCTCGTTCGGGTATTACCGGTGAGAAGATGGAACTCGATGGTTACAAGACTCTTGTAGCAGAGAACGTATATACATACAACCACCAGAAGAAGAACATGCTTTGTACTATGGTTGCATTGAACCAGGCTAACGAAGAGGCTGGTCATGAGATTGCAATGCAAATCGCTGCTTCTGCACCTCTTGCACTTACAAGCGAGGATCTCGATCCTGCTTTGATTGCTAAAGAGCGCGTTGTAGCAGAGGACAAAGCACGTGAGGAGGGTAAACCCGAGAATATGATTGCTCGTATTGCAGACGGTCGTATTCAGAAATACTACAAAGAGGTTTGTTTGCTCCAGCAGGGATACTGCCAGAACGAGAAGATTACTGTTGCCGATTTCTTGAAAGGTTTCGACAAGGAACTTACCGCAACAGGTTTCCAACGTTTCACACTCCGTGCAGAGTAATAACAGAATACTCAATACAATGAAAAGGATATATCTTCACGATATATCCTTTTTTTATCTTCATAATTTCACTATCTTCGTTGCCACATATCTTTTTCAACTATTTGTATTATGAGAACTATACAATCTATATCTATTGCCATCTTGTTGCTTTTTCTCTCTTTCTCTCTTAAAGCAGAGAGTAGTGTTATATCTTCTCGTTCCATTATAAGCGATAAGTGTAAAGGTGATAATATATTGCGTTATTACCGTTTGGCACTGCCTGTTACGAAACATTACTTCGATGACTCCTTTTTGGGTAATATAAACAATGTGTATGCCTTCTGGAGTGATGTGGAAGAGTTTATGAATAGTGTGTATGTGCCTTTGGGATTTTGTTTCGATGTTGTTGAGGACGACCGTCTTGTTATGAGTACACATAATATGGTAGACGACAATTCAACAAATGCTTTAGGGCATGGAACGGAACTCTTGAATGCTGTTATAGGTGCCGACAATTATGATGTAGGAATCTGGATCTCTTCCTCGATTGATTGGGATAATAAAGGACAGTCTATTCTTGGTGGTATATATAAACCATCTAACAAGGCTGCCGGCTATGCAATAAATGATGTTGTAACTGTAGCACACGAAGTTGGTCATCTATTTGGCGCATTACATACAAACGATCCCGGTACATATACCGAGGCTGGTCTTGGTCAGAGTGTTATGGGCTATGGCTCACCTGCCGATTTCTTTTCTATCCCATCGATAGAGCAAATATATTCATGGAACAGGGATAACAATGCAGCATACTACTCCGACGAGACTCGTACAACACTTGTAGGTAATAATAATGGTGGGAACTATGTCTATGGTGTTATGATAGAGAATAGTGCTCCAGAGATAGATGTTAACGGGCTTAAGGATGTCTATCGTATCCCCGCAGGTGCTTGTTTTGCGTTTAATATAAATGCAACAGATGCTGAAGGAGACAAAATAACGTATGCAGTACAACCTGCTGACGATGGGACTCCTTTTTGTGCATACGCTCCATCGGTAAGTGGTGTTATCGATTATCATCCACAATATATTCTGTTCGATAACGACGAATATTTTTATTTAATGGATGGTACCGACCCTACAGAACTCACTTCCGGAAAATATAATTTTTATATTGGTGTGAACGATGTCCCCTATGATTATTCTTATGAATCTCTAAAGGAGAATCCGTTTTATAGTAAATATTCGGTGTATAGAACTGCTGTGGAAATAGTGGATGGTACACGTTTTACCGCGTCAATATCTCCATCCCGGCGTGAATATACTGCAGGGGATATTGTTACGGTGGAGTGGGGTGTAAATGAAAGTTTCTTCTCTGTCGATAGCAGGGTGCGCATATCATTATCGGACGACTATGGAGCAACATTTAAATATACTCTTGCAGAGTCTGTTCCTGCACGTAACGGCAGGTGCGAGGTACAACTTCCCAATATCAATATAGGAAGAGTAAATGTAGACTTCACTGCCGACACTCGTAGTTTGCCTGCCGGAATCATTCGTATTGAAGAGGTTGGCGGTATTGCTTATACTCTTACCACATTGTCTCCTACCGATGATTCCTGGCTCAATACAATTGGTGGCTTTACAGTCTCGGGCGCATCTACATCAATCGATAATATCATTTCAGAATATAAAACATTTGTGGTTTACGATATTTATGGTCGTGTGGTGCATGGTGTAACAACTCCCGATGCACTCTCTCCGGGAATATATATAGTGAATGGAGAAAAATATATAATAAAGTGATATAAACAAAGTGGCAACTTTTCGGTTGCCACTTTGTTTTTTGTTGGGAATATTGATTATCTAATGTATACCTTTTTACCATTTACAATGTAAATGCCTGTCGACGGTGTCTCTATCTTTCGTCCCATAAGGTCGTAAACAATACTCTTTTCAAACTCCTCTCTTTTAATATCAATACCGCTCTCTACCGGCTTTTTAACATCGTAGTTAATGTTGGAAATTTCACTTGCATTCATTGCCCAATCGAAGAACTGTACAGAGTGTATGCTTCCTTTGAATGTGTATATGTTACCTGCATTTGTTACACCGCCACCAATGTAAAAGTTTGCATTATCATTGTTTGCATGTTGGTATAGGTTCTGTGCAAGTCCCGAATCACATGCGGTCCCATTTATGAAACACTGGGAATTTCCTCCTTTGGTAAATACAACTGTAATCTTGTGTCTTGTACCGACAGAAATACCACTGCCTCGTGTGTGCCATTGACCATCCTTTGCCGATATAAAGAAACGGGCTTGTGCATTTTGTGTTCCTACACATGTAAATGATGTTGCTGTGGCATCTGTCTCCTGACAATCGGATGTGGGGTCCGATGCTGCGAAGAACGCCTCATTATCGCCTGTAGAACCGCTTGTTGTAAGGTCGAGTGCTATTGTAATATTTTCTTTCTCAAATATAAGTTTTTCATGCTCCTCCGACATCTTGTAGGGATATGTTTCACTATCCATGCCGGCAAGAGTAATAAATGGTTTGGGTGTTTCATCAACATCCGGTGTCTCGGGTAAACGTGGCTCTTCTGTGATAATATACTTACATCCGGTGTCAGATGTGTTATAGGTGTTTGTATAACCGGTACTGTTGTAACCCCAGTTATACACTCTGTATCCTAATGTACTATTGTTTGTTTGATTAAACTGGGTTGTGCCACTTGTTATAATTACGTATCCGTTCTCATTTGCAGGACTGATAATCCAACCTGCCGACGGCCTTTCGGAAACAGTTGTCAGTGCGGTGTTATTTGTACTCAATGGCGATACGTATGTGTTGTCTGCCTTGTTGATTATATCGTATGTGTTGTCGTTACGTTTTACAAACTTCCAATACGATGCAGCAGATATTGTTGTTTCACCTACCATTGCCTGTCCTGCTCCTTTGCTCGTTGCATAACGGTTTTCTCGTAGGGGAGTGCACATTGAATAGAAAAGATCGGAATCGGCTGTGCTTGCTTTCGGTTGGTTTATTACTGCTGTTTCAAGTGCTTTATCAAATGCTTCTAATGCTGCATTTAGTTCTGACAATTGTGTAGCACGCTCTTCTGTAGTCATCTCTTCTTGCAATGTTGCCTCAATTTCAATAATCTTTGCATTGAGAGCATCGGCGTACGAGGTGCTGAAGTATCCGGGTTGGTCACTTACTGCTCCGTTTATATGCTCCTTAATATCGCTTATTGTTGCTATCAACAGTTCTGCATTTTCGTCTAAGCATTTGTTTGGAGAGTATATAAGACCTTCAACAGCGTTTTTGCCATCGGTGTCGGTAAGTACAAATGTAAACATCCATTTATTCAAACGTACAGTTCCCTGGTTAATAGAGATATATGGTAATTTAAGAAATACTTTGTTCCATCCCTCTTTAAGTTTAACTTCTATGGGTTTACGCGCTGTGAAGTTCTCGTTGCCAAGTTCTATCTCGTTTGTTATATTTTTGCCACTATTGGTCCATGTGGGTGGCAGAATCTCTTCATCGTTCAACCAAATACGTGAACCTTTATAGTCCCATTTCCCAGCCTCGGGCGCTCTGTCGTCTTCACTTCGTGCGTAGTTCTGGAACTCAATTTGTGCGCCTACAGTTTGTTCTTTATCGCTGTAAACGTATGTCCATGCATAGGCTGTGTGGTTAAACTGTGGGTTTGTGTAGTATGCGTTTATGGTAGTTTGTCCCCATGTATGTCGCAGATAGATACCTGCACCGGTAGCCATGCCTGTTCCGTATGTTACTCCGTTATAGGTATATGAATCTTTCAGTTCTGTCTCGGGAGGCAATTGAAGCGATACATCTCCACCATTGGGGAATGCGTCTGTTATTTTCCAGCGTACATTGGTCTGTTTAACATAAGGGATAGGTTCGTCCTTCAATGAATTTGCCTTGTGGAACAAGAAACGACGTTCCCAATCGGCAAAGTCGTTATACTCCTCACCGCTATTGGGTAACATAACACCACCACCGTAGTTCGTTCCGCCATTTGTGCCGTTGTCAATATATTGTTTTCCACCACCTGTCCATGCACGGCTTGCCGATGCAAGAACATTTGCGTAAAAGTTATTCTGTTTTACTATATCTTCTTCTGTGGGCGTCTTACGGTCATTCCAATATGCCGAAATTGTACCTGCAACAGTAGGATTTCCCTTTTGCTCATAGTATATGGTACTCTTGTATATACCTACAAGGTCGGCAAAAACATCGAAGTGATTAGTGTAGTTGTAACGACAATCGATATTTGGCAGTCCCGACATCGTTTTTCCCGATGTACTCCACATCTGTGTCATGTCAAAACCATCAGTCGATGATATTGATGCACTTGCGAAAATGGGGTTCCAGCAAACAGCCTTTTTATTCAAAGAGTGAATCTTTTCGGTCATTGTTTTTAGGAAATTGGGGTAGGTTATTTGTACCTCGTCGGCACCAATATGTATGTAAGGTGCGCGTGTGAATGTCGAGGCAACCTCCTCGAGTATACTCTGCAATGCTGCAACTCCGTTTGCACTTTGCATGTTATAACCCATTGCATTTGTGAATGCCTCGCTGTGTCCCGGCATGTCAATCTCGGGAATAACAATAACTCCACGCTCAGCCGCATACTCTTCCACTTCTTTGCACTCTTCCTGTTTGTAATATTTACCTTCGAAACGTGTCATGTTTGCTGTCTCAGTGAGTTGTGGGTATTTTTTTACCTCGAAACGCCATGCTTGGTTCTCTGTCAGGTGCCAGTGGAATGTGTTTATCTTAAATCGTGAAAGCAGGTCGATATGTTTTTTAATGGTTTCTGCCGAAATAAATGAACGACCAACATCGTGCATGAATCCACGCAGTTTAAACGCAGGCCAGTCGGTAATAGTCAATGCCTCCAACTCGGCGGTGCCTTCGTACCCCTCTGCCAACTGAGTCAGTGTCTGTGCCGCACGAATAACACCTGTATTGGTTATTGCTGTTATTTTAATACTGTTGGCAGTAATCTCAAGAGTGTATGCCTCATTCTCATATCCATGAAGTTCATAATCGTATGCATCGGGAATACTTGTTACCAACTCTACTGTAATAGTTGCCAAAGCACTTGCATCTATTGTGCATCCATGCTTATCGAGAAAATTTGCAAGGTACTTGCAGTTTGTGGGATCATTTAATGCAACAGCCCTGTTTAGTACAAATGATGTAGCATTTTCTGTAACTGTTACTTTTTGTGGTTGTGGCAGCAGGTGATTAACCTTTGCCATAGCAGGCATTATAACAAACATTGCAGTTAATGCCAATAGAAGAATCTTTCTTTTCATTGCAATTGTTGTTTAATAAATTTATATGTTATTTGTTGTGTATGTGTGCAGTATGTATTTGAGGAAAGTAATATTAATTTTACATATATGAAATACTATTTTTGCTTTTCTGTTAAAAAAGTATATAAAATACTTTAAATTTTATTTAAATTACTCTCCAAAGTCAAAAGTAAGTTGTATAGGCTCTTTACCCAATAGGTTGTAACTCATACGATGATAAGGGGTTGTTCCAAACTCCTTTATGGCTGCACGATGCTTTGCTGTGGGGTATCCTTTATTCTCCTGCCAGTCGTATTGCGGAAACTCCTTTGCTAAAGCCAGCATGTAATCATCGCGGTATGTCTTTGCAAGAATAGATGCTGCCGCAATGCTCATATATGTGGCATCGCCTTTTACAACGGTTGTATGTGGAATGTTGGGGTAGGGAGTAAATTTGTTACCATCTATCAACAGATGTTGCGGTCTTATCTTCAATTTATCCACCGCACGGTGCATGGCAAGAATAGATGCTCGCAAGATATTAATTTTATCTATTTCTGCGGCTGTAACAACACCTACAGCCCACGATACTGCCTCACGCTCAATAATTTCTCGTAAAAGATAGCGTTTGCCTTCGGTAAGTTTCTTTGAGTCGTTTAACAATTCGTTCTCAAAACCATCGGGTAAAATTACAGCCGCTGCATACACATCGCCGGCAAGACAACCTCGTCCGGCTTCGTCGCAACCTGCTTCAATTATACCTTGTTTTAAATATGGTTTTAACATCTGTTCAAATCATTTCCAACTTTGTTATTCAAACATTCTGCTAACTCTCTTTATTCCCTCAACAAGTGTGTCGGCATCTTCTTTGGTATTATAAAGCGCAAACGATGCTCGTACTGTGCCGGGTATGTTCAAATAATCAATAAGAGGTTGTGCGCAATGATGCCCGGTTCGTATGGCTATTCCCAAACGGTCGAGAAGTGTGCCCATGTCGGCAGGGTGAATATTACCTACTAAAAAAGAAACAGCAGCCCCATTGGGAGTACCGAAAATCCTCATTCCGGGTATCTCTTGTAATTTGTTTACTGCATATTGTGTAAGACTCTGTTCGTGTCTGGCTATTTCGGAAATACCTATCTCATTTATAAAGTCAATTGCTCTACCCAGGGCTATTGCTCCTACATAGTCGGGTGTTCCGGCTTCGAACTTGTATGGCAGTTCGTTATATGTTGTCTTTTCGAAACGTACAGTCTGAATCATTTCACCTCCACCGTGGTATGGTTGCATAGCATTTAAAAACTCCTCTTTTCCGTACAAAACACCAATACCGGTGGGTGCATACAATTTATGCCCACTAAAAACAAGAAAATCGGCATCCAATTTTTGTACATCCACTGCCATGTGCGGTGTGCTTTGTGCACCGTCTATCAGAACAGGAACATTGTTGCTGTGTGCAATGTCTATACACTCTTTTATGGGGTTGGTTACTCCAAGCACATTAGAAACATGTGTAATACTTACCAAGCGGGTTTTGTTATTGAATAATGCTTTAAATTCGTCAATATTCAACGATAAATCACACTTCAAAGGTATTATGCGCAATACAATTCCAATACGTTCCCGTAGCATTTGCCATGGTACAATGTTGCTATGATGTTCCATAGTGGATATGATAACCTCATCACCCTCTTTTAAAAACGTATTGCCAAATGAAGTTGCAACAAGGTTGATGCTCTCTGTTGTTCCTCGAGTGAATATAACCTCGTGCTTATATCTTGCATTAATGAATACACGTACCTTTTCGCGTGCCTCTTCAAAACGTTCTGTTGCAACCTGAGATAGGTGGTGTATACCTCGATGTACGTTGGAATTTATGGTGCAATATGCATCCGATATTGCCTCAATAACACATTTTGGCTTTTGTGTGGTTGCGGCATTGTCAAGGTATATCAATTGTTTTCCATACACTTGTTGGTTGAGTATGGGAAACTCTTCGCGTATTTTGTATGGGTCGAGCATCTTTTAATGTTAGAACGTTTTTTATTGTTTACATAGTGAGCATCCTTTGCAACGGTTTAGTTCTCCTCGGAAACGCTTTTCTACAAGCATGTGTAGGCGGTCGCGTATTGCTTCTATCGGAATTTTTTCTATAACTTCACCTGCAAAGGCGTACATTAGCAAATGACGTGCTTCGTCAATGGGTATTCCGCGTTGTTGCATGTAGAATAGTGCATTTTCGTCCAACTGTCCGACTGTGGAACCATGACTGCACTTAACATCATCAGCGTAAATCTCTAACTGTGGCTGTGCATATATCTTTGCACATTTAGTGAGACACAGGTTGCGGTTTGTCTGTTGCGAACTTGTTTGTTGTGCATCGGGGCGTATGAGCATTTTACCCGAGAATACTCCGGTGGACTCTTCATCGAGAATATATTTGTACAATTCATTGCTGGTGCAATGTCCCACTTTATGGTCCACAAGTGTATGATTGTCGGTATGCTGTTTACGGTCGTTTATTACTAATCCCGAAATATCTGTTTCGGCTCTTTCGCCTTCGAGTGTAATATAAATTCCATTACGTGTAAAACCGTTGGTAAGGGTTATCCCATTGTGGCTGAAATAACTATCTCTCTGTTGTCTTACAAACAGTTGCGCCATACGGGTGTTGCTGTAACTGGTCTCTTCTACTTCACAAATATTAAGTCTTGCTCCTTTAGCAAGGAATATCTCGGTTATTTGAGTCGATAGGGATTTATGTTCATTCGAAGAGTGGTCGCAAAGTAGCAGGTTTGCACTTGCATTCTCTTCCAATATTATAAGCAGTCGTCTGTTGCTCATAATATCGATATTGCCATTCAATATTGTTACAAACTGTATTGTTTCTTTAATTTCAATGTTCTTTGGAATATAAAGTAACAAACCGTCTTGTACAAAAGTGGTGTTGAACTGTGCTATACTATCACCATTCTCGGCCAATTGGTTGTAGTAGGGAACAAGTAATTCGGGATTATTCTGGGCTACTTCATTCAAACTGTCGAGTATTACTCCCTCGGGCAGTTGTTTGCTTTGTCTGTCTGTTTTATAATACGAGTCGTTTACTATAAACTCTTGACGTGTATTCAGGTTGGGAACATCGCATGTAAATACCTCGTTTGGGTTTACTACGGTTTGTAACCGTCCAAGATTCATTCCATAGTCGGTTTCGAACTGCTTCGCAACATCACTATGGCGATATTGTTCGTCTCTTTTCTCGGGAAATCCCAATGCCTTGAACTTTACATAGGCTTTCTCGCGTGCAATGTTCAACAATTGTGCGCAAGGCTCCTCTATAAGTGTCTTGTGGCGGTCATATATATCTATATATTCTTGTTCGTTGTTCATTGTCTCTTAGTTGCTTTCGTTTTTTATCCAATCATACCCACGCTCTTCCAACTCTAAAGCCAATTCTGGTCTGGCAGTCTTTACAATACGACCGTTGTAAAGCACATGTACAATATCGGGTTTAATATAGTCGAGCAGACGTTGATAATGGGTAATTACCAATGTAGAGGTATCGGTACGTTTAAGTTTGTTTACTCCTTCTGCCACAATGCGTAAGGCATCTATGTCGAGTCCGGAATCGGTTTCGTCCAATATACTTAATGTGGGTTCAAGCATAGCCATCTGAAATATCTCGTTTCGTTTCTTTTCACCTCCACTGAACCCTTCGTTCACAGAACGATTTGCCAGTTTACTATCGAGGTTCACAAGTGAACGCTTCTCACGCATCAGTTTAAGGAAATCACCGGCACTTAATGGCTCTTGTTTAAGATATTCGCGTTTTGCATTTATTGCTGCACGCATAAAGTTAGTCATGCTTACCCCGGCAATCTCAACAGGGTACTGGAACGATAGGAATACCCCCTCGTGGCTGCGGTCTTCGGGTGATAATGCAAGCAGGTCTTTTCCTTTGTATATAACTTCGCCTTCGGTTACAGTATATGCAGGATGTCCCACAAGCACATTACTCAGAGTACTCTTGCCCGAACCGTTAGGTCCCATAATGGCATGTACTTCACCGGGTTTAACTGTAAGGTTTATTCCTTTCAATATCTCTTTGCCATCTATTGTGGCATGTAAGTTCTTTATTTCTATAAGATTGTCCATAGTTGTAATTTTTTATCCTACTGAGCCTTCGAGCGAAACACTTAATAGTTTCTGCGCCTCTATCGCAAACTCCATAGGTAGTTTGTTCAGTACCTCTTTTGCATATCCGTTAACAATCAGCCCTATAGCCTCTTCTGTACCTATACCGCGTTGATTGCAGTAGAACAGTTGGTCTTCGGAAATTTTAGAGGTCGTGGCTTCGTGTTCTATGACTGCCGAATTGTTATGTATATCCATGTAAGGGAATGTATGTGCACCACACTTGCTACCCAATAGCAATGAGTCGCATTGGCTGTAATTACGTGCATTGTCGGCATTTTTGCTTACACGTACCAAACCACGATATGAATTTTGACTTTTTCCGGCCGAAATACCTTTACTTATAATTGTACTGCGGGTGTTTTTACCCAGATGAATCATTTTTGTTCCGGTGTCGGCTTGTTGAAAATTATTTGTAAGTGCTACCGAATAAAACTCACCTTGTGAATTATCGCCACGAAGTATGCAACCCGGGTACTTCCATGTTATTGCCGAACCGGTCTCCACCTGTGTCCACGACAATTTACTGTTTATACCTCTGCAATCGCCACGTTTCGTTACAAAATTATATACACCTCCACGACCTTGAGCATCGCCAGGATACCAGTTCTGTACAGTGCTGTATTTTACCTCGGCATTATCCAGAACTATTATCTCTACTATTGCAGCATGTAACTGATTCTCGTCACGCATGGGGGCAGTACATCCTTCCAAATAAGACACATAACTGTTATCGTCGGCAATAATCAATGTACGTTCAAACTGGCCGGTGTTGGCTGCATTTATACGGAAGTATGTCGATAATTCCATTGGACATCGTACCCCTTTGGGGATATAAACGAATGAACCGTCGCTGAATACGGCACTGTTGAGTGCTGCAAAAAAATTATCGCGATAATTCACTACTGTACCCAAATATTTGCGTACAAGGTCGGGGTACTCTTGTATAGCCTCACTCATGGAGCAGAATATTATACCCTTCTCTTTTAGTTCCTCTTTAAATGTCGTTTTTACCGATACAGAGTCCATAACCGCATCTACAGCGGTGTTTGTGAGTGCCAAACGTTCTTCTAAAGGAATGCCCAACTTATCAAAAGTTTTCATCAGTTCGGGGTCAATCTCCTTTTTCTGCTTCTCTTTACTCTTTTTTAAAGGGTCGGCATAGTAGGATATACTTTGATAATCTATTGGCGGAATATTAAGATGAGGCCATGTAGGCATCTTCTGTGTGAGCCAATACCTATATGCTTGTAAGCGGAATTCGAGCATCCATTCAGGTTCGTTTTTCTTTTTAGATATGAGCCTTATGATATTCTCGTTCAGTCCACTCTCGATAATCTCGGTTTTAATATTGCTTACAAAACCATATTCATAGGCTTTATTTGCAATCTTCTTAAGTATATTGTTATTTCGCTTTTTCATCTATCTCTTCTTTCACCTCTACAAGTAACAATTTGGTAGTTTTCTTTAGTTGTCTGTATAACAATGAGTTTTCTTGTTCTGTTTTTCCAAATATCGGAGTGTTGGGTGTTACTGCAGTTGTAACTTCTGCCACTCCTATAATTAGCAGTGTTGCTATGAAGCATCCCAATAATGCACCAAAAATCTTGTCAATAAATTCCAGGTGTATAAATTTGAGTATCCCTTTTAATATCCAACTAATAAGTTTGAACAGCAATATTGTTATAACAATTATACCGGCAAAAGCCACTACAGTGCATATCCAACTATGCCAAAGGGTGTATTTCTCAATGTATTGTGCTGCATCGGAATGAAACAGCATCGCTTGGAGCAAGCCTATTGCTATGCCTGCTCCAAACGATAGTTGCTTGATAAGTCCTTTATTGTATCCTATGGCAAATCCTACCAATAATGTCAATATAAGAACAATATCCAAAGGATTCATATCCACTTATCGATTAAAGTTTTTGTTTTACCTCTATCTCGGTAAATGTTTCAATAATATCACCAACCTTAATATCGTCTTGTGATACAAGGCTTATACCACATTCGTAGTTTGTTCCTACCTCCTTAACATCCTCTTTGAAACGTTTCAGAGCGGCAAGATTACCGGTATGTATTACAATACCATCGCGAATGAGGCGTGCGCGGTCGGTACGTTTCACTTTACCCTCACGAACCATACATCCTGCAACGGTTCCAACCTTGCTTATGTGGAATGTTTCGCGTACCTCTATTGTTGCTGTAATCTCCTCTTTCATTATGGGGGCGAGCATACCTTCCATAGCGGCTTTTACCTCCTCTATGGCATCGTATATAATAGAATATATGCGAATATCCACACCGTCGTTTTCGGCTGCTTTACGTGCCATAACCGAAGGACGTACTTGGAAACCTACAATGATTGCATCCGATGCAGCGGCAAGGCTTACATCCGACTCTGAAATCTGACCTACAGCCTTGTGTATTACGTTTATTTGAATGGTTTCGGTCGATAGTTTTATCAAAGAGTCGCTAAGTGCTTCTATAGAACCATCCACGTCTCCCTTTACAATGATATTGAGAGTCTGGAATGTTCCAAGAGCAATACGGCGACCAACCTCGTCGAGTGTAAGCATTTTTTGTGTACGCAGGCCTTGTTCGCGTTGTAATTGTTCGCGCTTGCCTGTTATTTCACGTGCTTCGCGTTCACTCTCTACAACATTGAATGTATCTCCTGCCGCAGGTGCTCCATTCAAACCAAGTATAAGTGCCGGCTCTGCCGGTCTTACCTCTTTTATACGTTGGTTACGTTCATTGAATATGGCTTTTACTTTACCCCATTGAGTTCCGGCAACAACAATATCTCCAATTCTCAATGTTCCGTTTTGTACAAGCACTGTAGCCACATAGCCACGTCCTTTGTCGAGTGTCGACTCAATTACAGAACCTGTTGCTTTGCGGTCGGGGTTTGCTTTCAAGTCCAGCATCTCTGCCTCTAACAGTACTTTCTCCATAAGTTCCTCTACGCCCAAACCTTTCTTGGCTGAAACCTCTTGCGATTGGTATTTTCCTCCCCAATCCTCGACAAGCATATTCATGTTTGCCAACTCCTCTTTAATTCGGTTGGGGTCGGCAGCCGGTTTATCCACCTTGTTTATTGCAAATACAATAGGTACACCTGCAGCCATTGCATGGTTGATAGCCTCTTTTGTCTGGGGCATCACATTGTCATCGGCAGCAATGATGATAATTGCAATGTCGGTAATCTTTGCACCACGTGCGCGCATTGCGG
>CAZEKX010000049.1:0-14630 GCA_964512955.1 uncultured Bacteroidaceae bacterium
CGCATAAAATAAACCCCAAAAGTTTTTTGTCTAACTTTTGGGGTTCACTTCATTGGACGTATTACTATTTTTAATTATTCCAATATAAGATTATTCAATCACAACCTTGGCAGAACGGATAACATTCTTATATTGCATCTTAACAAGATAAACACCTGCAGGATACTGAGCAGCATTTACATGAGTAGGATTACCGTTTACAAATTCAACAAGACGACCATCGACACTGTATATCCATGCCTTTTCGACATTGTTGAGATTGATAACATCACCATCAAGTACAGCATTGGAAACCTCACCGGCATTTACATCGTTAATGGCAGTATCAATATCACCCAAGCCTTCGGGCTCTTCGGCTTCACCTGCATCGCGTGTATCGGCAGCAACACGACCGGGGTTAGAACCAATTATTTCTACGCCAAAATCTATTGTAAAGCCTTTTGCATGCAAGCCTGTAGGATTGAACATACCTGCAAACCAAGCATCAGAGAACACCATACGCAAACGGCTCTTTCCGGGAGTTGCATCTTCGGGAACTGTAAAGTTGAAAGAGTAACCTACACCATACTGGAATGCCTCGGTTGCAGCACGAATTGTACCGGCAAAGAAGAGACGCTCACCCTCGGGATCGACATCGGTCTTACCGGCAGCAATTTCTGCATCGGTTCTCTGTATAGGAAGGGGATGATCAAAGTCGCCACTAGCGTTGAGGTCCATCCAACCACCGGCAAAGCAATATTTAAGACCATCGCTCTGGTCTGCAGCTTTAAATGTCATTGTTATAGTCTGTCCCTGTTCAACCTTCAATACATGATTTTTTGCATTGGCATACTGCGAACCGTCGGCAACAGGTCCATCGGCTGTATAATCGAGGTTTTGAGTAGCACCGGTTGTCTTAACCCATTCGAGATAACGTTGTGCACGTGCTATATCTGCACCCTCGCAAGCGGGATCCATTGCACTTACACCGTAAGTATCAACCTCTTCTTTTTGAGGGAGAGCACTCTGCGCTGCACGGGGAACTTCTACCCAAACAACAGGAGAATAAGTTTTGAGGTCGACAGAAACCGAACGTACACCAATAAATGGTTTGTCGTTTACACTCTCAAATTCAATATTGGGAATAAGTGTAGCCCACTGCGAGGTTGTACCAACTTTAGAAATCTTACCATCCTCACCTACTTTATATAGTATTTCAAAATGGTCAATGTTTGCCTCGTCGTTATATACCAAGCCCCAGTTAGCACGTGTTCCGGCAGCAGCCTCAACATCCCAATGCATCTTCATTGTCATAGAAGACTGAGTCTCCTCTTTAACTTCAACCACAAGGTCTTTTACGTTAGAAGGAGTAACTGTTTTGTTGTCGTTGATTTCGAGTTTACCAACATACATTTGGTAGTTTTCATCACTACCCTTTACACGCAGACCGATACGGTCGATTACATCACCGGTAGAGAGGTTAGAAAGGTCGAATTTCTTCTCTTCCCATGTATTACCTGCAACATCGGCAACAGCATACTCCTGCCATGTGTTTTCGCCTTGCTTTCTAACAATAAGATATAGATTGGTAGCCTTAGCATCATCTTTCAAAGTTTTTACAGCAACCTTTGCATAAGGATTTGAACCTGCAACCTTAAGCGCTGTTTTATAAAGAACAATGTCGGTACCTGTTGCAGTAGCCTTACCTGTAAGTTCAATACAAGAACCGCCGGTATAAGCGTCGAGATGAGTATAATTAACCTCAACATCATTGCTTACAGTTGTTGAGTTTGCAGCATATATAAGCCAACGATATGTGGGAACAACATCTTGTGCACCCATATTATACCAACTACCTGCAAAGGATTTCTTTCCTTTATAGTAGTAACGGTCTCCATTACCGAGTGTAAAGTGTGTACCAAAAGGAAGATCTCTTTCGAGAACCGAACGTTCGGGAATCCAATGAGCAAGACCGGCAAACAATTGTAAAGGTAAGCGAGTTTCACCATCAACAGTTGTTGTTTCCCAGTTAATTTTACCACTGTTTGTACTTGTAACTACAGGGCGAATTACCGGATTACGGTTACCACCGGAGAATGCACGTTCAAGCAGACGTTGATAGTTACCTTGTGTATCAAATGCGCCATCACCGGTGTTATAACTCATAAAACGGCTCTGACCATGCTCACCCCAAATACAGATACCACACTTGTGGGATTGAGCATCAGCATCGAGACATTCCCAATCACGGTCCATACCAACAGTCCACACTCCGGCATAAAGACCATCGGCTGTACCCATAGCATTTTCGGCGGATGTAACTGAAGTTGCAATACCGTAAGAAAAGTCTCCATTGCTATAGTTAAGCATTGTATCGTGAGTTTTTCCTGTTGAATTTCCAAAAAGAGCATTCACATTTCCTGCAGTCATCGTAGAAGCAGATGTGTAAATAGCACTATGGTAATTATCAAAACCTACCTCTTTTGCGTATGCCCAGAGTGCCTTGTGGAAAGCCACAATATCGGCATTCTGATAACTGTTATCTTCCCAGTTGTAGTTGATACCGTCGGAACCAAAGAACATAAGGATATTGATAACAGGTTTCACATATTTAAAGTCGCCATTTCCATCCTTTTCAACAATCATGGCACTATAGGTTTTATCGCCGTCTCCTGTCCAACTCTCAAAGAAAGCAATACCACTCATAATGTCGGTACCGTTGCGGTGAGCAGCATCGACCCATGCACCGGGTGCCTGGAAGAAACTGTGGTTCCACGAACCAAAGAGATTTGTATATTGCCACATAGAGAACACATCGGCTGTAAACTTGTCGTTGGGATAACCACCAAGACCATCGGAGCCGACATCCATAGGCATATTTACAAAAAGATTACGTGTTTCGTAAGTTGTGGGAACAAGACGGTCGGCACGACTCATGATATTTGCACGACGTACATGAGAACGTACAAAAGCGATGTCTGACGCTTGAATACCTGCTGCCTCAAATTCCTCCATTGTAGGATAGTTGCGACCGGCAACCGAAGCCTGGTAGAACAAGTCGAGCATCTTTTTTGTATCAAAACCCGAGAAATCATAGATTTCATCGGTAGCCGTAGGAGAATAACTCTGTGCGGCAACGGGAGAGGTTAGCAACATTGCCAATAACGCAAACCCTGCTAAGTAGAATTTCTTCATAAATACAAAAATTAAAGGTTAGTAAAATGTTATAAAAGTTCTGCTGCAAATATAATAAAATTAATTTTACTTTATATATTATTTACAAATATTATTCGCTGTTTCTACTTTATTGTAATTACATTTCGGTTTTGGAGAGATTTCACATAAAATAAACCCCAAAAGTTATTGAAACTTTTGGGGTTTATTTTATGTGAACAAGGAATTACTTATTCAGCAATTTAGCACTGCGAACAAGTTTACCATCCTTCTCAACGCAAAGGATATAAGTACCCTTAGCACCAAGAGCGATGTTCATTGAGTTACCAGCAGCAAGCGAAGCGGCCTTAGAAGCCACCAGGCGACCGTCTGCTGTATAAACATTTACAGAGTAGTTACCGGCATCGGCAAACTCAACAATAGCGGCACCCTCAACAACGTATGTTGCAACCTCACTTGTACCAACATTATCAATGTTATTGCCCTCGCCAACCTTGATAACAGCGAAAGTCTTAGAATCGCTACCCAAAGAGTTAGAAAGAGTAAGAGTTACTGAGTAATCGCCATCTTTCTTGTATGTAGCAACAGCAGAACCTGCAAGGTCGTTACCTGTAACTTCTGTGATTTCGGCTTTATTACCTGTAAATGCAGGAGTTGTTACAACGGGGAATGCAGTACCACTGATAAAAGGACAACCCGAAGTATATTCCGCATCTATCCAATGGAAATAACCTTGTCCCTCATCTGCAGCAGCATCATAACTGTGCATACCGGCAGAAATACCGTTCATAGAACCAACAGATTTAAATGTATAATCACCACCTGCTTCGGTATCCAAATCCCAATAAGCGGCAAGACCCGTAGGTAAGTTATCAGGGTCGATATCACCCATAGATGTTTTAACATCTTCGTCGGTCATAACCTTATTCCAGAATTGGAAGTTGTCTATTACACCATCGATACCGGCACGTCCATGGGCTGCACCACCAACCGAAAGAACCTGCCCATCGGTAATACTATACACACCTCCTTGCAAACCGGGGTCGCCACTATAATAAGTATCATTATCAGTTGTACGGTTCCATCTTACAACCTCTTGTTGAACACCATTTACATAATATTTACAATGCAACTTAATTCCGCTGTATTCGAATACAAAAGCAAAATGCACCCATGTACCCACAGGAACCTTTGTGTTATCAAATTTATAACGCAACTCATTGTTATTGCTTGCTTCGGTTCCACGGAAGGTAAAACTTCCCATTGTTCCGTCGTCCTTAATGTTTGTCCATATCCATCCCCAGTCGGTCTTAGGCCAAGCATCGAGTTTGTTGGCAATAGCAAGAAGTTGCGTTTCACCCTCGGCCAGTTTATTTATCTTCAACCAGAATGCGGTAGAAAAACTCTTTTGACCGGTAATTCCAAGGTCGGAACATTTAACGCCAAAACGGTTCTCTTTTAAATCGACACCCTGCGAACCGGCACCGTCGGCTTTACGACCTGTGTATGCAAGATTTATCTTATCACTTGCATTTACTTGGATGTCGGCTTCGGCATCGTTTGCTGTGAATGTAAGGATTTTGGGAAGCGCACCAACACCCTCGCCGGTTACCTGTATGTAGTTGGTAAATGTACGGGTTGTTTCAACACGGTTACCGGTGTTATTACCATCCTCGTCGTATTCATACTCATATCCTTTGAGAGTCAAAGAGTAATTACCTACAGCAGAAAGACCCTCATCGACAGAGATTGAAAGACCTGTTCCTGTTTTAACTGTATTACCGTTGGCATCGGTAATAGTCCAAGTACCCTCTTCGTGGCGAGGATCGATATAAGAAATAACAAATTCCTCGTTGGGTTTAATAGTTGTCTTATCTATCTGAATATTATCGTCGTAATCGTATGTTCCCGCCTCGGTATAAGCATCCCAAGCAATAGCAGACTCACTCTTCATGTCGAGAGATACAGCAGAGACACCAAAACGTACCTTGTTAGCCTTAGCCATATCCATGGGAACAGCAAAGTAGAGACCTGCCCATGATGTTGTTACACCCATAAGAACAGGCTCGCCACCCTCTTGCTGAGCATACAACTTGAACATAGATGTATTTACATCGATATTGTAACAAGGTTCACCGGCAGCCTTGTCGTTAGGCATATTGAAGATTATCTTACCGTCAACACCCGATTTATTGAAATCGAGCACCTTTGTACCGGCAATCACAGGCTTGGCAGGAGTTGTCGCTGTACCGCGAACTATAGAAAACTCACCAAGATATAAATCTATGTTCTGAGCATTTTCAAATTCAAGTGCAACCAAAGCAAGGTCTATATCTTTATCTACTGTAAACTTGCGCTCTACCCAAACCTCATTATCGGCTTCGTCGGCTTTTGCAACAACATTGTATGATTTTGCCACAACCGATTCACTGCCTGTTGCAGTAAAGATGAGGTTAACATCGGAAGAGCCTTGTCCAAGTTTATAACGGAATGTTACAACATCACCCGCTTTAACAGCAAACTCTGTTTTAAACAGATGCAGATACTCTTTTCCAACAGAACCAAATATACGAACGGTTGAACCGCCAACGTATGCATCGTTCCAAGTAAATTCAGCATCCAAACCGTTAGCAGGGACATCGGCTGCTGTACGACCAAGCAATTTGCTTGCAAACCACCAACGCCATGTGGGCAGGTAATCCTGAACACCAATATTATACCACTCTTTAGAATGTTGGCGCACTCCGTTCCAGTTGAAGAACTTACCGTTACCAAGGTTAAAGTATGAAATGAAAGGCTCTGTTGCCAAATCCCAACATAATGTACTGCGTGCCGACATCATCGATGCTATTCCGTGGAAGTTTACATTGTCGGCATTGTAGGACAAGGAGTTGATAACTTCAGGGCATGTAACCGGGTTACGCGTACCACCGGTGAACCAACGTTCTGTACGTAACATATATGTACGTTGTTTTACATCGGGGGTTGAACCCTTTTCACCACGACTTTCCCAGAACATATTCTGGCTGTGAGCACCCCATAAACCTATTGATATAGGATAATTCACGAGTTCTGTCCATCGTTTACCTTCAGCACCCTGCATATTCATTCCTGCATAGATATAAAGAGGGTTCTTACCTTTATTTTGTGCATAGGTTACAGAATTATCAAGTAAAGTACTGTACCAGTTATAGTTGAAGAACAGTGAAGCACCTTCAAAAATTCCATCGTTGTGTTCGGCAAGACCACGGTCGAACCATATAGTGCCATAGTCACTTGTACCGTCGTACCATACATTCTCAAAGAGAGGATTATAAGTGCGTGATATTGAGAGCAGTTCGTTGTGATATGGCATCAATTTATTTACAACCACTACACCGTTAGAGAATTCCGAATTGTACCCCAAACCATCCACTCCATAATAATGGAGAAATTTTGCTGTTGTTTCTGCACCCACCTCTGCAGTTTTAAGCATAGCGTCGCTCCAAGCAGGATAATTAATGAGATTACCATAAGGCACACCTGCCACACCCGAAACAGCAACACCGTTTTTGTGTGCAACGTCGGAGAATGCACCGGGGATACGTCCTTGAGGTGCGGTCCAGTTACCATAGTGTGAAACATAGTTCCACATAGAGAAGACCTCGGAGTCGTAAACGCCGTTAGGCAGAGCATTCTCCGATGTTCCCGAAGGAGACTTGGAAGCATCGTCATCGAAGGGTACCCACATGAGCAGACGTTTATCGTTCGATTCATTGATAGATGTGCGCACCTGCGTATTTACGTTGCGGAAAGTCGCTTTGGGCTTAACACGCGAGATAAAGAAGTTGTCATCCTCATTAATTTCGGTACCCGGTGTCCAGTTTTGCATTGTATTACCAAACTGTTGTCCGAATTCTCCCCAATCGACATAACCTTCTTTAAGGTTTTGTGCATTGGCAAAAGTCGCAAAAGCGACAGAGCCAACAATTAATAAAAGTTTCTTTTTCATAAAGTTAAGTAGTTAGATATTAATTACAAAAAAATACGCTAAACCACTTCGTAAATGGTGGTTTAGCGTATTTTTATGAATTAATTAGAAATTTGGAGCATCGACATCCCACCACAAACGTGTTGCTTGCTCATCGGGACCACCCAGAGCGGGTATACCCGAAGTTTCAACCATACCAAGAGCAACAGGGTCAGTAGGAACCCAAGGAATACGACGTATCATTTCACCCTGCATTATACTACCGTCGCCATCGTCGGTATTAAGTACGGGGAATACTTTGGGATAACCGGTACGACGCATCTCTGCCCATGCCTCGGTTGAAAGAGGGAAGAGTGCAATATACTTTTGAGTGATAATCTTTTCGAGTTTTGTCTCTCTATCATCACCCTCGTTCCATTTAACACCAATTTTGGTTACACTTGGCCAGTCAATACCGTCGCCCATAGGATCTTTTTGTACATAATCCACAGGCTCCTCACGTGCCATATATTCGTTTACGTAATCATTATACTTGGGAGTAGCGACAAAGCAGGGAGAATCGAAATAGGCATTACGAATTCCACGCTCATAGAACTCCTGCGCAGAACCACCCATTTCCCAACCACGCAAAGCGCCTTCGGCACGTAGGAAGTCAACCTCTGCCCACTTCAAGAAATAGAGAGGAGGCTGAGCAGGACCTGCTACTTTATTGTCGAACGAAGAGTAACCCTGACGCTCATTAAGACTTATCAATTGCGAATCACCAACAAGAAGACCGGAACGAATACCAACTATTCTTGTACCAACCTCGGTTGTTTCACCTGTCTTTTTATTTGTAAGAGGACCGCTGTTTGGCAAGAAAAAATATTTTGTATAGGGATGGTCGAGACTCATAAGAAGACTCTCGAACGACGCACAAAGACGCAAATCGTTCCATGTATTGGCAATTTCGGACAAGGGGAAGGAAAATCCCGAAAGTATAGGGAACAATCCATGTTGTTCTTCGGCACAATCAATAACACCACTTGCAACAGCCTCTTCAGCCCATTTCTTTGCTGTTTCGGGTTCCACCTTAACAATGTGCATAGCCATACGCAACTTCAAAGAGTTGGCCAGTTTTATATAACTATTCAATGTTGTATTACCTAACAACATGTTAAGACTTGTTTGGTCGTAGTTATAAAGAACATTGTATACAATCTCATCCTTGTACCATTGAGGACGATTCTCAAAGTTCTTGAGACAAACTACTATTGAATCCAAATTTTGAACTATTCCTTTGTAGATACTCTCAACATCGTTATACTCTGAAGGTTCTTCGGAATTCTGTTTATCCTCTAAATAGGTGAAAGGACCCGAAAGGTCGGCTTGCTCCTGTGCCATAATACAGTAGTACAGCAAGTTGATAGCCTTGATTTCAGGAATAGAATCGACCGAAGGATGATGTAATAGAGGCATAATAGCATTCTTTGCCATTGTATATGCGCCTAAAGGACCACCGTTGAAATCGGCAGATACATTGTAGGTAGATGTCAAAGTTCCATACATAAAATCTTTGTGAGGAACAGTGAAGTACTGCGCATATAAGTCGGGACCCAAACTATACTGACGCTGATAGGCGTGAGATGCAGGCGAACCACCCTCTTTACCGCCACGCATATTGTACTGACCTGTCAATGACTGTTGAAAATTCTGAGTCAGTTCTTTAATAGCATTTTTCACACCCTCTTCTGTAGGCTGATTTAGGTAAGGAATAGTATCGACATCACCTACATGGTGATCTGTTCCAACCGTTGTTTGACCGGCACCGGCCTCATCTCCCGGGTCGTCGTATTTTATAATGCCATCTTCGCATGATTGCAATGCAATGAGAGACATCAGCAACGAACCGGCAATCATCAAATATTTTTTCATATTGCTATATTTTTATTAGTTCTGATTATTTATAAACATTTATCAAAGATTCAGTTTAAGATTAAAGCCGTATGAACGTGCCGAAGGCATGTTGAACATATCAATTCCACCCAAACTGTTTGCTGTAGAGAGTGATACATCGGGGTCTACGGGAGAATCTTTGTATATAAAGAAGAGGTTACGACAAACGAATGACAGACTCAAGTTCTTGTAATCGCCGAAGAGATTACGGAATGTATAACCCAATGACAACTCACGTAAACGGAAGTTTGTAGCATCATATATGTAACTGTCTACATCGTTTGAACCAAGATAGTTGTAGTAGTCTTCTACAGCAACAAGGTCGCGTCCGTCGTTAACATACATTGCATGACGACCGTTTAAATATAAATCGTTCTGCTCGGCATAAAGACGTGCGTTACCACTACGTTCCGAAGCACCGTAACGATCGAGATAACCCTCGGTCAATGAAATAACCTTACCACCGATGCGTCCGTTTATTAAGAAGTAGAGCGAGAAGTCTTTATAAGTGAATGTATTCGACCAAGACAACTGATACTTGGAGTTTAGATTTCCTGCGTATTTTTGATATTTCTTATTAGCCTCACGAACACGTACATTTCCACCTTCTGTAACATCGGCATAACCTCCGTGTTTAAATGCTGCTGTACCATCTTCGTTTGTTGTGATGTATATGTCACCCGCTTTATGCAGCAATTCTCCCTCGCCTGTAGTATTCAAATGAGGTACGTCTATCATTATCTCTTCACCTGTTTCTCTATCAATAGAGGGTTCTTGTGTATATGTTACATAAACATTATTCTTCCAACGTGTAAAGTCTGTTACATATATATCACCGTATGAACCACCCTTGCGATAAAGAACTTGAATTTTACCGTTTGCAATTGAGGTTGTCATATCTTTGCTGTTGCCATATTTATCGACAGCGGTTCTCTCAATTTCATTGTAGTTGTAAGAGAAGTTCATGTTGGTTTTCCAACGCCAATCTCTATTGATTTTCCAGTCGTAACCAACAGACAACTCTATACCTTGGTTACGGATAATACCCGAGTTAACAGGTTGCATTTTACCGTTAGTACCTGCTATTTCAAGATACGAATTGTGCATTGCCGAATTATAGTATGTAATATCGACATTCAAGCAATCGCGCAAGAACTGCATTTCAAGACCTGTCTCAAAAGATTTTGTCTTTTCGGGTTCGGGAGTAAAGCGGTTACGTGATGTGATATTTAGTGAGCCAAGCACTTCGTTCATACTTACAGTATTGTAAAGGCTGTTGGGAATAGAGTTTCCAACCTCAGAATAACTCATACGGAATTTTGCGTAACTCCACCATTTGGGAAGTTCGAGCAAATCACTAATAATGGCATTACCACCGAAACCGAAATAACCGTAATTATCATCTGTTCCAAGATACTCAAATTGTTTGAAAGGACGATACCAGTCCTGACGATAAGAGAAGTCTACAAAGACTTTATCTTGCCAACCAACCTGACCGGTAAACAAGAGAGCCTGATCCCAATTTGAACTCTTACTTTTAGAACTTGCACCGGAGTAACCAGAAGAAGGGTCGAAACGGTTTACAACAGTCGAGAATATTTTTGAGAGAGGTTCTCCCGGTTCGATAGCGGGAATACCGGTTCCAACCATATCAACAGTTGCTGCATCCCAAATATTTGTAGCGAAATTCTCTCCTTTTATTGTATGTCCTACATAACCTGCTGTAGCAGAGATACTCCAATCCTTGCTGAGTTGTTTGTTATAAGAGAGTAGATAATCGGTATATATTTCGGTAGAACGGCTATTATTCAAATAATAGTTACCATAGCGATACATTCCTACATTGTAGAATGTTGTTGCGTATGTCTTACTCTCCGATTTATATTTTGTATAGTCCAAAGAGACACGTGCTTGGAAATTCAAACCTTCGAGAATCTTAACAGTTCCTTGGAACGAAGTAGAGAATCGGTCTTCAACAGATTCGCTATTATTCTGATTTGTAAGCCAGTACGGATTGTTATACATAGCACCCAGGAATGCATATTGCTGCATGGGACCGCTTAAGAGGACCTTACCATCGGTCTTCATCACATATTTATCACCCTCTTTAACGTAATATGTACTGGTTCCGTTACCATATACATCGCCCGAAGAATACCATTCGCCTTCGGTTCTATAATTATCTTTATAATAATCCATATCTACATCGCGCGGAGTAAGATAGAGATGATAAATGGGGTTACCTACAGTACCACCACCAACACGATTCTCTGATTTTGCTTGAATGTAGTTAACAGTAACACCTAAATTTACTCGGTCTTCCCACAATTTATAGTTCTGACGGAATGCAAATGTGTTACGATTATATTTATTAGACTCTATCATACCATTAGAGTGTGAATTTGAATATGACATATAAGTCTGTATCTTTTCTGTACCACCCGATACCGATATTGAATTATTTGTTGTCATACCCCATTCGAAGAATTCGTCGACATCATCAGACGCATAGTTGCGTAAATGAGCAGAATTGACCATATCTTCTTTGAAATATTGCTTATCGCCTGCAATATTCAGAATATGGTTTCCACTACCACTGAGTCGGTCACCCCAACTGTCATACTTCAAGGAGGGGGCAAGCAGTTCTGTTCCTGCTCTATAACCACCATAACTATTCTGAAGTTTTGGAGTTAACAGAGGTGTTTCGAATGTAGTATTTGAGTTGAATGCTACCTCCATCTTGCCCTCTTTACCTTTCTTGGTGGTAATCATGAGGACACCGTTGGCAGCACGTGAACCGTAGAGAGCAGCCGCATTCGCACCTTTCAATACGTTCATCGACTCAATATCGTCGGGGTTAATCATTGACAAGGGGTCGGAACCCTCAACAGCAGCCTGCTCAGTAAGACTTGCACCGTCACTCATCTGACCACGTACTGAGTTTGTCATGGGCACACCATCAACAACGATAAGGGGAGCATTGTCTCCCATAATTGATTTGTTACCACGAAGTGTGATTTTAGATGCACCACCCGCACCACCGGCACTGGGAGTAATGGTGATACCGGAGATTTTACCTTCGAGCGAATTCACAAGGTTCATATCTTGAACCTTCATGATGTCGTCGGCTTTAATCTGCTGTGTTGAATAAGTAAGTGATTTCTCTTTGCGAACGATACCCATGGCTGTTACAACCATTTCGTCGAGTTGTGTACTCTCTTCGTCGAGAACGAAGTTAAGCACTCCACCATTCCAAACCTTGTCAACAGTGGTGAAACCCATCATCTGGGCACGAACTGTTGCACCGGAACGAACGCGGTCCAATTTGTAGTTTCCATCCATGTCGGCCATGGTTGAATTTGTAGTACCTACAACAAATACGATAGCACCGAATACCGGTTCTCCGCTAGAGTCTTTTACGACACCGCTTACTGTACCGTCTTGTTGCTGCATCACATTAGTTTCAGCCGTTGCCGTATTTACAGACATGGCTGCTTGCGGTAGCCCTAAAAGAGTTGCCGCCAAAAGTGAAATTCCAACTTTTCTAAGTTTCATAATTAATTACTTTATAAATAGTTATGTGTATTTTATTTTTAAAACCACTCCACTTAATGCCTGAATAACCTAATATACAATTATTCATGTTGCCAAATATAAATAAAAATTATTATTACTTCACCGATTTTTCATAAGTTTTTTGTGTTATAAATAAAATTTATGAAATTTATAATTCAATTAAAACTCGCAAAATGAATCCAAATGCATCATTTTTTAATACAAATTTGTACAAGTCGATATTTTTAGCCAACTTCGCGCAAAGATTTTTTAAAAATATTTTAACAATATGAATGAAAGAAAAAAAGCATCGTGGCTACAGGCCATGCTATGGATTCCTACGCTCTATTTTGTGTCGGGACTGCCTTACCATGCCATAACGAATCTTTCGGACTATATATATAAGGATATGGGTGTAGACAACAGCACTATCGCGTTCTACACGAGCATTCTTCTGCTGCCGTGGACACTGAAACCCATTTGGAGTCCGTTCATTGAAATGTTGCGTACACGCCGTTGGTGGATTATTGCCACACAGATGGCTATGGCAGCATGTTTCACTGCTATTGCCCTGTTGTTGCCCACTAAATATTTTCTCTTTGGCACACTTGCCATATTCATGGTGGCGGCATTTGTTTCTGCCACACACGATATTGCAGCCGATGGATTCTACATGCTGGGGCTGAGCGAAGAGAAACAGTCGTTCTTTTCGGGTATACGCAATACATTCTACCGCATTGCAATGGTGTTTGGTTCGGGAGCATTGGTGATGCTTGGCGGTTACATTGCAAAAGCAACAAACAACCCGGCACCGGCATGGGCGGTTACAATAGGCTGTGTAGCAATACTGATGATGATATTCGCCATATACCATAATAAGATGTTACCCCACCCCGCAGAGGACATTTCGCGTAAGCCGGAAAATATCAAAAATATTTTTACAGGATTTTGCGATGTGATAACAAGTTACTTTAAGAAACCGGGTATAACGGGAGCACTATTGTTCTTATTACTGTTTCGCCTACCCGAAGCACAACTTGTAAAGATGGGCAAACTGTTCATGATGGACCCTGTATCGGCAGGCGGACTTGGGCTGTCCACCGATGTAATTGGCTTCATAAACGGCATAGTGGGAGTTGCAGGACTTATAATAGGTGGTATTATAGGCGGTATATGCATATCGCTTAAAGGATTGAAGTTCTGGTTGTGGCCCATGGTAATTGCCATTTCCATTCCCGACTTGGTATACGTGTACATGAGTATGATACAACCGGAGGATTTGTTCATAATAGGCGGTTGCGTATTTATCGAGCAGTTAGGTTATGGATTCGGTTTCACTGCATATACATTATATATGATATATTTTGCACAGGGGAAATACCCTACTGCGCATTTCGCCATTTCAACCGCTTTTATGTCTCTTGGCATGATGCTTCCGGGAATGGTGTCAGGCGAAATACAGCAACTGTTGGGGTATGAGAACTTCTTTATTTGGGTAATGATTTGCTGCGCAGTTACATTCATTGTGTCGGCACTTGTCAAGATTGACCCCAACTTTGGAAAAAGAGCATAAAAGCAGGTATGTAAACACAACGTAAACCACTATTTTTGATAGAAAAATCGCAGGATTTGCAATTATCTTGTAATTAGACGGTTATTCGGGATGCTTGGAAATCGGGTAACGAGATAGCAACCGTTCGTATTTCAGAGTTCTTCATTGCTTTGCTACAATGTGATAACCCTTACGCAACAAAGGTACAAAAATAAATACTGATAAAAATAATTTCGCAGATTTTTTATCGATATTTTTTATCAGCATTTCTTTTATTTTATCATCTTCTTATATTTGATACGGCGGTAAGTTGTTTATCTGCCACTAATTTTATTTTGAAGAGGATATTAATTTTTAACAAATGTTATCGCTAAATAGAGTGATTTATTCGTAACTTTGCAAAGTTATATTGCTAATATACAAGCAATAAACCGAAAATAATTTTAGTTGTTAAATTTCATAGAA
>CAZEKX010000050.1:0-14477 GCA_964512955.1 uncultured Bacteroidaceae bacterium
GTTCTCCACTTGATTGAGCAAGGAAAGATTGACACCACTCCACTCATCACGCATCATTTCCCATTGAGTGAGATTGAGGAAGCATACCGCATCTTTGAGAATAAATTGGAAGGGGTGATAAAGGTGGCGATTGTTTGATATGTAGCAAATAATGATTATATAAATATATAAGAATATATACATGACACAGCAAGGCTTTGAAGACTATCTTTTCTCCGTATATGGTTATAAAAACGGTACAGCGAAGAGTTATATTACAGCAATTTATATAATTGATAAAATGTTTATATGAGGACGTTTTTGATTTACGAGGAGAATCTGTTACCAGTATCAGTAATTTTGAATTATTAAAACATATAGAAAATTTTGTTTGTACTCAACAATCACTATATAGAAAGGGAGAAGATTCTATTTTTCGGAATATAAGCGACAAACAAAGTAGTTATCCGGGGAAAGGGTTTTGTTCCGCAGCCATTAAACAACTACTCAAATATTATGCTTATGATTCAAAGGAGAAGGAGGCATGGGCAATCTTAAACGAAAGACCTAGTGCAAAAAACATCTCAAAGGATTTAATAGCACTATTTAAAATAGATAAAGAAGGACGAGATGCGACTGTAACTGCAAGAATTAGATTAGGACAAAGTTATTTTCGTAAAATGGTTTTACAGAATTATGGTTTCAAGTGTTGTGTAACAGGGCTAAATATACCTCAGACACTTCGCGCAAGTCACATTGTAGCATGGGCAACGGACAGGACGAATAGAATGAATCCAGAAAATGGTCTTTGTTTAAGTGCAACATATGATGCCGCCTTTGACAAGCACTTAATTTCTTTTGACGATGATTATCGAATGATTGTTAGCAAGGAGATTAAGGATTATTATACAAATGACGTTACAAAATCTTATTTCGAAAATTATGAAGGAAAAAAAATAACATTGCCTTCCTTATATTTACCTAGTAAAAAACTGTTGGCAAAACATAGAGATTTAATGGCTGGATAAATTGATATCCATATAACAGTATAATTCAATATCGATACAACCTCTGAATATTAAGCACAATACATTGTAATCAATCACTTGCCGATGCAAAAATTTTCGAATATACTTTTTAGTACATCTCCGCTAGTAACTTCACCGACTATTTCGGAGAGATGGCGGATGCATCCTCTGAGGTCTTCACTGACAAGATCGCCGGGTTGCTCGTCGGTAAGTGCCTGTTGCACACGTTGAATATCTGCCAGTGCAAGTTTAAGTGCTTCGTAGTGGCGTACATTGGTTACTACCACATCGTCGTTGGCAAAGTTGGGTATTGCCGTTGCTTCTATCAGGAAGGTTTGCAGTTGGTCGATGTTTGTTCCCAGTTTTGCCGATATTGCCCAGGTATTTCTACTGTCCCAGAGTATATCTTTACCATATTTTTCCACCATTGCTGTACCCCACTCCATTGTTCGGGTAAGTGTTATGGGGTCTACTACATCGCACTTGTTTACCAGTATGGCAAGTTTCTTGCCTTTGCACAATGGTAACAGTTGCTTTGCTGCCTGTTCCATCTTGTCGGCCGGCATCATTGGGTCTATGACCCATAGTGCTATGGTGCATTTTGTAAGTTGCTCCAGTGTGCGCTCTATTCCCATTTGCTCTACTACGTCTGTTGTCTTACGTACTCCGGCGGTATCGATAAAGCGGAATGTTACTCCTCCAAGTGCCATTGTACCCTCAACAACATCGCGTGTTGTTCCGCAGATATTACTTACTATGGCACGTTCTTCGTTAAGCAGGGCGTTGAGAAGGGTGCTTTTTCCTGTGTTTGTCTCACCTACTATGGCTACAGGAATTCCGTTCTTTATGGCATTACCCATACTGAATGAACCTGCCAAGCGTGATATGACGCTCTCTATCTCTTTGCTTAAGGACATGAGTTCGGAACGATCGGCAAAATTGACATCTTCTTCGCTGAAGTCAAGTTCTAACTCCATGAGGGATGTAAGACGTAGGAGTTTATCGCGCAGTTGTGCCAGTTCTATGCTAAACCCTCCTTTCAGTTGGTTCATTGCCAAACGATGTGAGGCACGTGAACCGGAGGCGATGACATCTGCCACAGCCTCGGCACGACTAAGGTCCATCTTTCCATTAAGAAAGGCTCGCATGGTGAATTCTCCGGGTTCTGCCTGTCGGGCACCAAGGGCTATAAGGTGCATGAGTACCTCTTGTATTATATACGATGAGGCATGACAACTTATCTCTACTGTGTCTTCGCCGGTATAACTATGTGGTGCGCGCATGATTGTTACAAGCACTTCGTCGAGCTGTTCCCCACTCTCACCTTTTACATCGCCAAAGACAACGGTGTGGCTCTTACGTTCACTTAGTGCTTTTCCACTGCGTGGAGTAAACATTTTCTCTGTTATCTCTATTGCTCTGCTACCCGATACTCTTATTACACCCAGGGCTCCTCCTTGTGCTGTTGCCAAAGCGCATATTGTGTCGTTTATTTGCTGTCTCATGTGGAAAGATAATGGTTTATATTCTGTTGAGAACTGTTTCTATAAGATTGTCGATATTGTTCTTGTAATTTACATTGGCTTCGCCTGCTACTCTGTTGGCAATTACTAAACATACGGTTACTGCTTTGTGTCCCATGAGTGCTGCAAGACCTGCCAATGCGGAACTCTCCATCTCGAAGTTTGTTATTTGATGATTGTCATAGGTGAATGTTACAATCTTTTCGTTCTGATGTGGGTCGGCAAGCGGTATGCGTAATCGTCTGCCTTGCGGGCCGAAAAATCCTCCACACGCTACGGTTACTCCGCGTACCATATCGTCTGTTGCGATGCGTTCTACCAGTTCCTTGTCGGCTGCCACGATATATGGTGCAGGTTGGCATATATTACCGCTCCATCCTAAATGGTTCAGTAGCGCTCGCTCCATAGTGAGGTCGCACACATCGTTACGTCCGGCATAGAAGTTCAAAAGGCCATCGAAACCTACCGACTTCACCGAGCAGATATATGTACCCACAGGAGTATATTCCTGTAAACCGCCACATGTACCTATGCGCACCAGTTCGAGTGTGCGTAGGTTCTCTTTCTCGTAACGTGTATTGAAGTCGATATTGGCAAGGGCATCCAATTCATTTAAAACGATGTCGATGTTATCGCATCCAATTCCTGTTGAAACAACTGTTATTCGCTTGCCTTTATATGTACCGGTTATTGTACGAAACTCTCGATGCGAGATATCGCACTCCGTTGTTTCGAAATGGGATGCTACCAATGGTACACGTCCCGGGTCGCCTACAAGTATCACTTTATCGGCTAACTGTTCGGGGTTGACACCTAAGTGATATACTGCACCTTTGTCGTCTATTAGCAGTTCCGAGGGAGAAAAATATCGTTTCATATAGGAATTGTTTTATGGAATAAACAAGTTGTTGCACCGTTTGGTGCAACAACTTTATAACATTTTAATCTTTTGCTATGTTATCGCGCATGGCTGTATCGGCTTGAATATTCTTCATGCGATAGTAGTCCATGATACCGAGATTTCCGTTACGGAATGCTTCTGCCATAGCCCTTGGCACTTCTGCTTCGGCTTGGATAACGGTTGCTCGTGCTTCTTGTGCCTTTGCCTTCATCTCTTGCTCGAGTGCAACTGCCATTGCACGACGCTCTTCGGCTTTTGCCTGTGCAATATTCTTGTCGGCATTTGCCTGATCTATTTGAAGTGTTGCACCAATGTTCTTACCTATATCGATATCGGCTATATCGATAGAGAGAATCTCGAATGCAGTTCCTGCATCGAGTCCTTTCTTAAGTACCAACTTGGATATTGAGTCGGGGTTCTCGAGAACTGCTTTGTGGCTCTCTGCCGAACCGATAGATGATACTATACCCTCACCAACACGTGCAAGAACTGTATCTTCACCGGCTCCACCAACCAAACGTTTGATATTGGCACGTACGGTTACACGTGCAATGGCTATAAGTTGGATACCATCCTTTGCCACTGCTGTAACATGTGGTGTATCGATGACTTTGGGGTTTACCGACATCTGTACAGCCTCGAACACATCGCGACCGGCAAGGTCTATGGCTGTTGCCATTTGGAACGACAATTCGATATTCGCCTTGGATGCTGAAACAAGTGCATGTACAACTCTTTCTACATGTCCGCCGGCAAGATAATGTGCCTCCAAGCCATCGCGGGTGATATTCTCCAACCCTGCTTTATGCGCCTCAATCATTGCCTGTACAATTGTGTAAGGAGGCACGTGACGAATACGCATGAGAAACAACTGAATGAGTGAAATGTGTACACCCGATGTTGTTGCGTTCAACCACAACATAAAAGGTACGTAGTGGAAGAAGATTGATAGCAAGACTACTGCTGCTACCGCAAATAACACTAATGTTAAATCCATAATAATAATATTGTTTGTTAATATATTTATTTTGTTCTTTTACTTTAACCGACACGCTTAACATATACCGTACCATTTTCGATACGTGTAATCTCCACAGTGTCGCCATCGTCGATAAAGTTACCATACTGTGCCGTAGCCTCTACTGTCTTTCCGTTGAAATCGACATTGCCAATACTTGCCAAACGAGTTACCGCTACCCCTTGCATACCTATTGTGAGTTGTGCAACTGTTGGGTCGGCAACAGAAGAGTCAATTTTCTCTTTCAGCGCCATTTTGTCGAGCGACTTTCCATATACGCTCCACAAAATAAGCGACACGCATAGCAAAACAACTGCAATAAGTGTGAGCCAACCTGCCAATGCACCCATAACCACAAACGAGTATGATACCGATGCTACAAAAAATGTAACACCAAGAATTCCGGTGATACCAAAACCGGGAATAAGCACTACCTCTGTTACAAGAAGCACTATTCCCAACAATACCAAAAGCAATAATGTGAATATCTCCATAATAAAAACTATTTCTTAATATATTCTATTTCCCTTCTTCTAATATCTTTCTCTATTGTTTCCAGTGTTTGTTGTTCTTTCTCCAAACGCTGTTCCATGACGGTAATCTCGTCGGACAAACGAATTTTCTGCGCACTTCGGCTTGTTGCATATGCCTCACGCTTTTCATCAAGGAGTTGTATATCTTTCCTCCACTGTGCTGTACGTTTTTGCCAATGCAGGAACAGTTCTCGTGCCTCGGTTGAACGGAAATCGGAAAGATGGATGTAATCGGTCATATCGTCTATCACAAAGAGGAAGTCGCCATCATCATCACTCTCTTCTTGTTCGTACATGAGCATTGTCAACTGACGACGTGCATCACGCAACAAATCTTCGTCAGTATGTGTATCGGCAATAGATGTAAGTTGCGACAACTCTATCATTTTGTTGTAGTCGGTAGTTTCAAAGTTATATACGCTTTTTACACTGTTTGGTACAAATACATATATGCATACTTTGTCTTCGGGCATGCGACGGTCGGTTGCAAACCATCCGAGATTGGCTATTTCATTGATAACCATCATATAGTCGTTTGCTTCGGAATTGAATGGCATTCCTATGTTATTGGGTAACAAGAAGCATCCGCGTTCCGAATTATAGCGTGTTACAAAGATATCGTAACCCCCTATTGAACCATCGCCATCACTTGCAAAATAGAACGTGCTGCCATCGGCCGACATAAAAGGATAATTATCGTTACCATTAGTTTCAAAGCCTGTTATTTGGGTTGCTCTGCTCCACTCGTTTCCATTCTTTGAACTATGGAATATTTTCATCTTTACAATACTGTCTTCTAGTATTGGTTGTGAGAAATATCGGTCTGTGGCACGTTCTGTTTCCGACACAGTACCGTCTGTCTCTTCCTCGTCGAAATAATCGGCTACACTCATCACACGTCCCACGTCGCGTCCGCACTTGTATGCCTGAAGAAAATTCTCCTTATCCACCACAAAACTATCAACCACGCAAACTTGCTCTGTTGCCTTTACCATGCGTAGCAGGTTTTTGGCATGTACCATTTTTGCTTCGCAATGTTCACCTTTCTCATCGTCTTTGGTAAGGCTTATAAAATTCTCGTAGCAATCTATTGCATCCTGATAGCGATTATTCTGTTTGTAGTAATCGCCAAGATATTCGTTTGCAACTGTTACCTTTTGCGATACAGCCAATTGCAATCTCTTTTCGACATTGACAGTTGTATCACCTGTTTCGTGGCAACATACTGCATACCAATAGTTAAGTTCTCCGTTCTTTGGCGAACGTTTCAACAGAACTTCGAGAATTGGTTTGGCTTCGGCATAATTACCATCCGAGAAGAGTTTCTTTGCATTGGCCTTTGTATTCTGCGCAAACATTCCACCGGTACACAGCAGACAGAACAGCACAAAAAGTATATATCTATTCATTATTTTCTCTTTTTCATTCATAAATTAAGCGAAGATATAAATAAAATACGATTATGTATCTTTTTTTGAGTTAATTTTTATATAAAACCGTAACAAAGGTATTTCAGAGTGTTATTTTTTGTAATTTTGCAGCGTTTTACAATTAACATACAGATGCAGAACGACAACAGCAAAAAAGAGTACGAAAAACGTATTCGCAAACGATTTGGCAAAGCCGTAAAGGATTACAATCTGTTTGAGGATGGCGATAAGATACTTGTAGGTCTTTCGGGTGGCAAGGATTCACTTCTTCTCTTGCATCTGTTGGCCGAACGCTCCCGTATATACAAACCACGTATATCGGTAGTGGCTGCACACATAAGAATGAACAATATACCTTACAAAAGCAATGATACATTTCTGTACAACTTCTGTAAAGAACGCGGCATAGAGTTGTTCATAGCAGAAACAGGGTTCGATGCATCGACAGACACACGTAAATCGCCTTGTTTCCTTTGTTCGTGGAACAGACGCAAGATGCTCTTTACCATTGCACAGGAGCAAGGATGTAACAAAATTGCTTTGGGGCATAATATGGACGATTTTTTAGAGACGATGCTCATGAATATTACTTTTCAAGGGGCTTTCAGCGCCATGGCACCTATTATGCAGATGCGTAAATTTCCCATAAGCATTATACGTCCCTTGTGCCTTGTAAACGAAAACGATGTGAGGGAGTTTGCACAAGCAGAGGGGTACCCGCCACAAGAGAAAAACTGCCCCTATGAGAACGATTCAAACCGAAAGCAGATGAAAGACCTTTTGGCACAATTGGAATCGTTGAATCCCGAAGCACGATACAATATGTGGGGTGCAATGAGTAATATTCAACACGAACTGTTACCACCGGATGTAAATAACAAAACAAAATAATAATTATGAGTAAAATTCTTCTTACAATCACTTTTCTCATCATCTCAAACACATTCATGACATTAGCATGGTATGGCAACTTGAAACTGCAGGAGATGAAACTGTTAAGCCCCAAAACACCTATAATATTCATTATTCTGCTTAGTTGGGGTATTGCTCTGTTGGAGTATTCTTTCCTTATTCCGGCAAACAGAATTGGTTCCGACATAAACGGAGGGCCATTCTCACTTGTTCAGTTAAAGGTTATACAGGAGGTTGTATCGTGTTTGGTTTTTGCTATTGTGGCATCGGTACTATTCAAAGGTGAGACTTTGGCATGGAACCATATTGTTGCATTCGGTTGTCTTGCTCTTGCTGTATATTTCGTTTTCATGAAATAGGAGTAACACCTATACAATAATAAACGATTAAGGATGTACCGCGGTACATCCTTAATCGTTTATATAAATGTTGTTTTTTTATTTTTTCAGTTCCATACCCAACATCATACCATTGTAGTTGTTCAGCAACGAAGATATTGTACCAAGAGTTGCTGTTGCGGTAGTTGCATTTGCACTACCCAAAGAGGATGCAAATTGTCCACCATTATTGGATACAACATTCATAACCTTTTGCAAGAGTGCAAGCATCTTGTCGGCATTGAATACTATGTTCAACGATGTAAGTTCGTATGTAACATAGGCGTTCATGGACAGACGTCCGTAGAAGGTGAAGTTTATTCTCTTCTCCTCGGGATATAATACGTATGTTCCGCGTATCTCTCTGCCTGCAACCGAGAACTTACAACTGTCGTTTTCCATAAATGTAAATGTGCAAGAGCCCTCTTTTACACCAACCTTTGCAAGATAAGAGTCGAGTTTTTCCTCTATCTTGGATGTAACAACTGTACCGCCAATATTTGTAAGTGCCTGGTCGCTCTCAAGCACACACGATATTCCGGAATAGTTCCACTCACCTCTCAACATTTTGTCGGAAAGTGTCATTGAGTTTCCCAATAACGAGGTAAGCACATTGGTTATAGTAGAACTTGTACTGTTGGAAGCACCTGTTACCTTACCTATGAGATTGGTCAACCCCGATTGCAAGTCGGGTTGTTCTGTTGCAACTGTAGTTGTTGTGTTATCGGTGGTAACGATTGTTTCTTGTTCTGTGGCAGATTTTGAGTTGCCACCAAACAGTTTACTGAACATACCCGATAGCCCCGATTGTGCCGATGCATCAACTGCACATATAAACATGGCAACAAATGCCAATGTCAGAATCTTTTTCATAATCATCAACTAATTTATATTACTCCGCAGCCTCACTACCCTCTTCGCTCTCTTCGAAATCGGTTATGCCACCGGCAACCAAAATATTGTACCATGAGTACATCTTTTTTATGTGTGTAAGATATACACGCTCGCGGTCGTAGTCGGGAAGTATCTCCTCGAAATATGCTGTTAACTCCTCGGGAGTTGCCATCTTAAGGTCGAAAGGTAAAACTCCGTTCTCTTTTGCAAAAATAAGGGAGAAAACTTTACGCAAGGGGAGTTCCTCAGTGTCGGTGTATATTGCAATATCGTCGAGCATAACCACCTTATCACTGTTGTACACAGGCAT
This sequence comes from uncultured Bacteroidaceae bacterium, assembly GCA_964512955.1. Classification (GTDB taxonomy): domain Bacteria; phylum Bacteroidota; class Bacteroidia; order Bacteroidales; family Bacteroidaceae; genus HGM04593. The sequence continues at coordinate 8,906 of CAZEKX010000050.1, forward strand.
ACGCTTATGTGTAGCATCAACTGCCTCAACAACAAACATATTACGTCCACTCGACAACAGACGATACAAACCGGGCTTACCGGAAACTGTCAAAATTCTTTCAAACATAGTAATAAAATTTATCTATTAAAAATTTATATCTAAAACAGGTTTAATATTCACGTCGCGAAGATAACCAATAGAAATCGTAATGCAAAATTTAGGAAATAATTTTAAGAAACTGTTTATATTTCTTTAAAATAATCAATTCCGTAAAACAAGCACCTATTTCATCACTTACCGGCACGTATTGTTTCAATAATCTCCATAACCTCGGGGATAACCGGAGTATTACCGTCGTTATAAACAGAGTAGTCGGACAAAAGCAATAAATCGTCGGCAGACATTTGGTTATTCATACGGTTCTGTACCTGATTACGTGTAAAACCGTTTCGCCCCTCTACTCGCGAAATACAGGTCTCTTTATCTGCCCACACCAGCATAACCTTGTCTACTGCGTCGCGCATATTCGATTCAAAGAGTATTGCAGTTTCCATTGCCACAATATCGCTGTTTTGTCTTTCGCTCCATGCCAAGAAGTCGTTTTTCACACATGGATGTACAAGTGAGTTCACACGTTCTATCGCCCCTTTATCCACAAATATTCGTGCCGCAATCCATTTTCGGTTTAGAGTACCATCTTCACAATAGCACTCATCGCCAAAGAAACGTACCAATTCACGACGCAAATAATCGTCGTTCTCCATTAATCGCTTTGCTTCGGAGTCGCAATCGTAAACAGGGATATTCATAGCCTGTAACAGACGAGTAACAACACTCTTTCCGCTACCTATACCACCTATAACAGCCAATTTTATCGTGCTCATTTATTTTCTATATCTATAAGATATTCAACTTCATCGGGAACCATACGGACATTTCTCACAGCATCAGAGGAGCGTACAAGACGCAACTTCACACGCTCGGTGCCGGTAGTTATATCCTCGTAACTCACAGCCAATTCAAAGGAGTCGGCTTTCACCTTGTCGTAACGTGCCATGCTGACATCGGCATACACCTTTGCATGGGAGGGGAATGTTTTAAGTCTCATACTGTCGGGGAAACCTATTGACATAATAGGCAACTCGAAACTCTTTTCGGCATATGGGGTTACCGGAACGATAACCTTTACCTCCGATGGTATACAACGCACATTGGGTATATTCATCAGTTCCACATTCACAGTGGCTGAATCGCGCAATTCCCCACATTCAAAGTGATGCGTGGGAATATACTGCAATGTATCCATCACATAAGAAGGTGCAAACACCAATACCGAGTCGGGTATGACAACCATCTCGTCTATGGCATACTGACGTGCCACAGAGACAGTTCCATTCACTCTCACCGGAATACTGTGTGCATTTTCACGAGTATAATAGACTAACGTATCGGGTTGATACAATATTATTGATGTCGAAGATTGCAATTGCCCTTCGATACGTTTCGTCAGATTCTTAACCGGTAATGTCAAACGACCTTTTTCGTTCTTCAGTTCTGAGTAATCTACTGTTATTGGCAAGAACTGTCCCAAGCCGTAGTTCATGAGTGTTGTACCGTTGTCGCGTACCCTCACCGTCAATTGGCTCTCGTCGGAAGAGACAAAACCGGCATCATTGGGAATATTACGAACATATACAATAAAATCAATATCGGTCTCGTAATTTCGATTAAGCGTAAGCATCAACCAAAGACAACACGAGACCAATAAGAAGAACAAGAAGAGTAACAGTTCTCTTCCCGAAGGGAACTTGATATTTATTTTATCCAAGTCTTCAAATATTTACTTTACATCCTGCTGAGCAGCAGTAGGGTCGGCATATACAGCACCCTTGTCAACACGAATTACAACATTATGTGCAATCTCGACATTTACTGTTGTATCATCTACCGACTTAATTTTGCCGTAGAGGCCACCGCTGGTAACCACATCCTGACCAACCTGCAAACCACGACGGAAATTCTCAATCTCCTTCTGACGTTTGCGTTGAGGACGAATCATAAAGAAATACATAATGGCAAAAGCCAAAATAATCATTGTAAGAGGATTATTCAAAAGAGCGACGTACCAAGGTGCGTCAACCGCAGCAGCGGCTTGAAGAAAAATACCCATAATTCTATCTTAAATTTAAAGTTAATATTGTTACTTGTCTATTCTGCCCTCTTCGCGCAGTTTTTTTGTTATTGTATCGAGCAATCCATTTACAAACGAACTGCTTTTTGCTGTACTGTAATACTTTGCAATCTCCACATATTCGTTAAGGGTTACACTTACAGGTATATTGGGGAATGTCAAAATCTCGGATATTGCTATCTGCATAATTATCACATCCATGAATGCAAGACGCGACATATCCCAATGTTTGGAATTATCACTCATAAGGGTACGACAAACATCGGCATTTGCTATTGCCGCTCTAAACAACTTACGAGTAAAGTCCATGTCGTCGAGGTCCTTGTATTCGGGCAACAAGGCGCACTCGGCACCATCGCTCTCATCGAAACGTTTAATTGTCTTTAGAACAAATGTATCAACAATTGGTTTATCGTCATTCCAATATAGGCTCAGTTCCTCGAGGATTGCATCCAAATCTTCGTTTTCGAATATGAATGTCTTGTATAACTTACGCCAAAGTTCGCGGTCCTCGTCGTACGACGACTCGGGCGATGCCATATACTCTTTGTATATTTCGCTTGCCTCAATTTTATCGAGTGTAGAACGCAAAAAATCGGAGTGATCCACCCAATTTATTTTGCTCTTCTCTGCAAATTTCTGCAACTGCTCATTACAACGTAACTGCGCAATAAAGCGATTGTCTACAAACTTGGTGTTGGGGTTAATGTCCTCCTCGGTAGGACGCAACTTAGTACGATTAAACTCTATGCGATCGGCTGCATAATGTGTTACAGCCGGCATAAGCAGCAAAAGATGTCGATAAAGGTCGTATGCCTTCGACAAACTGAAAAATACTTCGTCTTCGGCTGTCTTCACGCTTTTTCCGCTGTTTTTATAGTACGCGTACAATATCTGAACAACCTTAAGACGGATGAGAACTCTGTTAATCATAAAACACTATATGTGATTTTGTGCAAAGGTCGTATTTTATTACGACATTGGCAAGCAAAAAACATTTTCTTTTAGCAATAATCTGTTTAAATTATTAAAAATGTATTACATCGGTTGCGCACCACCCTGTTATACCTTATATAAATGCAAACGATTGGTAACAGTCGACGGCAACTCATCTTCGTAGTGGCTTACATATATAACACTCTTACCCCTACGTCTCGAGAATGTATCAATTATAGATTTAGCCTTTTGTTTATTGTGTGCATCCAAACCATGTAACGGTTCGTCGAGTATCAGCAATGCCGGGTCCTTCACAAAAGCACGAACAAGCAACAGTAACCGTTGTTCGCCACTCGACAACTGCATGAAAGAACGTTCTTTAAGATGCAACACACCAAACAGATTCATCCACCATTCACACATCCGTATCTGTTCAGGTGTGCTACGCACATACAGTCCCACGCTGTCGTGTAACCCCGATGCAACAATATCTATTGCCGGAATATTCTTCATATACGCACGATGCATTTCGGGACTCACATATCCAATATTCTTCTTAATTTCCCAAATGGTTTCACCCGACCCTCGACGACGTCCAAAAAGAGTGATATCACAAGCATAGGATTGCAGATTGTCGGCACACAACAGACTTAGCAATGTCGATTTTCCGGAACCATTCTCACCTGTCAAAGCCCACACTTCACCACTCTTAACCATCCAACTTAAATCCTTTAATATTGTTCGTTCCCCATACTTTATCGTTACATTATTCAACTCCACAAAAGTGTTGCATAGCCTGCTTTCATTATCGGGTAACGCCCCTACCTGTTCACACAACGATGCGAGGAACGATTCCTCTTTTTTATTATAATTACATGCAGCAATATACTCTTCGCGTCTCTTTGCAGGATATACTTTCATATCTGCAACATGCACCACTCGGTCTATAAAGGAGGGAACAGTATCGGCATCGGACATCACAAGCAGAATCTGCACCTTACCACTCGAAACAATACGTTCAAGAATGTCGTTGAGCAGAGAACGCATAGAGGCATCCAACCCAATAAAAGGATTATCAATAATGAGCAAGGAAGGCGACGAGAAGAGAGCCAACGCAATCTGAAACTTACGCAGTTCGCCACTGCTTAGCATTATTATCAATTTATCCAGCAATGGACGCAATCCCAACAACTCTATCAGTTCATTACGCCATTCACGTGTACCCTCGTCTCCCAGTAATTCACGCACACATGGAATACCATCCTGGTCGTGCATATTCCAACGTTGCTGATAATAGTACCCGGCAGTATTTCCGGCACCATATACATCCCGGAAAGAGATATATTTCACATTACGATACACCGCATTACTCTCTGCCGAAGAGAAGTCATACTCAATAACACCTTCGCGCAAAGGATAGCGTCCCATTATAATGTCAACCAACACCGATTTTCCGCCACCGTTAGGACCAACCACAGCCAAATGTTCTTTCTTTGGTAGTATAAAAGATACCGGTTCGGCAAAACGCACGTCGTCCCGGCGTGTAACACCACCGTCGATATATATTGTATTTTTCATAATCAAATAATAGTGCGCAAAATTAAGAAAAATCAACAATATAAATTAATTTGAGTGAGAAGATTCTCTTTCTACACCAAGTAATGTCGTTCAAAGGTCTTTTAATAAGTTGTCATCTTCAAAAAAGACATATACACAAATAGATTTTACAATAAATATTCCTTCTGAATGCAAGTTGGGAAGAGATTATTTTATAGTCAATAAGAACAAATAACGGAATAACCTGCGACCTCGCAGGTTATTCCGTTATAAAGGCTCAAAATTACTACTCTACCTCTAAGAACCCCATTAGAAACGCATCGGGGAAGAGAAATTTCTTTTCACCGAGGGTAAATTTAACGTGAATAAACTTTTCGTTCTTGTTGATTTTGACAACCGTTCCCTTGCCAAATTTCTTGTGAACGACAATACTGTCAATGCCGATTGATTCCAATTTGGTTTCAAGGTCTTGCTTCGTCTGTGACTCTGGCGGTGGTGCAATAGTAGCAGTTGGGCTTACAGATTGTGGTTGAACTGCGGGCGTTGGTTGTGGCTGTTCTGCTTTAACAGATGTTCTTTGCACTTCTGTATGTTTGTTTTCAACAGCCTCGCTATTTTTTGAATACGAACTATAATCAACCTCGCTCATTGAGGATTGTTGGTTATAGAACAGTTTTTCGTATTGAGTCTTGCGTATTGTGGTATCCCAACCGCCGACTTCATCGTTAGTATGTTTGTCGATACCTGTATAGGTAAGGCTGGCATCCTCGTAACGTTTGAATTTGAATATAGCATCATTCATCAGCGGAGCATTGAACACGCCGAGCGAGCACAGCATATTGAAATCCTCGACACTCAAACCTGTAACCTTTTTGAACAAGCCCGGCTCTAACTGCGTGATAACAT
>CAZEKX010000051.1:0-14333 GCA_964512955.1 uncultured Bacteroidaceae bacterium
CTGCAAATTGATGCTTAACAAAATATTTGAATAATTTTCAAACAGCTTCTAAATATTGCAACTTTATTTGCGAAAAGATTTATCTTTGCATCGAAGATGCGAAAATAGGCTGCACTCGTTGGTAAACTACAAATAAATTTGTGTTTAACTCGTTTGCACTATCTTTGCAGCGAAGATGCGAAAATAGGTATATAACAATTTTTATACGTTATTTCCGTTTCATAATAATAATATAGAAACAAGACCTACAAAATGGCAGAGAAGATAACATATAGGCTTTTAGACCAAATAAACACTCCCGATGATTTACGTAAGTTGCCAGAAACGCAACTACCCGAGGTGTGTGCAGAACTGAGAGCATTTATCATTGAATCGCTGTCGCAGAACCCCGGTCATTTCGCTTCGAGCCTTGGCAGTGTGGAACTTACAGTTGCACTTCATTATGTATTTTCCACTCCGTACGACAAAATTGTCTGGGATGTAGGGCATCAAGCATACGGACATAAGATTCTTACCGGACGTAGAGATAAATTCCATACAAACAGAAAACTTGGCGGCATGAAGCCGTTCCCCTCCCCCGACGAGAGCGAATATGATGCGTTCGTAGCGGGACATGCTTCAAACTCCATCTCGGCGGCATTGGGACTTGCCGTTGCAGCACAGATAGAGCAACGTACAGATGAGCATGTGGTTGCAGTTATTGGCGATGGTTCTATGAGCGGAGGACTTGCATACGAAGGACTGAACAATGTATCTTCAACACCTAACAACCTGCTTATAATTCTGAATGATAACGATATGTCTATCGACAAGAGTGTAGGTGGTATGAGCCAACTGCTCATATCGATGCACTCTTCAAAATTATACAACAAAATACGTTACAAGATTGCGCGCTTGCTTACAAAAATTGGTTTGTTAGATAAAGGACGTGCAAGTTCGCTTACCCGTTTTAATAACGGACTAAAAGCAATGTTGTTTAAACAGCGTAACATATTCGAGGGCATGTCGGTTCGATATTTTGGTCCGATAGATGGACATGATGTTCGAGAACTGGTGAGAATGCTCAATCTTATAAAGGAGATGAAGGGTCCCAAGATGTTACACATTCACACCATTAAGGGAAAAGGTTACGAACCTGCCGAGAAGAATGCCACAATATGGCATCAACCCGGCTTGTTCGATGCTGAGACAGGTGAACGAATTGTGAGCAAAGGTGGTACCCCACGTTTTCAGGATGTGTTTGGAGAGACCCTATTGGAGATAGCCAAAGAGAACCACAAGGTTGTAGGTATAACACCTGCGATGCCTTCGGGGTGTTCCATGAATATTTTTGGAAAAGAGATGCCGGATCGTTTCTTCGATGTGGGTATTGCCGAAGGGCATGCCGTTACATTTTCGGCAGGATTGGCACGAGGTGGCGCAATGCCGTTCTGTAACATATATTCATCGTTCATGCAACGTGCATATGACAACATAATTCACGATGCCGCACTACAACGGGTAAATATGGTGCTTTGCCTCGACAGAGCAGGAATTGTTGGAGAAGACGGACCTACACATCATGGAGCATTCGACCTTGCTTACCTGCGTCCTATCCCCAACATTACAATAGCATCGCCCTATGACGAATGTGAGTTACGTCGTCTGATGTATACTGCACAACAACCCGATATGGGTACATTTGTAATACGTTACCCACGTGGTCGCGGTTCAAATGCCGATTGGCGTTGCCCACTCGAGAGTGTACCTGTAGGGAAAGGACGTTGCATGCGCAAAGGTAATGATATTGCTTTGCTTAGCATAGGACCTATTGGTAAACTCATGGAACCGGTTATAGAGGCGGCAGGAAAAGAGGGAGTAAGTGTAGCACACTACGACATGCGCTTCCTTAAACCAATTGATACAGAACTTCTAAAGGAGGTTGGCGAAAGATATAAAAGGATTATCACAATAGAGGACGGAGTACTTCTTGGAGGACTTGGAACTGCTGTTACCGAGTTCATGAGTAGTAACGGCTACAAACCTATAATAAAATCGATAGGAATACCCGATAAATTTGTTGAACATGGAACAACACAGCAACTTTATAGTCTGTGTGGCATGGATGGCGAGTCGGTACTTAACACTATACTGAATATTAAACAACAGTAGTTATGAAGATTGTGATTGTTGGTGCAGGAGCAGTAGGTACACACCTTGCAAAAATGCTCTCATCGGAACATGAGAATGTAGTTCTCATGGACGAGAACGAAGAACGCTTGGGAAAGATGGAGTCTCTGTTCGACCTCAAAGCGATTACAGGCTCTCCCACACGTATCTCTTCGCTGGAATCGGCAGGAGTTGCCGATGCCGACCTTTTTGTTGCTGTTACACCCGATGAAAGTTCAAACATAACAGCCTGCATATTGGCACACTATTTGGGTGCAAAAAAGACCATTGCACGTATCGACAACTACGAATATCTTCAGCCAAAGAACAAAGCCTATTTTGCTTCTCTGGGAGTAGACTCATTGATATACCCGGAACAGTTGGCTGCAGAAGAGATTACTACCAGCGTAAAATATAGTTGGATGCGACAGATGTTGGAATTCGGCAATGGCGCACTTGTCATGATAGGCGTGAAAGTTCGTAGTAATTCATCCATTATAAATATTCCGTTTAAAGATCTGGTACGAGAAGTGCCTTACCACATAGTTGCACTTCAAAGAGGTGATGAAACAATTATTCCACACGGAAACGATATTATTGAGGCTGACGATTTAGTATGTTTCATGACTACTAAAGAGCAGATTGCCCATGTTAGAAAAATTTGTGGAAAAGAGAAATTCACCGAGGTAAAGAGTATAATAATAATGGGAGGAAGTCGCATTGCTGTACGCACAGTGAATCTTATCCCCGACAGCATGCGTGTAAAGATTATAGAAAGCGACATAAACCGTTGTCGCAAACTTGTTGAGATGGTGGACGACAGGGTTATGATTATAAATGGAGATGCCCGCGACCCCGAACTGTTATTAAGCGAAGGAATAGACCATACCGATGCCTTTATAGCATTGAGCGACAATTCCGAAACGAACATCCTGGCATGCCTTTCGGCAAAGCGCTCGGGAGTATACCGCACCGTTGCCGAAGTGGAAAATATTGAATATATTTCTATGGCAGAGAGTATGGACATAGGTTCTGTCATTAACAAAAAGAAACTTGCCGCAAGCAACATATTCCAAATGATGCTGAAGACCGATGTCTCCAGTGTAAAATGCCTCACATTCATTCAGGCAGTGGTAGCGGAGTTCCCTGTACGCGAAGGTGTGGGAATAACCCGTAAGCCTGTAAAAGATTTAGGATTACCATCGGGAGCAAATATAGGCGGTCTCATTCGTAACGGTGAGGGAGTGCATGTGAGCGGTAACACCATTATACAGGCAGGCGACCACGTAATTATATTCTGCCTCGAGAATGTTTTAAAGAAACTGGAAAAATATTTTGAATAAACAGATGTTTTACCATGCTCCATCCAAAAATTATAATACGTATAATTGGCATGTTGCTGTTAATTGAGTCGTTCTTCTTAACAACATGCATAGGAGTTGCCGTATATTACGGAGAGGATACGGTAAAACCGTTTCTGTTCACATTGGCTGCACTTGTAGGAAGTGGGTTGTTATTCTCATACCTTGGTAAGGGGAAAGAGCGTAACATTTCTCGAAAAGACAGTTATGTGGTAGTAACACTCTGTTGGGTAGTATTTTCTATATATGGAGCAATACCATACTACCTTAGCGGGCACATAGAAACTGTTACCGATGCTTTTTTCGAGACAATGGCAGGATTCACCACAACAGGAGCATCTGTAATTTCTAATATAGACGAATTGCCACACAGCCTTATCTTTTGGCGTATAATGACACAATGGGTTGGTGGTTTGGGAATTGTATTTTTCACCATTGCAGTGATACCTATATTTGGTTTAGGGGACATAAACCTTTTTGCGGCAGAAACAGTTGGTATTGCACGCGCCAAACTACACCCACGTATATCTGTTACCGCACGTTGGATTCTTACCATTTATATCTGTTTTACGCTATTAGAGGCCGTATGCCTTAAGTTTGCAGGAATGGGATATTTCGATGCAATATGTCATGCCATGTCCACCATGTCTACAGGTGGAATATCCACAAAAAGTGGCGGTATTGCAGCATTCAATTCACCTCTTATAGAATATATAATAATTATATTCATGATTATTGGAGGAACAAGTTTTTCGTTGCTATACTTATCCTTCTTCAAAGGACGTTTTAGAGATATGTTTCGCGACGCAGAGTTCAAATCTTACATATTATTGCTACTTATATTTACCATTATAATTGCAATAGGTCTGTTTTTCACAGAACCTATGAACGTAGAAGAGTCTCTACGTACATCGCTATTTCAAGTAGCATCGGTGATAAGCACTACCGGTTTTTCTACCACAAACTACTCGCAATGGACTCCTGTTCTATGGCTCACACTTAGTGCCGCAATGTTCGTGGGAGCATGTTCCGGCTCAACAACCGGAGCAATGAAAAGCATTCGCGTGGCAATACTCGGCAGGGTGATGGCAAATGAATTTAAACGTATAATACACCCCAACGCTGTTATTCCTGTAAGAATGGGTGGTAAGATAATTTCGGAACAGGTACAATCGGCAGTATTGGCATTTACTGTACTTTACTTTGGGATGGTTATAGTGGGAATATTTGTAAATATGTGTTTCGGACTCGACCTTGTAGATGCCTACGGACTATCACTGTCAAGTGTAAGTAATGTAGGACCGGGACTTGGGAATTACAGTTCGGCAAATGCAATGGAAACCCTCCCTAATGTGCTTAAGTGGTTCTACTGTTTTCAGATGTTGGTAGGCCGTTTGGAGTTTTTCGCCGTTTTACTGCTATTTACGCCTGTATTCTGGAAGAAACAGTAAAATTTGTCTTTTTAAAAACCGCAACATAAAACAGACATGACACACCTCGAAGTTTGGCTAATGGCATTTGCACTTGCAATGGATTGTTTTGCATTATCAATTGCAAGTGGAATAATTCTTAAACGAGTTGAGTGGAAACCAATACTGCTTACAGCAACTCTTTTTGGATTTTTTCAGGCATTTAACCCTTTGTTAGGATGGTTGGGCACAGGATGTTTCAAAGAACTGATTGAGAGTTTCGACCATTGGATAGCCTTTGCAATTCTTATATTCCTTGGTGTACGCATGGTTATTGAGTCATTCAAAGATGAAGAAAAAAAGCATTTTAATCCCAGGGCATTAAAGGTTATACTCACTATGGCAATAGCCACCAGCATAGATGCTTTTGCAGTGGGTATATCGTTTTCGTGCATGGGTATTTCGTGTTTGAGCGACCTGCTCTACCCTCTGTTAACTATAGGTATTACGGCAAGCGGTATGTCTCTCGTCGGACTCTTCTTTGGCATTAAATTTGGGAAGAGATATGCCAATAAAGTACGTGCCGAACTCTGGGGAGGAATTATATTAATAGCCATAGGAGTAAAGGTACTTATAGAACACACCTGTAGTTAATCTATTTTGTTTGAGATTTCATAGCGTGTTATATCTCAATAATTTTTCAATTCTTCATAGCACTTATTGTTAAAAAAGTATTACATTTAGTTACTATTAACTATTGTTTAATGCTGTTTACCATTCTACTTTTGCAACGTAGAATTTGCTTTACGATGCCATATACCATCGTAAACATGCATAAGTGTAACAGAATTCAATATGAGATATAAACATTTACTATTAACAACTATCATTTGTGCTTTAAGCACATTATATTCAGCAAAAGCGGATGATATAATAGTTTCGGGACGTATCACAGATACGGAGAAGAAGGCTATTCCTTTGGCAACAGTTGGTATTGAAGGTGCAACCATTGGTTGCCATGCCGATGATAACGGGAATTTTCGATTGTCGGTTCCTGCCGGCAATCACACTCTAACAGTTTCGGCAATAGGTTACACCACATTCCGAAAAGATTTTACAATCGCCGGCAATGCTCCATTAGAATACGATATAACATTGCACGAATCGACTACCGAACTCAACGATGTAATAGTTTCAGCCACATACTCTGGAATATCACGCACTAAACGTTCTGCATTCAATGTTGTAACGATAGACAGTAAAGAGTATCTTAACAGTACTAAGAACCTTAGTGATTTGCTTGCAAAGACACCCGGATTGAAATTACGTGAAGCGGGCGGTGTGGGTTCCGACATGCAGATATCTTTAGACGGGTTCAGTGGGAAACATGTAAAAGTTTTCATAGATGGAGTGCCACAAGAAGGTGTTGGAAAATCGTTTGGACTAAACAACATTCCTGTAAACTATGCAAAACACATAGAGGTATATCGTGGCGTGGTACCTGTGAGTTTCGGGACAGACGCAATGGGCGGTGTCATAAATATTGTAACAAATAAACAACGTGAAGGTTGGAATATCGAGGCATCATATTCATACGGTTCATTCAACACCCACAAGTCGTTTGTAAATTACAGTCATGTATTAAAGAATGGTTTTACATACGAGATAAATGCATTTCAGAACTACTCCGACAACGATTATTATATAAATGCGCCAATAGAGGATTTTGAGACCGGACGCATTGAAAAGAAAAAATTACATAAGGTAAAACGTTTTAATGACAGATACCATAACGAGGCTGTTATAGTAAAGGCGGGTATAACGGATAAGACCTGGACAGACCGTTTGATGTTCGGCTTAACTTATTCACAAATGTATAAAGAGATTCAGACCGGAGTACGACAGGAAATTGTCTATGGAAACAAGCATCGTAAAGGTTACTCCATAATACCGTCGGTAGAGTACGGCAAACGCAATTTACTTAATGGCTTGGATATTATGCTGACAGCGAACTACAATATAAACTCTACAACCAACATAGACACAGCAAGATATAAATATAATTGGCGTGGCGAAACCATGAGGATGAACTCTCCCGGAGAGCAATCGTACATACATACAAAGTCTAAGAATGATAATTGGAATGCAACATTCAATGCAAGTTATCGTTTAGGAGGTTCACATACGCACCTATTCACAATACACCATGTATTCAATGCGTTCAAACGCAAAAACATATCGTTTTTGCTTCCACACAAGGTTGAAGACCCCATTGAAAAAACGACATATAAGAACATAACAGGTGTTTCGTATCGTTTTATGCCAAATGATAAATGGAACATAACAGCCTTTGGAAAATATTATGGGTTAGAAGTAAGTGGACCAATTGCCACCACAAGTAACCAGGACGACTTTGTAAAGAATGAGCGTTCGCTCGACTGTTTGGGATATGGAATTGCCGGTACATACTTTATAACTCAAGGATTGCAAGCAAAACTGTCATACGAGAAAGCATATCGCTTACCCACAACAGAAGAGATGTTCGGTGATGAGGATTTAGAGAGTGGAGATATAAACATATTACCCGAGAACAGTCATAATATTAATTTCAATATAAGTTATAATGCTACGTTTGGTAAACATACAGTATATACCGAAGGTGGATTGGTATATCGTGATACACACGATTATATACAACGTAATATTATAGACCTGAGTGGCGGACGTACAGGAGCCACATACATAAATTATGGGAAGGTACTTACCAAAGGGTATAACATATCGCTCAGATATACTTTTGAGAAATTATTATCGGTTGGCGGTAATTTTACGCAAATGGAGGTTCTCGACAACATGAAATATGCAATAGGTAGTTCAGCACCCAACATAGGATATAAGGAGCGTATGCCAAACCTTCCATGCATCTTTGCCGATTTTGATGTTTCATTCTATTGGCACAATTTTCTGAGGAAAGGAAACTTGCTCACATTTACATACGACAACCGTTTTGTTGAGAAATTTAGTTATTATTCAACAAAGATTGGCGCTAACAAAGATGATTACATGGTCCCCAACCAATTCTCACACGATTTATCACTTACATACAGCATTAAAAATGGCAAATACAACATCTCTTTTGAATGTCGCAACATAACAGACGAACATTTATACGACAATTTCAGTTTGCAAAAAGCAGGACGAGCCTTTTACGGTAAGATTAGAGTCTGCTTTGGCAGTTAATAAACAATATATCTGTAATAAGATTGCAAATTTCAACCAACAACAAGATTATATAAATATCAATTAGAATAATTTAAAAACAGATTATTATGAACAATTATTTAACTATTAAGAAACTATTGTTTTCAATAGCAACAACAGCCATGATTATATCATGTTCCGACAGCAATTCCACACCTACCCCGCCACCGGCAAATGACAAGCCCTATGTTATTGCTGCATCAATTACCGGTTCCAATAATACCACAACGGTATTGCTGAATAGTGAATCGTTAGACGAAGGAACTGTTTCATCCGTAAATAGAGGTGAAGTTACCGATGCTGCATCGTATTGGGTATTCCATGGTACTGATTACCTGTATGGATTGGCATATAACCAAGGAAATGCCGGACTATCCCGTTCGTTTATCATGAACAACAATTACGAGGTTGAAGCACGCAGTGCCGAATACTCTGTTAAACGTTTTACCACATACGGTATTTACAACGATTACATTATCACCACCTCGACTGGAGATGGCGATGCATCGTGGAGCGATGCAAACGGATACATTCCCAAGATGTTCCTTATTTCGTACCTCGACACCTATAATGAGACATACAACACACCGCAGCCCGACAAAAAACTTTTATCTGAAAATTTCTTGGGAAATGGCGAATATGTAACACTTGCCGGTATACAACAACGTGGCGACAAGATATTTGCAGCAACAGTCCCCATGGGATTAAGCCAATATGGAGCAGCAACCGAAGGAGGCAAATGGGTACTTCCCGGCAATGAAGACCTTGTAAAAAGCGAAGATGGCGGTAGCAACAGCAGTTCCTATAAGAAAGGAGAGTTACAGTGGACTCAATATCCCAATGAGTGCAATATAGCAATTTTCGATGATGCAACATTTACATCGAAGAAACTTATTAAAACCGAAAAAATAAGTTATGCTTGCGGTCGCAACAAATCGCAATATTATCAGATGTTATGGTCTACAGAGAACGGTGATATATACGTATTTTCACCATCATACGCAAAAACCATGAGCGATGCACGTCAACAAACCACACTGCCTGCCGGTGTTGTACGTATTAAAGCAGGTGAAGAAGATTTCGATGACAACTACTATGTAAATATTGAAGAACTCTCCAATGGACGTTCGTTTCTACGTTCGTGGTACATAGGTGGCAACTGTTTTCTTTTACAGATGTACGACCAACCACTCACATTGGGAGGTAAAACACCTACTGCTTTGAGCCTTGCCATATTCAATGTTGCCGAAAAAACATTAACCGAAGTAACCGGTTTACCCGAAAACCTTTCAGCGTTGGGAAAAACACCTTACATGGAGAATGGTTATGCATATATGCCCATAACTTATGACGCAACAAGCGGACTTTATCCTGCAATATACAAAATAGACAGTAATACAGGTGTAGCCGTAAAGGGTGTAACCGTCGAGGTAACATCGCTTGAAGGAATAGGTAAACTATTACCTTTGGACTGACAAACCATTACAAGTATATTCCATGAAGAAATTATTCAAGAAAATACACTTATGGCTATCCATCCCGGTGGGGTTGATAATTGCAATCACATGCTTTTCGGGTGCCATGCTCGTTTTCGAAAAGGAGATAACCGATGTATGTACCAACAATACTGTTGAGAGAAAAGCAGATATTCTACCGGTGGACACCTTGACCAGCATTGTTGCCAAATACATACCCGCAGGAGTAGATGTAACCGGCATAACAATAACAAACGACCCCGACAGGGCATACGTAGTAAATATTTCCAAGCCCCGCCGTGCAGGTATATATATAGACCAGTATACAGGCGAGATAATTGGTAAAAAAGAGCGACTGCCATTCTTCGAAGTAATGATACGTTTGCATCGTTGGTTCATGGATGATGCACCTAGAAACGGCGGAACATGGGGACGACAACTCGTAGGAGTTTCCACTATTATCTTTGTTTTCATTCTCATTACCGGATTTGCAATATGGATTCCGCATAACAAGAAACTATTCAAAAACAGAGTAAAGATAGTTGCAAACAAAGGAAGAAGACGTTTTTGGTACGACATGCATGTTGCAGGCGGATTCTACACCTTTGTACTTCTACTGGCAATGGCACTTACAGGACTTACATGGTCGTTTCAATGGTATCGTAACACATTCTATAATGTTTTTGGTGTAGAGACTGCACAAACAGTTAACAACACAAAAAAGACAAAAGATAAAAACGAAGAGAGAGAGGAGACCTCTTATATTCATTGGCAAAGTATTCTCAACAAAGTTTCGCAAGAGAACCCCGATTATAAACAGATTACCATTTCCAATGGGAGTGCAAGTGTTTCCACAGAATCATTTGGCAATCAACAGGCAAGCGACAAATATATTTTCGATGCAGAAACGGGAGAAATCACCGACAGAATCGCATACAAGAATAGTAAACCTCAAGACAAGATGAAAGGATGGATATATTCGGTACATGTAGGCTCATGGGGTGGTCTTTTTACACGTATATTATACTTTTTAGTGGCAATATTAGGAGCATCATTGCCTTTAACTGGCTACTATCTCTGGATAAAACGCTCTTTTATTAAGAGAGACAAGAAATAAATGGACTAAAAAAGATTTGTGCAACCCCAAAGTGTAGAAAAAACCTTGGGGTTGCACTCTTTTGTGAAAAATGTTTCCTACATTTGCGGTTGTGAAAAGATTGTTCAAATACCTGTCATTTAGTACGGTTGGGGTGATTCTGCTAATGCTTATCTTTGCCACCGTATTAGAGAAGTACCAAGGTACTCCATTCGCATCGGAGCATCTCTATCGCTCACCATGGATGATATTCTTATGGATATTCCTCGCAATAACCGGGGGTACATTTATAATACTCAGCAAGACATACAGGCGCGTTGCCATATTATTGTTACACACATCCTTTCTGCTTATTCTTGCAGGAGCATTTACAACCCACATGTTTGGTATACAGGGAGTGATTCGTTTACGAACAGAAGCACCACCTACAACGGTATTCATAGTTTCCGATGGCAATATAGGACGTCTTCCTTTTCAGATATCACTAAACAAATTTCATGTAGAGCACTACCCCGGAACATTTGCTCCAATGGACTACATTAGCAATATCTCTATAACAGACAACGGGAATATTGTTAACGGTACAATATCCATGAACAACATATTCAGTTATGAGGGATACCGGTTATATCAGTCGGGATACGATGCCGACATGCAGGGAACTACACTGCGCGTGTCATACGACCCTTACGGTATAGCAGTTACATATACCGGGTACATACTTTTATTGATAAGCATTATTGCATATTTCTTTGGCAAAGATAGCCGCTTCCGCAAGTTATTACGCAGTCCATTGCTCAAACGTTCTACTGCAATTATTCTTTTTATACTGTTCTCTTCGGTTACACTTGCCGAGGAGCCTAAAACAATGTCTTACGATGCAGCCAAAGAGTTTGGTAACTTGTACATATATTACAACAACCGTATTTGTCCATTACAAACTTTTGCCAAAGATTTTACAATAAAGTTATGTGGTAAGCCTGTATATAACGGTTATAGTGCCGAAGAGATTCTCGCAGGCTGGTGTCTCTTTCCTGATGAGTGGAGGAAAGAGCCTATCATAAAGATAAAAAGCAAACAGATTGCCGATATTTTAGGCATAGATGACGGATATGCCTCATACAACGATTTTACATTACCCGATGGGAATTACAAACTCGAAAAAGCCCTGCGCAGCAGCAACAACAGCCCATTACGACGTGCAGCACATGTTGCACATGAGAAATATAACCTTATAAACATGGTTTGCAACGGCAGCATGCTTAGGTTATACCCACACCGTAATAACAATAATGAAACACCTGTATGGTACTCACCCATAGACAAACAACCTACAGAAGTAGACGTGCAAGAGTGGACGTTTATATATGATTGTATGAGGAATATAGCGAAAGCCGTTTCAACGCAACAGGATGAGATGGTTATAGCCGAATTATATAGAATAAAGGAGTTTCAGCGTAACGGTGCCGGCGACGCATGCCCGTCGGAGACACGTTTCAATGCCGAAAAGATATATAACACGCACAACTACGTACGTCTGTTGGCAATGCTATGTACAGTAATAGGAATTGTTACTTTCATATATTATTGTCGCAAGATTGCTTTCATGAATAGCAATAACCCGTTACACAAGCCACTGATTGCCATTATTGCTCTTATATTTTGTTATCTGACAGCGTTCATAGTGCTACGAGGATATGTGAGTGGACATTTACCGCTATCTAACGGGTTCGAGACAATGGTGTTCATGGCATGGAGCATAATATTGTTGACACTGTTTATTCAACGCCGTTTCGCCATGTCGGTACCATTCGGTTTTTTGCTCTGCGGTCTCACACTCATGGTTGCAATGATAGGAGAGAGCAATCCACAAATAACACAACTGATACCGGTATTGCAGTCGCCATTGTTAAGCCTTCACGTAGTGGTTATAATGATTTCATACTCACTGTTTGCCTTTGCCATGATGAACGGAGTAACAGCATTGGCACTGTGGAATATAAAAAGAGACTACCGGCAGATTGAGTATCTGGCAGTTGTGGGCAAGATAATTCTATACCCCGCTGTGTTTCTTATTACCATTGGAATATTTATAGGAGCAGTGTGGGCAAACGTATCATGGGGCAGATATTGGGGATGGGACCCCAAAGAGGTGTGGGCACTGATAACCATGCTTGTATATTCACTGGCACTGCACGATGGTTCATTGTCAATATTCCGTAAGCCACTTGCTTTTCACACATTCTGCATTGTAGCATTTATAACGGTGCTTATAACCTATTTTGGTGTAAATTTTGTGCTTGGGGGAATTCATAGTTACGCATAAAAAAAGATAAGTATTGTATTTTTAAATAAATTTTACATATCTTCGCATTTAGAAGATTTTTTAAAACATATATTATGATTATCCCAAAAGAATTTGACGAGATTCGTCCGTATGTACCGGAAGAGTTACCGGCTGTGTATGAAGAACTTATCGCCGACCCGGAGTTTAGAATGGTGATAGCGCATATCTTTCCGCAGATACCGTTTGAGAAAGTTGCCGACATGATGCGTGGCAGTAAAACTAATCTCGATTTTCAGAAAGCATTGGTATATCCATTCCTTGGTACACTGGTACAAAAATTCAGCAGAGGTATAACCATGTCCTACGACAACAAGGATAACCTTAATGCAATATTGTCAATTTCGAACCACCGCGATATTATATTGGATTCGGCTTTTCTTTGTCTGTTAATGGTACAACACATTGACAACACAGTGGAGATTGCCATAGGCGATAACCTGCTCATACGCCCTTGGATAAAGAAACTTGTGCGTGTAAACCGCAGTTTCATTGTACAGCGTTCAGCATCTATTCGCGAAATGTTGGCTTCGTCGAAACGTCTTTCGTCGTATATACACCATGCCATAACCGAACGTAAACAACCTATTTGGATTGCCCAACGCGAAGGACGTGCAAAAGACTCCAACGATACTACACAAGAGGGATTGATAAAGATGTTCTCCATGTACAGCGACGAAGATATTATAGATTCGTTGAAAGTACTGAATATTGCCCCCACCACCATATCCTACGAGTTCGACCCATGCGACTATCTTAAAGCCAAAGAGTTCCAGCAGAAACGAGATAATCCCGAGCATAAAAAGTCGCCTATGGACGACCTTGTAAACATGCAGACAGGACTCTTTGGATATAAAGGTGCAATACACTACCATGTTGCCGATGTGATAAACGAGCAGATAGCGCAGATAGACCGTTCACTCACCAAGAACGAGAAGACAGCAGCCATTGCCCGTATCATCGACCACATAATACACAAGAACTATCGTCTGTGGCCGGTAAACTATTACTATTACGAACTGCTTACAGGCGACAAACAATTTGCCGATAAATATACCGATACCGACAAAGAGCAACTCGACAAATACCTTGCAGAGCGCATTGAAAAAGTTGACTTGCCCAATAAAGACGAAGCATTCCTACGCACCAAGATTTTGGAGATGTATGCAAATCCGCTTATAAATTATATACTGTCAAGATAGAAGTGCAACAAAATCCCCACCTTGCTCACGACTTTGA